>PNNG01000034.1 GCA_013824115.1 Sphingobacteriaceae bacterium | reverse complement strand
TACCAATCTGCGGTCTCGTAGGTATTTGAACTACGCTCATAACTGTGCTAATTTTCAATGCGTTTACTTTTTGTGGTCCAACGTTGGTCCAACATCTGGGGGTGAATTGAGGTAAGTGCGCAGCAATCCCTCTAACAATTTCACTTTTTCTTGGCAGGCCAATAGCTCTTTGTTACCATATTCAAAAGGCGGTTCGGCAACCATAGCAGGCGCCATCTCTGGTACGGGCGGGTAATTAGCAACCTGCAAACTCACCATCTTGCCACTGCCAGTAAAGAGCCAGTGAATGTTCAAATCAGGGCGGCGACTTACCAGCTTTTCTATTAGATCAACACGAAAGTTGTACTCCTTTGCAATCATGTTTTGGTACCGCTGGCGACTTATGCCTAGGTAATCGGCAAAATCCACCTTGCTCAAGCCAGCGCCGATGCGCAGCTCTTCTAATCGCGTGTGGATGGTACTCATGGCTCTAATAAATTTTTATTACAAAAACTTTGTGGCGTATACAATTCTTTACTAATATTGCTGCATACAACTTCGATACAAGTTACATACATGAGCGACAGCGACAAATACTCAAAAACCATTAAGCAAAGACGCACAGGCAAGTTGCAATACTTGCCGTCGTATTATGCTAAAAAACTGCGTGATAGGCTCATTGAAGCAGGTCACGATTACTCAGAAAACACCATCAGGGCGGTAGTGCAAGGCAGCCGCTCCAATGCAACAATACTTGCCGAAGCGCTCAAATACGCAGAGGAATGCCGAAATATTGAAGCAGAAGCCGGTCGCATCTAGCTTTTTTTTGCCCAACCTGTAAACTATTGTATACATGAATTCAAAAACTCAACCTGCTTTCGTAAAAGAAGCACACGTCTACATCGCCAAACAAAGTGGTGAGGTAATCGAAGACATCAAATGTGGCTCAGAGCTAGCTGCACAACAGCGATTTGATGAATTGGCCGAAATAAAATGGCCAAACACTTACAAGGGTCACGTGATGAATTGCAGTGAGTATGACAACGCAGGCACCATAGGCTACATGCGCTTGGTGGTAATCAGCCATGATGGTGATCAGTACATCAGACGAGAACTCTTTCGCAAAGCCTAAGCCATGATTCCAGTAAACCAACCCATTTTAGCCGGACTGCTCGACAAAGAAACCATTGAATTCTTTGCCTTCGGTGAGCACTACTTGGCCATGTTTCAAGGTGAAGTGGTTCGCATTGACGAGCTACCCGAAAACATTTTGGTAAGCATTGAAGCCGAAATGGCAACCACCCCTGATGCGCTGGCTTCGCTTGATCATTTGGGCAAAACCGACCGCTTGGAGCGCATTGAACAATGGCTCTTTTGCCGATACGGTGGCTTTGACAACAAGCCCGACATGGTAAAGGGCGTGATGGGCGAGCCTGAATACTGGCCCTGCCCCCTACGTGGCAGCTGCCCCTATGAATTCAAACTCTGCGCAGGTGTGGGTGGCCCCGATGGGCAGCTTAGCCACCGCGAAATTGATGTGGTAAAGGCAGTAGTAAGCGGCCTTAGTGACAAGCAAATAGGCGAAGAGCTGGGCTTGAGCGCCAATACCATCATTGTGCACCTGCGCAACATCCGCCAAAAACTCAACGCCGCCAGCACCAAAGACATAGTTGCTTGGGCCGTATCGAAAAACATTGCCACCCCTCAATTCGCATAGCTATGAAAGCACAGCAGTATATACCGCAAGTTGGCTCCTATACTTTGCAAAGCCGTTCGGCTCTTTGGAACGACCTGTATGCCTTTGTTACCCAGCGCGAGCGCGCCTACAACAGCGTACACCCCAAGCGCTTGGTACACTTTGAAGCCATTGGCCGCCTAAAAAGGGCAATTGATTTTCACCGCTTCGATGGGCTTGAATCGCAATGCCGCATACTGCTGCGCAACGAGGCTGAGCTGCGCTGCCTCATTCCTGGTATCAACAGCCGCTACCATGCCAATGCACAGCGCCGGGTAGATGCCATGGTGCAATTCTGTAAGCAATACCTCAATCAATAACCTAAACAACTAAGTATGAGAATTTCAGAAGAACTCGCCAACAGCGTGGCTGTCAAAATGGTAGCCAAAATCGCCAATCAAATTCAACAAAGCAGCATTAACATGGAGCAATTCATTGAAGATGTTGTTCGGAAAAATTTGCCTGAACAGGTTTTACGTACCTACCATGATTTCCCAAAATACTTTCGCACAACCGACAGGTTTAAGGTGCGTGGTCCAGGCGTTGGATATGAAATTCAAATATTCACCAAGGAACTTCATCCGATGTGTGAAAAATGGGATGGTGAAGTATTGTTAGACGAATCGGAAGCAGTGCAGTTCATGAAGATGTGGAATGCACACGAATCGCTCAAAGTAAGCCACGAAAAACTCAGACAGAACATCTACAATGTGCTGCTGCAGCTTGGCACATACAAGCGAGTGCAAGAAAACTTTCCCGAGGCTATCGATTACCTGCCTGCACCTGGTCAAGCATCAGTGCAAACTCTCACTGTGAACATTCATGATGTGCAGGCTCAAATTAAAGCGCTCAGCTAATGGACCAAAAGCTTTTAGCCGCATTGCGCACCCTTACCCCTGCCGACTTTGAAGCCATTTATGGAAATGGCATGCTGGCAGAGCGCCTGCACGCTCGCTTTGTTGAAGCGCGCGAAGCAAACGACTTGCAGCTGTATTTGCTGAGTCTCACCAACGAACAACAGCAAGAGCTGGCCGCTTTCCTCAAAGTAATTGTAAGCCGGCAAGTAAGCAAAGTGCATGGCACTTTTAAGCAGCTGCACCAAATGTGCACCTGGTTGCACCAACAGGGCCGCGCCTTCTTCATTGAAGTGCTCGACTTTCCACAAGCGGCCAATGGGGCCGACTTTGCCATCCTTGTTTCACAAGCTGATTTGCTGGCCTATGAAAACGACCATCACCATGCATCTGCAGCTTGAAGAAAGATACCGCAGCATGGGCGAGCTCATGCAGCTTGGTTCGCTTTACCGCGAGTGCGGTTTGAAGCAGCAATGCCTCAAAACCGCCCAGAGAATTACCGACCTAACAACTGAAATACATACAATGGAAAAACAACTTGAGCAGCACTTGCATCGCCTGCAGGTGCCCGACCTGCTGGCCAGCTTAAGCATTGATGCCGACGACGCACTGGTGCTATCGTACGAGCTTGCCCGGACAAATCAGCGCCTTATTGAGTGGTTCAACACCCAGTTGAGCAACAGCCAAAAACTACTGCTGTCGCAATACATGGGCATGAGCAAGGGAGGTGTGCAATGAACCGATTACCTCATTCATTATCAGTGGCCATTTGCGGCAACAGCAAATCCCAAGGCCATTTTACTCTGGTTGAAAGAGTTTATGATCAAAACAACTTTCCAACCATCCATCCAACAGGCTTAAAGTTCAAAAGCGAAGAACAAGCAGAGCGATTTGCCCTAGTGTGGAATTACTGCCTGGATCTAGACAACGACTTTCTGAAAACGCAAGTCGATCACAAAGAAAATCAATTCAAAAGGGCACAAATCACAAATCAACTGACTTATGGCTAAGCTCCATCCCATGCTATTCAGCACCCCTATGGTGCAGGCCATTTTAGACGGCCGCAAAAGCCAAACGCGCCGCATCATGAAGCCGCAGGCGCAAGCTGTTACCAACCTCAAAGAGCGCAACGAATCGACCAAGCGGGTAAAGGGCAACAAGCTCAAATTCATTCGCACCTACAGCGGATTTGACTATGCCTTCCCCGAATCTCCTTACATGCCTGGTGATGTGCTGTGGGTGAGAGAATCTTTTCTCTATGTGCTTCGTGATCATGCCCACGACTTGCTCGAAGGTTCACGAACACCTGATCAGTGGGTATATGCCACAAGTTTTCATGAAGACTGGTATGCATACGCCAAAAGCAAATACGGTTATAAATGGAAGCCTGGCATCCACATGCCATTTGAAGCAGCACGGATTTTCCTGCGCATCAAGTCGGTAAAATATGAGCGCTTGCAAGACATTACCGAGGCCGATGCCATTGCCGAAGGCATAGAGCTGGGGCAGCCATGGCCCGAAGCGCCCGACCGCCAGCGTTACAAGCTGTACGGTTGGAAGGGCTACAACACCGGGGCCGAAGCTCTCACCTTTGAACCCATCAGTTCATTTTTCACCCTGTGGACCAGCATCAATGGTGAAGATGCCGTGGTGGCCAACCCTTGGGTGTGGGCTATTGAATTTGAGCGCATCAGCAAAGAGGAAGCGCTGAAAGTGAAGGAGGGCAGCCATGAGTAACCAAGAACACACCCCGGAGCCGTGGCGAGTAGATGCCGAAAGGCCTACGCAAGTGATTCTAAGCGATAAAGTTTACGATGAGTTTTGTACTTGGAGCCATCCATTTCATCAAGAAAAGCAACAAGCGGAAGCCAACGCCGCCCGCATCGTTGCCTGCGTGAATGCTTTTGCGCATATTGAAGACCCCGTTACATGGCTGCCGAAGATGAGACATAATATCTCAGCCATGAGCGATGAAATACAGAGGCAGAACCGCCTAAACAACGAACTCAAAGCCGAGCGCGACGAGTTGCTATTAACCATCAAACGGCTCTCTCAAACATTTCTAAAAGGCAAAACAGCCAAGGAAATCACCGATTGGCTCAGAAGTGAATGTAACCAAGTCCTGGATAAAACGAAGGGAGGCTAGCCATGAGGGTTGAATTTCAAGCATGCGAACCATGCACCAGCACTTTTGACATACTCGCAACTCAGGCCATATACCAAGTGCGTTTGGCTCACAATGCCGACGAATTGGCCAAAGCTGCACAATTCAATTTGCAGCTGGCTGACAGCGCCAGCATCAAGGTGAGCCAGCATTATCGCCTGGTGAAAAACCAAATGGACACGGTTGAGCTGTGGCAGGTTGATGATCAAGGCCAGCCTACAAAAAAGCTATTGAAAGCCTGGTTAGTAAGGGCCAACAGACCGAATGAAACCCTCAACGGCTTATTGGTAAGAAAGGAGGTCGTGCATGCCTAAAATCAACCGCGTACTCGAGCTCGAAATTACCCCTGAGCGCTTCCTTGAAGCCTGCAGTGTAACAGAACTTATAGAGCTGCAATTGCTGCTCGACTCTCCCCGCTTTCAAAGCAAAATCAACATAGAAAAACATCAACTCAAACTATTTCCAAATTCCGACCATGTCACAAATCAAGCTCCAACCAACTGATCTGCCCAAGGCTGAGCTGCTGCTCAACCAGATGGACAACCTGCTTACCATGCAGAAAGACTACTTCACCACCAAGGGCAAAGCAACTCGCACCAACAACCCCGATTTGTACAAAGAATCGCAAGAGCTTTTGAGCACCTGCAAAACGCTTGAAGCTGGTTTAATGAATGAATTTAAAATTTTGAAGGAGCGTCAATTATGAGTTTCAAAGCACGCTTCCTGCATTTCTTGCATTCAATTCGCCCGGTATACCGTTACGAGGTTTTTTTGGCTCAGCGCAGCAAATCGGCGAATATTCAGGTAGCCAAAAGGCGCATACTTGTAAGCGCCAGAACTCGCCAACAAGCCGAAAATGAAGCAAAGCTGGCATGGTTAGACGACATGGACTTGGTTACCCTTGAGCCAGTCAAGCGCCTCAACCAAGTAAAACGCGGCAAGGCATGAGCGACCAGGCAACAGAACGCCTTTCGCATGGCCGCGATGCGAGCGGCCGGCTCACTGAGTTTAAACTCATGGAGCTGGCCGCACTCGCCAAAAAAACCATGGATGCCATGGCGGCCAAGGGCAAAGAGGCCACCGACAATTACTTTTTCTTCAACGACATGCACAGCGCCTGTTGGCAGGCCGTGGAGCAATTGCAAGAGCTGGCAAGCGCTCGCCAATTGTACATCCGCGAGCGCGAAATGGTGAATCTGCTGGTGGCTAAAGCCAATCAATTGGAGCAAGAGCTGAGCGGCTACCGCACGCTTGAGCACATAGTAAGAGCAGGCACTTTAGAAGAGAGTATCAAACGCATCAAAGTGCGGATGAAAAAAGCAGAACAAACAGCCGAGTTAAATGCAGAACCAAAAGCCTGATGGAATTAAATATTGACCTATTCGACGAAAACCTGGCAAGCCCCGAGCAAAACAAAAAAAAGGAGCTTGAATACCGCAAGTGCTTAGCTGCTGCTGATCGGATACGCGACCGCAAAGTAGACATCTTAGGAAGTGATGCCTTGGAGCGCGATAGCTGCTGCCATGCCATTGCTTCCCTGGGTGAGCGCGGCCGCAGCGTATGGCATAGCGCAGCTGGCCAGTCGGCCAATTACGATAAAGACACAGCCGATCATGAGTTCGACTTGGCACTGCAAAACACCCGCAAAAAAACGCCATCGGTGTTTTTCAAAATGTGTAAGGCCGCAGGTGTTGACACCGCACCCGAAAACTCATTCGACGCTTACAAGCCTACTGACTTTTTGCCCGAAGGTGTGGCACCATCGGCCTACGAAGATTTGGAAACGTACGGCTTTTTCGAATGGAACAATCAGTACTTCAAAATGAATGGCAGCATCACCAGCGGCTTTTCGCCCGAGCCGTTCAGCAACTTTACGTTAGAGGTACTGTACCACATTTACAACGGTGTATTTCCCCGGCGCGTAGTGCGCATTCGCAACATCCGCGGCCGCGAGCTGGTGCTCGACGTGCAAACCAAAGCACTTACATCGATGAATGCTTTCAAGGAATTCACCGAAGGTTCGGGCAACTTCCTTTTTTGGGGCGGTCCTGCCGATTTGATGAAACTCAAATCGAAACTCTATGAGCAGGAAAAAAGCTGTATGCAGGTTGAAACCCTCGGATGGCACACTGCAGGCTTCTTTGCCTTCTCCAATGGCATTTTTAATGGGCAGTGGGAACCAGTAGATGAAAATGGTGTGGTGGCCTACCAGTCGAAAAATTACTACATACCCAGCGGCAACCAGAGCTACGCCGATGATGCCTACAAATACGCCAACGAAAAGCGCTTTTTACATACCCCCAGCACTGTGAATTTTCGGCAATGGGAGCGCGAATACACGCTCACCTATGGCAAGCCGGGTTACATCATGCTTCTGTATACCATCAGCTGCCTGTTTTCTGACTACATTTTCAAGCAGCGCAACAACTTCCCCATCCTATTTTTCTTCGGTGAGGGCGGTTCGGGTAAGTCCTCCATGATCAACAGCGCCCAGTACCTTTTTGGCCGTCCGCAAGACCCGCTGAAAATTTCCGAAAAAGCCAATACCGACAAGGCCAAAATCCGCAAGATGGCCCAGTTTGTAAACGCCCTGGCCTGCTTGGAAGAGTACACCAACAAAATACCCACCGAAGCCAAAAACACCCTGCGTGGTTTGTATGACCGCTTTGGATACGAGCGCGGCAATTTGGAAGGCCGATTCTCAACCGAGAGCGTGCCCATCAGCTCGGGCGTGGCCATCACCGGCAACGAATACCCCGATGATGATCCGCTGCTGCAGCGCTGCATTCTGATGGACTACAACCGCAACACCTTTACCCAGGCAGAAAAGGAGCAGTTCGACCGGCTGCGCAGCCTGCAGGAAAAAGGTATTACCTCAGTTACCTGTGAGCTGTTGGGCTACCGCAGTTTGTTTGAAAAAAACTTTGTGGAAGTGTTCAAAGCCTGCGGCAAAGAAATGCACGAGCTGCTGGGTGGCAACAACAGCATCACTGCCAGGATGCGCGAAAACTACGCCCTCATGTGTGCCACTTACAAGATCATGAGCATGGCCGTGAAGTTCACCTTTTCGTACGACGAGCTGCTCGACTACATGAAGGAAATTGGCATTGCCCAAGCCAGCAAGCGCGAAAGTGGTGGCGAAACCCAGCGCTTTTGGGACATCATGCTTTACCTGCTCAACGACGGCAAAATCAAGCACGGCCAAGAGTTCGAACTCAACGGCAACCAGTTGCTCATTCGCTTCACGGAGCTGCACCAGCAGTACCTCATTGCACACCGCACCATGTATGGCACCGTTGGCCTCAATGCCAGCACCATGCGCGACAAACTCAAAAACAGCGAAGCCTATGCCGGCCACATTGACAGCAAGCGCTTCGACGACAAAAAAACCAGCGCTATGGCCTTTCACTACGACAAAGTGAATGCCGACATAGCGCGCAAAATAAGCCTCAACCATGGAAACAACGATTCGACGGATGCAGAGTCTCCCAATCAGCTCCCTTTCTGACGCTGAATTCTGCCAGCTGCACTGCCGCCACTGGATGCGCTACATCGATGCCAAAAAGCGCCTGTGGATGGTAGTGAGGCAGCACCACTCACTGGAAATAGAGTGGTGGAAAGTGGAATCGATTACCCTGGTGAACCTATCAACCGAAGAGGAGCAGCAGATAAAGCTGTCCGACTTTCGCGAATACCTCAAAGAAAACCTATTTCAACGCCTCGAAAAACCTTTGCAAACCGCCCTTACCATCGTATGATTCGACACAACACCCCCATCCGCATTTATGTACGCGTGAGTCCCTTCTACCAACGCATGTTTCAAATCATATACGGCAGCACCGTGGTGCGCAGCGATGGCAACCGGAGCCAGCTGCTGCATACGTGGATGCGCGACCGCCTGCGCCGACGCAAAACCGCCTTAGGGCATTTTGTGCAGCTGGCACGCACCGAAGAAGACGATTGCTGTATTGCCTTTGAATTCAGCCACCGGCAGCTGCTGCAGTATGGCCAATGGATGAAGCTGGGCACAAAGGCGGCATTGGAAAAACACATTCAGCGCGATTTGCGCCTGATGCTCCGCTCCTACCTGCAGGCCAAGTTGGGCGAAGCACCCAAATACGGCGAGCTCACCAGGGCGGTTGAATGCTTCCGCAAGCAGTACCAAATTGAGGAGGATGATTACAGCTTTGAAGCCATGGTGAAGGAGTGGCAGAGACAGGAGGCGTGAAATGGCAGATGCAATTATAGGACCTATCAAAGTTTGCCCCGACCCTCAATGCGATGCTGTTTGGCACAATTGCCCAAAAGAGCAAACCAAATGCCTCGATTGCGGCGGCAACATCATGCTGATTAACGAAAAAACCTACTGGAAAAAATTCAGCAACAACTGGTTCCAGTACGACTTTTTGAGCAGAGAAATTTTTAGACCAGTACACCACTAAACAACCTTTTATATGTCAAAAATTCTAGAATTAGAGAAAAAGCTAAAACGACTTGCTGAGCAAGGTGTTGGCGGCGAGAAATTAAATGCAGCTCAAAAACTGCAAGAGATTTGCCAAAAGCACAAAATCAATTTAGAGGAGCTCGAAGACGACAAAATCATCGAAGCCTGGTTTAAGGTTTCAAGCGAGCAACGGAAATTCTTTGTCCAAATAGTTTCAAGCGTTTTGGGTAAAGAATTTGATACCTACGGACAATGGATTAATGGTCGAAAAACCAAAAACCTGATTGGTATTAGGGCACGTCCGGCCGATTTGGCTGAAATTGAAATGAAGTACCATTTCTATTGGAGAATTTACAATGAAGAATTACGCATTTTCTACCGCGCATTCATCCATAAACACAGCCTTTTCGCCAATTCACCGGCACGAGAAGAGCGCGATTTGAGTCCAAAAGAACTCGAAGAACTCAAAAGGGTTTTCACCATGGCTGATGCCATGAAGGATGAAGGGTTTCGCAAGCAGCTTTCTGCGTGATATGGACACCATCATCAAAACCCACTACTACGTGATAGAGGTGTATGCACCAAATGAACGTGCAAGCGGTGCTGTTTGCAGGCTTTTTTGGTCTGATATGCGATTTGAGCTATTATGTAAATGGAGGTGGTATTTCGAGTACCGAGCGGCATTGCTCAAGGTGCAGCACCCACGCCACGAAGTGGTTCAGAGATGGGGTTCGCAAGAGCCAACCAAAAAGACCGAGGACCAAATAAAGGCCAATTTGATAGCCGCCAAAAAGCGCAAAATCACCGAGTTGAGCAACAAGCTAGAGCTGGCTAGAAAGCATTGGAATCAACTTTTCTCAATTGAAGACGACCCCATTCACAAAAAGCATGCTGCCAAAATTGAGCGGCTGAGAATGGAGTTGCAAGAATTTATCAATACGTCACCATTAAACCAAAAATAA
Organism: Sphingobacteriaceae bacterium; assembly: GCA_013824115.1. Classification (GTDB taxonomy): domain Bacteria; phylum Bacteroidota; class Bacteroidia; order UBA7662; family UBA7662; genus PNNG01. Next base: position 203,508 of record PNNG01000034.1, on the reverse strand, counting down.
GTATGGACACATCAATCAATGAAAACCAGTCTTTGACCCTTGAGTACTGCCAGTACTGGGGATTCAAAAACGAAAACGGGGCCTTGGTAAGAACAGGCATGGCCGGTGAAGTGCAATTTTACAACGGGAACTTCCACTATTGCGAGGGCGGCAAAGCGGTAAAGACCCTGCTCACTTGCAAAGACTTAAACGACATCGTTGTGCCGATAGCGAATAGGGAGATAGCGGAGAGGAATAGGGCGTTGAGGGCATAACGTAAAAGCATACCCGCAGTGGGGGAATTAAAAGCACAAACGATGAAATTGGAACTGAACTTTGATAATAGCACAAATGCCGAAAGTAGCACATCAGCCCCCATTGCCGGGTATGCAGTGTTACCGGCAGTGCATTCTCGTCCGAAACTGCTTGACCTGTATTGTTGTGGCGGTGGAGCAGGATATGGGTATGAGCAAGCCGGATATGATGTTACGGGTGTGGACATTGAACCGCAACCAAAGCACAGGGGAAAGTTTATACAGGCCGATGCCATTGAATACTTAAAGGCACATTTTCAGGAATACGATGTGATACACGCAAGCCCGCCTTGTCAAGCTTATAGTATGGCTTCAATGCAATTCCGTAAAGCTGGGAAGGAGTATGTTGATTTGATTGAAGTAACAAGGCGGGAACTGATTAAAACTGGTAAGCCATACATAATTGAAAATGTGCCGGGAAGCCCACTGATAAATCCTATTGAATTATGCGGTTCAATGTTTGGAATGAGAACTTACAGGCATCGGCTATTTGAAAGTAACATTGAACTGAAAGCACCGCCACACCCGGAACATACTGCACCAAATGCGAAGATGGGTAGGAGACCGAAGGAAGGGGAGTTTATTCAATATGTTGGGAATTTCTCCGGTGTAGGTTTGGTGCAGGAAATGACCGGCTTGCATTGGTTAGGACAAGGCGAATTAGCTCAAAGCATACCGCCACAATACACTAAATATATCGGGGAGCAGTTGATGGTTGCACTGTCGCTGCATTGCCGGTAACTTGTTTATATGACTACTTTTTGTGCACCTATACAACCAAAACCAGCGAAAAAGTATGACGACTCCAAAGGTTGACACCTACCCAAGGGTGTCAACCATTCTCTACAGCTGCAATATGGGAGAAGGTCTTATTCTCAACGAGGGTGACCCAAAGCCCTGGCGGCTTGAAAAAATCACAGTGGCAGGCATAGAGCTGGTGCCGGGTGAGCCATCAGACATGGCCGGATATTTCAGGCATCCGCTCGTGTATTGCGGACTGATCAATGAAAAGCACATGGTGTTTTACATTGGCTCAACATCCGATTTGTTCGGATGCAAATACTATTACCAGGTGGTAATGAAAGTTGATGAAACCCGCCTGTTCAGCATGTTCACCTTCAATGCCGGCCGTGATTTCAATTTTATTCGCGGCAGGTGGAAATAAAACCATAACACTTAAACTACTAAATTCACCGTATGAACCAACAACAAATTGCCAAGCAAGCCATGATGGCGCAGCTGCAGGCCACTGCACAAGTTGCCGAGGTGTATACCTCTTCATGGGGCATCTTTAGGAAGCTGTTGGCCGAGGAAGGCAACAACGAAATTCTGATACCTGTAATCAACTTGCTGCTCGAGATGATGGAAAAGCAGTCGATTAACGTTTTAGAGGCGGCACACATCAAAAGTACCGAACTCGAAACACCTGCCGGCAAAATGCTGGTCATGGCCGCATCCGTAGAAATTCTGCTGGGTAAGTTCCAACCTGGGCAGGTGGTAAGTGTGGAGCAACTTCAACCTTGGCCAAATGCGTAGTTCTGCTGTCATTTCTGAGTGCGGAAAGTACCGCTTTCAGTTAACCCGCAACTGGTGGGAAGAAGGAAAAGGATTGGGCACCTGCCTTTTTGTAATGCTCAACCCTTCAAACGCTGACGCTGATCACGACGACCCAACCATTCGCCGCTGCATTGCCTTCGCCAAAAGCTGGGGTTATGACGAGTTGAAAGTGGCCAACCTGCTGCCCTACCGAGCAACCGACCCAATGGATTTGTTGGAAGCATTGCTCATCGGGGTAGACATGCAATACATGGAAAATTTGTCACACTTGGGAAAACTAATGTATGAAGCAGAGATAGTCATTTGTGCTTGGGGCAATGGCTCAATCGTTCAGCCCAAAAAGTTGGACGCTATCTTTTTCAATCTCTTTAAACACCCCATTTACAAGGACAAGCTGCACTATTTGGAGCTGTCTAAAGATGGGGTGCCAAAGCATCCGTTGTATTTGAAGGGAGAGCTTACACCAAAGAAATTCTAATGCATTAGGTGATTCAGGACGTGCGCTGAAAATTTCTCCATTGTAGATCGCAGCTGCGAAATTGGACCTAGCTCGTTTGCAATTGCCAAAGAACAACTTTGTTTAGCGACAAATCCACCTTTTTTCAGCACAACGACATCGAAAGTTATGTTCTTTTCAGTTTCGCAAAATCCCTCAATTTCACAGGAGTAGCCCTTTTTTGAGCTAAAATATCCGCTACAAATCTGCTTTGCTTCGTAACTATCCATCATTACAGTTTATGAGACTTAAGGCTTTGGTAGTAATCTTCCCCATGACCCGTAACTGAAGCATACAAACCTCTATTATGGTCAACGTAGCCGCCATTAATGAGAAATGCCATAGAATCAGATATCTGTTTATCCGAATACTCAGTTTGAAGCTTTACACAAACGTCTCCAACAGTGACTGGTGAAGTCTTTATCATTTCTAAAATTTTGAGGTGTATCTCATTCATAGCACATGGTTTACCCCGGCAATTTACAACTGCCGGGCTTTTTTTTTTCGCAAACTTTCACTTTTTCATGTTTGCGGCCAAAAACTATAAAAACCCGCTCGGGCAGTCACGGACACGGACAAAGTATATAAAAAACGCTTTTAAAGCATAAAAACGCATATCCTATTGTCCGTACTTGTCCGTACCTGCCCGAACTTGCCCGAACGCAATTTTCGGCCACAGCCTAGAGTTCGGGCACTCTCGGGCGCTTTTTGGGGTAGTACGGACAAATTCATTTTCCAAAAACCTTATTTAAAGCCTAAAAACAAGGTTTTACCCACTTTGTCCGAGCGCCCGAGTTGTCCGTGGTCATTTACCCACCTTTGATGATGTGATTTTCATTTTTTGTGCGATGCCTGCGGCCCGTGCTTTCCGCGCTACACGGTAGCTTGCTGCAATCACTATCGCGGCTGATGTCTGCATAACATCCAGTTAAGCGCGAAGGTAGTCCGATGGTCTGTCACAAGGTCAAGAGCTTCCCGCATAAACACGCCCCTGCCCTGCTGCCTTTTATTTATTCGTTTGCCATCTTGACCCAAGTGCAGCCCACAGACTGATGAGTGCACATAACTCAAAGTTATGTATCCGTCAGAATTCGCTGGAAGCGACTACCAGGTAGCCGCCCAGCAATACGCCTTCCCCACAGTCAAGCTCTCGTACACCTTTGGTGGTCCAATCACAGAGCAACCCCTTCTTCTCAACTCCCAATTGATCCGCGAATTCATCGAGCCGGTGTTTGACGATTTCATGGAACACTACGAAGAGTTCCATATCATCCTACTCAACCACGGCTTCCGGGTGCTGGGCCACTGCCCCATTGGTAAGGGCGGCCTCAACTCTTGTGTGGCCGATGCGCGGCTGGTGCTGCAAGCCGCTATCCTTTCCAATGCTTCAAAAGTGGTTCTGGTACACAACCACCCTTCGGGCAGCTTGCGCCCCAGCGAGCCCGACCGCAACCTCACACGCAACTTGTCACAAGCCTTGCAGCTGGTGAACATCAAGGTGATTGATCACCTCATTCTCACCCGCGATGGCTACTACTCCTTCGCCGATAATGGCGAACCCTCGCTTTTCTGAAAGGTGGGCTTCGGCCCACCTTTTTTTATGGTCGTGCCGCCCATAAGGGTGGTCAAGCCTTGGGCTTGCTCGTGCCTAAGGGCGGGAGCCGCCACCACCACGGCTTAGCGCCACCATTGCGAAATATAACACAACACCGAATGTTTTTAAAGAATCATAACACAGGAGGTAACCAAATCACATATCGCGGGCAGCCAAAAAGGAAATTTCCGTTTTTCGACAGGGCGGAGCGGGGTGCAAACCAACACCAACGGAAGCAAAATTTGAAGTTTTGCCCGTTGTTAGTTGAAAATCAGGCCTTTGGCCGTTCCTCGTGCCGGAAGGGCACTTCTTGTTTTGAGTCGGCCAAAACAAGAAGCAACAAAAGCCGGCTTTGCCATTAACACGCTGTCCTTTTTGAGGCCAACGCACCGCGCAATCTTTGGCGCATGCTCAAACTCGGCAATGCCCTGGCTCTTATGCACTCAACCGATGCGCTGGGTGCACCCGCTCGCTTTCAGGTGAAATATGTGACCTACAGCACCAGCCGCAAAAATGGCGGCAAGCTGGTAGAGCTGGCCGATGTAACCATTTCCAGCCTCACCCGCACAGGTCTCAAATCACCTGGCAAAAAGAAACAGCTTGTAAGCCCCGAGCGCAACCCCATGCATGACTACCATCAAACCATCAATTTTCAATTGGCTGATGGCACCGTGCATAAGGCCCATCGCTGCCTCATTGTAGAGTTCAACAAAACCCGGGTAATCATATGAGCGGCTGGAAGCATTACGGACCCGTGGCCATTCGTGATGGCGCTTCTTACATGGTAACCGACCACGGATTTTACAGCACCCAGGAGGTGCCTGGTGATCGCACCGAAAACAGAGGAGTTACCACCACCGAGCCAATGCCATTGGTAGGTGCCACGCTTTGGAGCAATTGGGGAAGTGACAACAAATTACCAGAGCAACGCAGGCTTGAAGTAATGAAAAGCACTGTTGCACCTCGTGCGCTTCAAACCCGCCAGGATGTACATTTTGGCGGTGGCATCGTCACTTTCAAGCGCGAACTGGTGGAAGGTCCCAACGGCCAAATGAGCATAAAAAAGGTGCTCCAAAGGTTTGATGAATACGAAGCCTTTGCCCGTAAAAACGACATCTTACACACCATGCGCCGTGTGATCATGGACTACGAATGGTTCGCGAACGCCTTTGTGCAGATGATCACCAGCCGCGACCAAACCAAGATTACCAACTTTTACCACCAGCAAGCCACTCACACACGGCTTGCCAAAATGGACAAAGAAGGACGCATTCGTAAGTGCTATTACAGCTACAATTTTCCTAGCCCATCAAAGAAGCACTACAAGGAATTTGACATGCTCGACCACACAAAGCAGCAGCAAAGCAAGCTGTTTGTGATGCACATAGAAAATCCAATGCCAGGCCACGATTACTACCCCCTGCCCACATGGGATGGCGTGGTACAAAGTGGCTGGCTGGAGATTGCTCATTTGGTGCCCTTCCTCAAAAAGGCCGTGCTCAAAAACCAAATCAGCCTCAAATACCACGTTCACATTCCATCAAACTATTGGCAGAGCCTTTACCCCGATTGGGAAAGCAAAACCGTAGAAGACAAGCTGGCCAAGAAAAACGAGTTCTACGACTCTATTAACAAATTCTTGACCGACCTCGAAAACACAGGCAAGTCGTTTTTCAGCGAGTTCAAAATTGACATGGAAGGAAAAGCTCAACCAGGCTTTAAAATCGAAGTCATCGACAACAAATTGAAGGACGGCCAGCTCTTACCAGATTCATTTGGTGCCAACACCGAAATTCTCTGGGCCATTGGTGTAAACCCTGTGCTTATTGGCATGGTGCCCAGCGGTTCAATGGGTGCCGGATCAGGCAGCAACATCCGCGAAGCATTTCACACCCTGCAGGCGTTAATGGCTGCCGACAGAGCCGCCACCCTGGCACCACTTCGCTTCATTCGCGACTACAACGGCTGGGACCCTGAAATGGAATTTGGCTACCTCGACATTCAAACCTGGCAGACACTCAACCAAAGCAAAGAAAAAGGCAAGGAGGCTATTGATGGCACTGATTAAAACCACCGCTGAGCTCAAAGCCTACCTGGGCAATGTGGCCAGCACTTTTGAAATTCAACAGCTGCAGCCAAACATCGAAGCCATGGAGCAGGATGTTTTGGTGCGCGAATATTTGGGTAGTGCCCTTTACAATTCGCTGCACACTGCCTACAAAAACGACACCCTCGACCAAGCCAGCAACGCGCACCTCAAAGCGCTGTTGCCTTATGCCGCCCGCTTGGTGGCCTACATGGGCATGTATGAGTTTGGCCAAGAGCTCATTGTACTTGTTCAAGGCAATGGCTTGGTGGTGGCCAAAACCGAAAAACAAGAGGCTGCCAAAATGTGGCAGGTAAACAAGCTGGAAGAACGCCTAGAGCGCGGTGCCATGAGCGCCGCCGAAGCGCTTTATACCTTCCTTTGGGAAAATGCCGACAATTACCCGCAATGGGTGGCCAGTGATCAGTACCTCGAATTTTCGGAAAGCATCATTGCCACAGCTGAGGAATTCAGCCGACACTACAGCATAGGCCGCAGCCGCTTGGTGTTTTCGCGTCTCAAACCCGTAATGGTAGAATGCCAGCAGCTGTATTTGGCACCATCCATCAGCAACGACTACATGGAAGAGCTGGTAGAAAAATTGCGTGATGAAGATTTGACAGCAGATGACAAAGCCGTGCTTTTGTTGCTGCGCAAATCGTTGGCCAATTTCACCATTGCCCAAGGCATTGCCACCCAGGTAATTCACTTGGGCAGCTTGGGCGTAACTGTGCGCACCTTCGCCAAAAGCGAGCATACCAGCAGGCAAGAAAATACTCCATCTGATCGGCAAATTGAAGCTCTCATAAAGCACTGCCGCACCAGCGCCGAAGAATGGCGCAGCCAGGCATTAAAGCTGTTGAACAGCAACCCGCTCAACTACCCAACCTTTGCGGCATCAACCGCCTATACACCCACCAACCCTACTGGCAATTTGGCGCCCACCCAAAATGCCGAACACGGCTTTTTCAGAACACATTAACATCCGTCATAATGTCAACAACTCAAACCTGGTTTCTCGACCAACTTAAAAATCAAGGTCCCTCCTTTTTGCTGATGGGCGTAATGCTTTGGTACCTGTACGGCAAAGTGGGTATTTTGGAGCAAGAGCAAAAGCAAATGCAGGTGCAAATTCAAGAGTGCAACCGCGTGAACCAGGAAATCCTGATCAACCACATTCAAAAAAACAGCGAGCTGCTGCAGCGCTATGAATTCAACCACGCACCCGAAACCCGCAGGCGCAGTTTTCCGGGTACTGAAATCACTACAGAATAAAGGCTATGCGAACAGTCAATTTCATCACCATTCACTGCACCGGTGGACCGCAGAACCAAAGCCTCGAAAGCATCCGCGCGCATTGGCGCTCGCTTGGATGGCGCAATGTTGGCTACCACCGACTGGTGGCGGCTGATGGCACTGTGCACGAGTTAGCACCCTACAGTGCCATCACCAATGGAGTTGCTGGCCACAACAGCAACAACATTCACCTCAGTTACATTGGCGGTATTGATAGCCGTGGCCATGTTGCAGATACCCGCACGAGCGCACAACGCGCAGCGCTCGAGCGACTGGTTTACGAAGTGCACCGCCTATACCCTGCAGCTGTAATTCAAGGGCACCGCGATTTTAGTCCCGACAAAAACCGCAACGGCATAATTGAGCCCAGCGAGTGGACCAAAGCCTGCCCATCATTCAGCGTAAAAGCTTGGCTGCAGGAAATTGGCTTTAAAAGCGCCAACCCTCAAAAACGAACATTCACCAGCCGCGCCAATGTGAATTTGCGCGATGGAGCTGGCACCACCTTCCGCATTTTGGCAACCGTACCAGCAGGCGAGCGCCTGCAGTTTATTGCCGAAGTACCTGGTTGGCTTTTCCTGCAGCTTGCCAATGGCACCACTGGTTGGATGGCTAGCCAACTCATGCAGGAGGTAATGCCATGACCAAAAATCTGAAACTGTACGGTGTGCTGGCCGCTCTTTGCGTTCTTGTTGTGCTTTTTTTCATGAGAGCGTGCCAGCCCCGTCAGCAGGTGCAAAACCCTGCTGCATTGCAAAAGAGTATCATTCAGTTGGAGCTGCAGGCATTGAATGCCTTGGCCGAAATGGAAGCAGCCCAGGAGGCAGCCAACAAACTCATTTTAGAAGCCGACAGCCTTCGCCATGCCAACCAGTTGCTGCAGCAGCGCCACGGCCGCCAGCTGGCCGAGCTGCGCAAAAAGCCACCGGTGGCAGTAACCACCACCAACATAAAGCTGGCTGAATGTGATTCTGCCATTGATGTTGGGCAGTCGCTCATGGCCGAAAATGAAAAGCAGTATGCCGCTATTGGTGAACTTCACAACGCTTTAGATGCCTGCCAAGATGCACACAGCAAACGCGATTCAATGGAATTGCTGCAGGATCAGCGGCAGCTCCACACGGAGCAAGCCCTAGCCAAAGCCGAAAAGAAGCTCGACCGGCAAGTGAAAAGAACCCGCTTTTGGCAAGGCACCACCTTTGCGCTGGCATTGAATGAAGCCAGGCGTTGGCTATTTCATTAAGCCGTTGTAAATTAGCTGTGCCTTCTAACAGGTTCAGCTCTGAAACGAAGGAAGCCCGCATGGTAGATACCAGCGGGCTTTTTGCTTTTAACACGCTGTCCTTTTCTCCCCTGCTTTCCATTGCCACTTTTGGGTTCTTTGATTACAAAATCACTTTGAACGCAAAAAGGCGCCTATGATCATAACCACCGTAAATGGCTTTCAGGTAAACCTGATGGCCGAAGATGTGATAGATGTAATACCTAACGATGCCGCGCCAAATCGCGACCAACCTGGTATTTTATTCGTATCAGTGCCAGGCAACGTTCGAGTGATCACAGCCGCAGGCACCGAGCGTACTCTCGTTAACTTCTCCAACGAATTCAGTCTGTTGGTTCGAAAAATATTCGCAAGTGGCACCACTGCACAAGGCGTTCGCTTGCTCATGTAATGAATGCAAATGCCAACATAAACAGCCGAAGAAATAGCTTGGCAGCCCGCCAAGCTATTGAAATTGGCAGGTATGCGGCCATTAATGGCTACACCTTTACCACTTACAGCGCAGCGCTGGCAACCATTCAGTTTTTAAGCCGCATTGCCGTAGATGAAACAACCTATCAAACTGATTTGGTTGAGCACTACGCCCAACAAAATGCCTTTGTAGTTACCACCCGTGCGAACATCCAAACAACTATTCAAACTCTTCTAAACATTACTGCATGAGCACCTTACTTCCACCCGTAGGCCGCAACGCATGGGAACGAGCCAGCCTTGTTTTTGGCAACGGCTTTTTAACTCGTAATGCGCGCATTCAAGCGCTTAAGCCGCTTTCAGCTGCTGGTGAATTTGTTTTCAGCCGTGCCAGCGGTAAAAATGTGCGTAACGCGCAGGGAGTATGGACACCTATTGGAGCCAATGAGCCGCCTGTTGACTTTGACCCAATCACTGGAAGATGGGCTTTACCGTTAGAGCGGGGAGCAGTAAATGGTATAGGTAATCCAACCATGGCTGGTGCTGCAATTGGTACACCTGGTGCTTTGCCAACCAACTGGTCGCAACCTTCAACTGGTGGGCTTTCTCGTGAAATTGTTGGTTTGGGTACTGAAAACGGCTTAAATTTTATAGACATCCGCTGGTTTGGCACGGCGAATGCCACAGTTGCAGCTTTGCGTATGGGCCTGCCAACTGCAGTAGTTGCTTCATTAGGGCAAACATGGACGCACAGCAATCACTTAAGAATGATTTCTGCAGTGCAGCCTCCAATTAATTTCCAAGTAGCAATGTACGAACTCACTGCAGCTGGGACTTATTTAACCGAAGGGGGTATAAACATTCTGCCACAAATCGACAGCACGCTCCGACGCTTTTCCTTTACCAGAACGCTTTCAAATGCTAGCGTAGCCAGAGTTGAAGCAATTCTACAATATGCCCTTATCAATGGACAATCATACAATTTTACCATTCGAATTGCTTGGCCGCAAATTGAACTTGGTAGTTTCGCCACTTCGCCCATCAACGGCACCCGAGCAGCTGACGTAACTGCGCTCGCTGGAGCCACCGCTCTTATTGGCCAAACCTCGGGCTGGCTTGCAGCTGAAGTAGATTTGCGAAACCTAAATGCTGGGCAAATGCGCTGCATCTTGTCGCTTTCCGACAATACCATGAATAACCGCATTGGCCTTAATGTGATGGACAATAATAGCCGCATACAAATGATGGTGAATTCGGGAGGTGTAGAGCAAGCCAACATCATTACGGCCAGCCCATTTACTGGCCGTGCACGCATTGCTGCGGCTTATGCGCCCAACGATATTGTGATGTTTGTGAACGGCACCCAAATTGGCACCGATACCAGCGCTACCATTCCCGCATGCAACCGCATCAATTTAGGTTCACTTTTCGATGGCACCGGATTTTTAAACGATCGCCTCGAAGGCGGTGCCATCGGCATCGGCCGCCCAACCAACGCATTCCTCCAACAATTAAGCACTTTGTAAGCCATGATTTTTGCCAAGTTTGAGTTCAACAACGAGGCGGAGTTTGAAGCCGCTGCTGCTGGCATTCTTCATGCTGGCTATGATCTATCGCAGCCTAACATACAAGGCATCGATTGCTCCATTTCGCCCAACTTACCCATTGAGTTGCACCCTGCGGTTTTGAACGATGAAGGCGAGGTAGTTACACCAGCGGAAATGTCGCCCAAATACCACGTTGATATTTCGTTTGGCGACAGCTACGGCCAACCAACCGACGATTTGCCCGAAGTGCTGGCACCCTTTGAAGTGCTGCCCGAGCCTATTGGCCAGCACACATTTATGGCCATGGAGCAAGTTTATGAAGCCCGGTACAACGCACGCCATACCGCATGACCAACTGGCCAGCCATACCTACCATGCAGTTCAGCGGAATTGTAAAGCATTTTGCCTACCTACCGGTGGGCAATGTGCTTAGTATGCCACGGCCCGACCGCCGACAGATTGCGCCGCTCGAAATAGCTAGAGCGGCCAACACCCAATGGTTTGAGGCCATTGCCCAAGCCGATACTTTGGCCTATGAAGCTCCCAGCGAGCTCACCAAAAACGGCACTCCCTACGGGCACCAGTTGCGCGGCTTTGTGCCCAATTGCAGCCCCGAAATGGAGCGCATATTGGCAGCCATGAACGGCCGCCGCTACCTGGTAGCATTTCAAGATAAAAACGAGCTCTGGCGACTGCTGGGCAACAGCAACAGCCAAGGCGCTCGCTTTAATTGCAGCATGCAAATAACCGCCAATGCCGATGGCACCAGCGGATTTGCCTTTTCATTTACCTTGGCATCAGCAAACCTACTGCCCGAGCTGCTGCTACACCCTGCCGACGATGCGCAGGTGTATGCCATTGCCAACAATTACACCCTTACCACCTATGCTTCAGCGCGCGCTGGTATCGACCGGCTGCTACAAACAGCCTAGTTAACACGCTGTCCTTTTTCAAGGCTCACGAATGCAGGTGATTTGCTTTCGTGAAAAATCTTTTGTCGCTGCTGCTCTCCAAACCCCTTTTCATCGATGAACAGTGGGTTACTAACTATTTGAGCAATGCCCAGTTGCAGGCCATGAGCGACCGCACTGGCAGCACCATTCAAAAAGAACTTCCCCTCACGCTTCGCCACGCCGATGGCGCCCTTGTGAATTTGGCCGAAGCCAAAGTGGGCAGTCTCTTCAACGATGCCCCCGAAGGATCGGTGGCAGTGATCAACATCAGCGGCGTGATGATGAAAGAGGACTACATCGATTATTGGGAGTACAAATACTACATGGGCACCGCCACCATTGCCCGCATCATTGCCGAAGCCGACAAGGCCGAAACCATCAGCGGCATTGTGCTGGTGCTCGACTCGCCCGGTGGCAGTGTAGATGGTACCGAAGCCCTGGCAGCCGCCATCAAGGCCACCAGCACCCCCATTGTGGCGCATGTTGATTTTATGGCTGCTTCTGCCTGCTATTGGGCAGCCAGCCAAAGCGACAGCATTGTAATGGGCGGCGAAACCAGTATGGTGGGCAGCATTGGTACCATGATTACGGTGATGAACACCGACGGCTTTTTCAGCAAGTTCGGCATCTCCATCCACAAGGTGCGCGCCACCAAGAGCGTCGACAAAAACCGCGCATCAGACGAAGCCAAAGAAGGTAAGTATGAGCTCATTCGCAGCGAGCTGCTTGACCCACTCAACCAGGTATTTCTTTCGACTGTAAAAAATGGCCGCCGTGGCAAAATCAACCTCAAAAAAGAAGACGTGCTCACCGGCAAAATGTACGTTGGCCAAGCGGCCATCGATGCAGGTTTGGCCGATGAAATTGGCACCATTGAAACCTCTCTCACAGCACTGAGCAGCGGCAAAACAGACCGCACGCAAGCGCTCGAAGGCATAGCGCTTGAAAACGCTACCGACAGCGATTTGCACCTCGTTACGACATCCAAAATCACGAATATGAAATTCACCATCAAAAGTGCCTGGACGGCACTCGCATCTTTCTTTGGCGCCGAAGCCGGAAAGGACCACGAAGTGGAGGCCATGACACCCGAGCAGGCCGAAAAACTCAACGCTCAGTTGGCTGCAGGAGCTGCCGCCACTGCCGAGCTGGCAACCCTCAAAGCCAACAACGAAAAGCTGCAGGCCTTGGCACCCGAAGGCACTACCGATTTGGTAGCTGCATTTACCGCCATCAAAGCCGAGCGCGACAAGTTCGCCAGCGAAGCATCAGGCGGTGCTGAACAGCCTGCAGGCGGCAAAGAAGGCGATGCTTTTGAAGGCCAGCCAAAAGAAATGGCCAGCTACAACAAAGCCGCCATGGCCAAATTCCAATAACCCGCTTAAAAACAAATTTCAGATATGAAACGCTTTATCCTCTTCGCATTGGCCTGCATGGTGCTGGCCGTGCCGCTGGCATTACATGCCACCCCCGACACCCAATTGGTAATTGTTGGTAGCTTACTGACAGTGAATGCCTTTTTGACCACTCCCATCAGCTACAATTTGGGTAGCTCCATCAACACCACCGAGCTGGCAACCAACCTTGGTGCCTACTACCGTGAGCACCGCGATTTGCTGATTGCCGAAACATTACTTTCGGAAGATTTTAGTAGCAGGTACGAGGTTATGAATGATGTAGGCGACGAATTGCCGCTTCCTAACTTGGAGATTTCGGACATTGTGAAGCCTGCAGATTCGGTGAACTTTACGCCTACTTCAAACGCACTGGCGTTTGGCTCACGCAACTTGAAGGTTCGCGGCATGAAGGTTGACTTGCTCCTCATTCCTGAGGTGTTGCAAAAGACCTGGTTGGGCAGAATGAAAAAAGCCCAAGACGTAATGGACATGCCATTTGAGGCCTTTATCATGGATTACATTGCCCAAAAAGTTCGCGAGAACATTTGGACCAAAGCCCTGTATTTGGGCGTGTACAACGCTTCGGGTACTACTCCTGGTGCCACCATGAATGGCTGGAACAAAATCATTGCTGACGAAATTACCGCAACCAACATTACCCCTGTGGTAACCGGAGCTACAACCAGCACCAACATTATCGATCACATCGAGGCGGTGTACGATGCGATTGGCGAAGCATACAAAAATGGTACTGGTGAAATCAAAGTTAAGCCGAGGTTCTTCGATTGGTACAACCGCCGAAACCGCTCCCTGCATGGTGCACACAACAATTACGAAGGCATGAAAATGGGCCGCATTCCCTTAGATGGCACCAGCTGGGAAATCGTTCGCGACCCAGGGCTTGGTAGTTCAAACCGCATCATTGCCACACCTAAAGTGAACCAGGTGTTGGGCGTAAGCAGCGACAGCATGACCTTCGACTTCCAAAAGTTCGACCGCTCAGTGAAAGTCCTTGGCGACTTCAAAGCCGGTGTTGACTTCAAAGAAATTCACGCAAGATCACTTTCAGTAAACGACCAGGCATAACCATGGCAAAGAAAGCAGAAAATCAAGGAGCAGCTACGGCTGCTCCTTCAATCGCTGAGCAACTTGAGAAGGCGCTCAGCCAAGCAGGTGCACCAGCCGAAGAAATTAAGGTGCTGGTAGACTTTGTGAAGACGGCTGAAACCACTCAAGAACTGCTGAAAAAATCGGATGAAGCCCTGGAAGCCAAAGAGGCTGAATGCATTGATTTGCACGAGAAAGTTGAAACTCTCGAAAAAGAGGTATCAGCAGCTCGTGAAACACTCAAAGAGCTGGAGCAAGCAATTGCATCAGCCGAGCAACAGGCAACCGCCAAAGCCGATGAAATTGTAGTTGGCAAAGAAACCTACCTGGTAGATGCCGGCAACTACAAATTCGATGGCGAAATTGTGAATGCCGAAAATTTGAAAGAAAACCCGAAGCTGGCCCAAAAACTCATTGAGTTGGGCGTTGGCTTCATTAAAATGAAAGGAGCATAACCATGTCACTTGCTTTAGAAAATATCAGCCGCAACGTACCGGCACAAAACACCGGTGGTACTGGTGACCATATTTTGGTTACCGACCGCGCCAACGTAACTGCCATTCCAGCGCCTGCAACCACAGGCACTTTGGAAGCAGCCGGTGCCATTGCTTCAACAGCAATTACATTGGCAGCAAGCACCTCGTGGCGCCGCCTTGAGGTAACCCTCGACAAAGGAGGCATTACCAGCGAGCCATTGGGAGGCCGTGACCACACCACCTTCCGCAACACTGCCACTGTGATGAGCGCTGGAAACAACGCCCAAAAAGTAGGCTTTGCCAACTTTGTGGCCAACCGCGACCTCATTGTTTTGGTGCCCGAGCGCAATACTGGCCTTTACCGCTTGTTTGGTTCGCTTACCGACCCTGCGCACATTAAGCCAGCCAGCGGTACCGGCGAAGGCCCCGAAGGCGCAAACGAAGCACGTTGGGTAATTGAAAGCATTGGCCGCATGCCTCGCTACGTTACCGGCACTGTAACCGTTGGTCCGTAAGCCATGGCAGAGCAACTGAAATTACGCCCCGAAGTGGCAGCGGCTTTCAAGCTCCAAAATGCCACCCCCGAAACCCAAGTGAGTCACCCCCACACCGGGGTGATTCGCCTGGGTGATCTGAATTTAGAACAGGCGCAAATGTTGGCCGCCGAAGGTTGCCAGCACCTGGTGCCTGTTAACGAAAAAGCTACCGGCAAGTAGTTCATACAATAGGTTTAGTTTGGTGAAAGCCCCGGCAGTGATGTCGGGGCTTTTTGTATATTTGTGCATCCGTTAGAGTGAGTTTTCTATGCCTGGACTGTCCAGCACCGTAAGGTCTGGCGAGAGTGCGTATACCTCATTCTGACGGATAAGTCCAGGCACCATGGCCACAACGCCCCAACATATAGAAAACGAGCAGGCGCCACCCGACGAGATTCAACAACTCGCCGCTGCCCTGCTCGTTTTGTTTCGCCCCGTGGTTGACATTCAAAATGCCGACATGGTAGCCAGCACCGCCACGGTGTACGACCGCATGAACGAGGTTTTTCCTGATATGTACACGCCCGGGCAAATGGTGCTTGCCCTGCAGCGCGCAGGTTTTCGCATGTACAATGCCGGTGATTTAGATATCCGCTGGCTGCTGGCCGAGCGCGGTTAATACGCTGTCCTTATTAATTGGAAATTTCCACTGCAAACTTGTGCATGGAAATCATCCAGGACATTGACCGCTGGCTTGCCACCGGTTGCAACTACGAAGCAGGTTTGCAGCTGTATTTGAAGCATGGCACCACCACCTTTTTAAAGGAGTATTTTGCCACCAGCCGCAGCAGCTTTGCGGCCAACAAGCTCAAAACCGAGCTGCTGAAATTGCGCGATGCTGCCGGAGCTGTCACTCCTGCCCCGCGCGAAAACCTGCTGGCACCACCCGCCAAAGAAAAAGCCACCGAGCCCGAAGCCGTGCAGCGCTGCCGCCAGCGCATCAAAGATTTGCTACCCATCATAAGCACCATGCATAACGACTTATGGCATGCCAAAACCGATGAAGAGCGCGAGCGCTTGGCTGCACAGCTGGTTGAAAAATCGCAACAACGTGCCGAGCTGTGGCGCATGCTCGACAATTACGAAAAAACAGGTGTGCTGCCAGGGGTGCCCAACGCCGAGCGCCTGCAGGCCAGCCGCGTTCAACTCATTGAAGCCGCTTCACCCTATGAAATTGCTCAGCGCATTTTAACGGTGCGCTCGCAGATCAGCAAAGCCAAAGACCGGATGGAGCAGGCCGACACCGACGAAAAGCGCGAAAAATACCTGATCAAATACCAGGCGCTTACCGCTGAATTGGAAGCCCTCAAAAAGAAACGCGATGAACTTCCGAAATCTTGACATCAGCAACCTGGTTGCCGACATGGAGCGAGCACCCGATGAAGGCAAGCAGCCCGTTTTTGTCATGGACAGCGAAGGCCCTTTTGCCAACGACTTTGAAGCCCTGCAGCTCAAACCCGATAGCCAGCACCACTATTTCAGCAGAGGTGCTTTCAACTGCATTGATGCCCTGCAAAAAATGCTGGCATATACTGGCCCCGCCATTGTGTATTTGGCCACATGGAAAATCAACGAAGACGCAGCGCGCACCCTGTTGCGCCTCAAAGAAAGCCGCCAAATTCGCCAGCTGGTTGGCCTCATTGATTTCAGAACCCGAAGCATGGACCCGCAGGTTTACCAACTGATCACTGGCGTTTTCGACCAGTTGGAGCTCAGCCAATGCCACGCCAAGGTAACGCTGGTGCATGGCAACGAGCGCCACGCTGCGCTGCTAACCTCGGCCAATTACACCGCCAATCCCCGGTGGGAATTTGGCATCATCAGCACCATAGAATCGCAGGTTGATTTTTACCAGTTGGCCTTAACCCAAGCCCTTGAAGATGCACTTAACAGCCGAGCAACTAGCAACCCTGAATAATTGCGGCAAGCTGCTGCTGCCACCGGCCGACGTTGCATTTTATATGCAGCTGAGCACCGATGAAGTGGAGCTCATGCTGAAAGATGCCGGCCATGCCGGATTCGATGCGTACCATGCCGGCCGCATCAATACCGAATTGGAGCTGCGTGCCAGCATTCTCAAATACGCCAAGGCTGGCAGCTCGCCTGCACAAACCATGGCCAAGCAATTGCTTGATTCACTTAAAAGTAAATTCGATGGCTAAACCGCAAACAGACGTCGACCGCATTTTAGCCTGGTATTTCGACCGCGAAAACAACGAGCTTGACCCACGGCTGAAAGAAAAGCTGCTGCGCTTGGAGTTCGCGGCCGATCAGTTCCGCGAGTGGAGCGACAAGAGCAAAACCGTTCGCCTGGTGATGGCCAAATACGACCTGCAGAAAAGCCAGGCTTACCAGTTGGTAACCGAGGCCATGCAGCTGTTTGCAATGACCAACCGGCAGGACAAAGAATTCATCCGCGCCCTGCTGCACGACATTGGCATGAAAATAATGCAGAAAGCCTACTCAGCCGGCAAGTTGAAAGAGGCTGCTGCCATGTTTGCGCAGTTGATAAAAATTCACGGCCTTGATCGTGAAGACGTGGAGCTGCCCGACTTTTCGCAACTGCAGCCGGTGCCCATTAGTATTGGCAATTTCCCTGAGTTGCTGAACGTGCCATTACCCGACAACTTGGAGGAGGAGTTGGCCAAGGTGCTCGCCAAAAAGCGTGCTCCTAGATTCAATAGTTCAGCCGCCGAAGATGCGGAGGTGGTGAATGAGTGAGCCAAAACAAGTGCATTTGAACGGCCCGCAAATGTTGAGCTACCTAGTTACGGCAGCCATCAATATTTTGGTTTGGGGCCGCGGTACTGGTAAGTCGGAAGGCGCCATAAGCATGTTTTCGCTGCAGAACATTTTGGCCATGCCACGCGGCAATGGTGGCCTCATTGGCACCACTTACGAGCAGCTGCTCACCCGCACCCTGCCACCGCTTATTAGCGGCTGGGAAAAAATGGGCTACAAAATGGGCACGCATTATTTCGTGCGCAGCTTTGCCCCCGAGAAATTCAAGTTTCCGCGCGCCTACCGGGCACCGGTGAAAGCCGACCACTACATTCATTGGTACAACGGCCACGGCATTTACCTGGTAAGCCAAGATAGATCGGGTACCAGTAACGGCCTATCGATTGACTGGGGCGCTGGCGACGAAGCCAAGCTTTTGAACCACGAAAGGCTTAACCAAGAGTTCCTGCTCACCATTCGCGGTAACGCCCACCACTTTGGGCACCTGAGCAACCACGGCTCAGTAATGTTTGCCAGCGATATGCCCACCAGCAGCGGTGCCAAATGGCTGTTGGATTATGAGCAGCGCATGGACCGCGACACCATCAGCGCCATTTTGGGCATACAGGTAAAGCTGGCTGAGCTGCGCGAATTGCTAGGCAGCTGCAATGCCATCCAGCGCAAAAAACTGAACCGCGAAATAAGCCGCTACCTGCACTACTTGAATGAGCTGCGAAAAGACACCGTTTATTTTTCGATGGCCAGCACGCTCGACAACATTCAAGCCCTGGGCATGGGCCCAATCAAGCTCTTCCGTGAAATGTTGACCGACTTGGATTTTCAAACCTCGGTGCTCAACAAAAAAATACTGCAGGTGAAAGACGGCTTTTATGGCCTGCTTGACCCAGAGGTGCACGGATACTACAACAGCAACTACGCTTTCATTGAATCGCTGGAGCACGATTTCATGCACTTCCACGAGCGCGACTGCCGATGGGATGGCGACCTAATACCTACAAAGCCCATTTGCATGGCCTGTGACTACAACGCCAAGATCAACAGCCTGGTGGTTGGCCAGCTGCTCGACAACGGCAAGGATTTCCGCTTCCTCAACACCATGTATGTGAAGCACCCCTACCGCCTCAAAGACCTGGTAGAAAAGTTTGTGGCTTATTACAAGCACCACCCCACCAAGCGGGTGCGCTACTTTTACGACCACACAGCCCTGCAAGGCAACAATGCCGCCACCAGCAAAACCTTTTTGCAAGAGTATGCCGAAGAGCTGCAGCGCCACGGCTGGGCGGTTGAGCAGGTATATGTTGGCCAAGCCCCCAGCCACAACAGCCGCTATATGTTTTGGCAAAACACCTTTGGAGGCGATGACAAAAACATCCTCACCTTTTCGTACAACCGCCAAAACTGCGAAGCCATGGAAATAAGCATGCAGCAGGCCAAGCTGAAGCTCAACAAAAATGGCTACGAAAAAGACAAGGCACCCGAGCGCGACGACAACACCCCACCCGAAGAAGCCACCCACATAAGCGATGCCGCCGATACCCTTTGGTGGGGAGTGAACAAATACCGCCATGCCGAAAGCCAGGGAGGTTTGAGTGCGGTGGTAAGGTAGCTTAACACGCTGTCCTTTTCGGCCTGCCCTTTTGCATCGTGATTTGTCGCGATGCAAGCTTTCACCATTGAGCACAAAGGGCGGGTGTTTCAGGGCCACATCCCCGAATCTTTCAACGAGCTACAGCGCGACCAACTGCTGGAGCTCTGCCGTTATTTCAACGGCCGCACACCTCTGGCCAAGGCCAAGTTTAAACTAGCCTACCATCTGTTGGGATTTAAGCGCTTCGCCTTTAAGCGCAACAAAGCCATCCTGCAGATTCCTTACGAGCAGGTGTACAGCATCACCACCGCGCTCAACTGGGCCTTTGCTCCTTCTACCCTCACCCGGCAATTGCTGCCTCGGGTGAGGGTAGGCTTGCAGACCTTCTACGGTCCTGCCGATTTTTTTGGCAACGGCGTATTCGACGAAGTGGTAACCGCCTTCGTAAAACTCACCAACTACAAAGAGAGCAACAACCCAGGCGAGCAACGCCGCCTGCTCTGCGAGCTCATGGCTGCGCTGTACCGCCCCCGCCGCTGGTGGTGGCCCATTACCAAGCTGGTGCCCAGGCTCGATACCGGCGACTGCCGCGAGCCATTCAACGAAAACACCATCAAGCATTACGCCCGGCTTTTTGCCAAGCTGCCCGATGAATACCTGTATGCCAACCTGCTGTTTTTTGAAGGTTGCCAAGCCCATTGGAAGGCGGTAGCTCCTGATGTTTTCAGCGGCTCAAAAAGCGCCGAAACCTCAAGCCGCTTTGGCTGGGAAAAATTCTATGTAGCCATGGCAGGCCCCAAATTTGGCGACATACATAAGGTTGGCCACGTATACTTCACCAACATTCTCATTCACCTGCAGGCTGAAATGGAGAACAAACCCAGCAAAAAATGAGCTACGGCCGCAAATACGACTTTACCCGCTACGATGAATATGTAGCCTATTTCCGTGCGCTGGCCGAAGATCATCCGGCTTTCTTCCACAGCGACACCCACAAAAGCTTTTTCCAGTGGCACCTTGAAGACCTTGACCGCACACTGAGTGATTTGAACCTGGCATTTCCGGCCATGCTCATTGAAGAACCCGAAAGCAGCTTTGGCGACAATGGTGCTGGCTACGTTACCGACCGCATAATGGGCGCCGTGGTGGTGGTTGATCGTGTACCGGTGGGCAGTGGTGCCGCAGTTGAAACGGAGGTAAAAACCCGTTGCAAGCAGCTGGCCATGGCCGTGCTTGCCAAAATGTACCACGACAAATACCAGGCGCGCATTGTAGGCTTTTCGCCCAACGATACCAAGGGTGCATTCATTGGCCCGGTGTGGGACAATGTATATGGCTACCGGCTCGAAATTACCCTCTCCGAAAACAGCACCGATGCTAAACTCAACACGGCCGACTTTACCGAAAGCGCCGTGGATGAAGTGCTGAGCTACGCCCGCATGAACGGTTATGCCGTTACCAATACCCCACTCGTTTACAACACCATTTTTAGATTGAGGAGGATAGCCTAATGGCCTTAACCATAGTAAGCCAACCGCCTGCGCTGGCACCTGTGCGCCAACCTTTGCGGCTGGTGCTTCAAACCAATAATTTTCAACTGAGCGCTGGCACCAAGGCAAGGCTGCGCATCAACGTTTCGGGTGCGGCAAATAACAGCTTTTTCAATATTCGCATAGCCAACCGCACCTATACCTTTACCGCACGCACCACGCCCGATGCCAACAGCGCTTTTGAATTCAACGCCAATGTCGATACCGAGCTGGCAGTGGCAAGCATGGTAGCCATGTTTGCCGCCAATCCGTTTATTGCCGACAATTACGACATCACTTTTTCGGCATTTCCCTTTTGGGTGCAGTTAGAAGCCAAACAACCTGGTGCTTTTTGGACCATGATTTATGGCGCCAGCTCTGCCACCTACACCCAAGCCACCAACGTGGCAGGTGTAAACCCCAATGTGCGGCCCAATTTTAAAGCCATGCTTTACCTCACAGCCGCTGGCAAAACGTGGGTAAAAGATGCCAGGGTTGATGCCGCCAATCGTTGCGAATTTGTGCTGGAAGAACTACTCGAAAGCATTTTGGCAGTAGAGCCACCGGCATTGGCCATTAACACGCTCAACTTTGCCACCGTGCAGCCCTTGGCTTACAGCATGGGCTATGCCGAAAGCTTTGGCGATGATCCGCTGGTGCAGCGCCGCAGCAACATAAGCGCTGCCGTTTTACCTGGTCTATTCGACAAGGTAAACGTGCCCGGCAGCAGCATAACGCCATACACCACGCCCACCACCAACCGCAGCCAATGGACCAACCGCCCCAGCTCGTTGCGCGTTAAGCCGCACCACAAGGTGTTGCTGGCCATGTACAAAACCGCCAGCTTATCGCAAGCCGATTTGGTTTTGAATTACACGCTCATTCGGCCCGATGGTTTTTTGAGCCCGGCAGTGAATGTAGAAGATGCCGATTTTGCTTCGTTTAACCAAGATGGCATTGCCTGTGTATACCTGTCGCTCAACGATGTAAACGAGCTTACCATTGGCGCTGGTTTTTCTGCCTTTTACGAACTCAACATGGCGCTGCGCTGCAGTGGCTCAACGCCTGGCGTTTTTGCCCAAAGCACTTTTACCAGGCTCGAAATTGACAACAGCCCAGCAGAGCAAGAAACCATTCTGCTTTTCAGAACCGCTACCGGGATTTTTGAACTGGTGTATTTTGAGGGCGATACTGATCAGAGTGTAAATACCAGCCGCAGCTTTGCCGAGCACCTACTGCCTGCCAATTATACCCGCAGCCAGGGCGAAGTGCGTGAGGTAGAAGTTACCCGCCAAAAGCGCTATGTGCTACACACCGGCCTGCGCCGCCGCGATTACATTGTGTGGCTGCAGGAGCTGGTAGGCAGCCCCGAGGTTTACCTTATGAGCACCGACCTGAGCCAGCGCACCCGGGTAAACATTACCGCCCACAGCGACGATTTGGCCAGCACCAACCAAGAGCTGTTTAGCATGCAGCTTACCATACAAGAAGCCTTTATTGACCGGGTATGAGCGAGCTGAAACTATACGCATTTAACCAGGCGTTGGCCCTATCGCCCAACACCCGCATTCGGCTGCGCAGGGTAAACCCCATGTTTGCCGATGGCAGGGTGCAAGGCACCTTTTCGTTTCCCTTTCAGCTACCCAAAAAGCCCAACATGCAATTGCTGGGCTTTTCGCACGATCCGCAAATAACCAGTCCGCTCACCACCATTACCGATGGCGTGAGGCTTGAGTATGCCGGCGAAAGCATTACCGGCCGGTTGCGCTTAGAAGATGCTGGCAGCTTTTACGAGTGCCAATTTTTGGCCGACAATGGAGCTGCTGCCAACGCCATGCAAAACAAAAAACTGGGAGAGCTGGCTTTCGCCAACGAATACCAGGTATTGGCCACAGCTGCAGGCCAGCAAAACCGCGCGCGCAATTTGGCCCGTGCCGTAAACGAAAACGGCTGGCAGAGTTACCCCTATGTGGTGTTTCCGTTTTTCAACCCTAACTTTTTCAACAAAAGCGAAAAGGCGGGTGGCTTTTACGTGGCCAACAATTTTTTAGACCCGTTTTTTGAACCCAGCGGCCTACAGCGCCCATTGGTGAAAGGCGATACCACTGCCCCCTTATTGCTGGTGATTTCGAGCCAGGTAGGCCAGTTTATTGATGGCGAAATAGTAAGCAATGGCACCCTGCAGGGCATTGTTGCCCTGCATGCAACCAAAGAAGCCAACCGCTTGGTGGTGCTTGAAGTAACAGGCGGCGGCTGGGGAGCCACCACCATTACCGGCCAGCAGAGCGGTGCAACCGCATTGGTAAACACCACCAGCCTGGCAGCACCCTGGCCAGCTTCACACTGGCATTGCCCTGCGGTGTATGTTTTTTCGGTTTTTAAAGGACTGGCCAGCGAATTGGGTTACGAATTTATTTCGGAGCTGGTAAACGACCCCGAAATTGTAAACCTGGTATTGCTTACCGGCAAGGCTATTAATTACGAGCTTGAAACAGTACATGGTGCCAGCAACAGCCCCAGCTATGTGGCCCTGTTGCCCGAAGGTTTCTTTTTGCGCGATGTGCTGCCCGACATGACAGTGGCAGAGTTAATTGAAGACTTCCGTGAATTTTGGGGCTGGGTAAGCTACTTCGACCAGCAACGCCAGCAATTTACCGTTACCTCGTTGCGAGCACTGCTGCAGCGCCCACCCGATGCCGACTGGACCAGCTTTGCCGAAAGGGTGTATAACAAAGAGGTTATAGATTACGGAAAGGCAGTTGCCTTTACAATGTCTACAGATACAGACGACGAATTGGTGCTATTCAAAAGCATACTTGACAAACGCCAAGTGAGTTTTCCAACACCACCTGAAGGAGGTTTCCGCAGCGGCGATGTTACACAGGTAACAAATACCGATTGGCATGTAGTTGAGCAAAACTTAAGCCTTATTTACGTTACACGGTTTTGGAGCCATGATTTAGGCGAATACAAGATAGGTTTAGGAGACCCTACCATCAAAACTTCTCGCTTCGCTATGGCTGGCATGAAGCAAGATGTGTGGTTTCAGCTCAACCGCAAAACCCGCATGCCTTATATGGGGCCCATTGGCAGCATGCGCGGCTTTAACTTGAGCGAGGGTAACCGCATTGCCCGGCTGCTTTTTTACCGTGGTTTGGTAAATGCCGACCCCGAGTTGGAAGACTACAGCCTACCCTACGCCAGCCCCGATGAATTTGATGCTGCCCTGCAAGAAGCCTTTGCCTACTCGGTAAAATTTAGCGGCAACAAGGGCCGCTTTAAGGTTTGGCTGAGTGATTACGTTGACTTTATGCGCAACACTTTTTTGGTGAAGCGCCGCATTAACCTGCCACCGGGCGAACTGCTGAGTTTTGACATTACCCGCAAAAAGGTAATTGACGGCACGCACTACTTCATCAAGCATATTGACATTACCCTGCCCTACCGCCAACCGGCCGAAGCCGAAATGTATAAATACTGATGGAAGGCACTGACGTTTTAGCCCAGCAAAAACAGTTTAACGACGCCGTTAAAAACTGGGGGCACCGCGCCTACCGCGAGCTGCAGCGCGAAATATTTCGCCTGCGCATTGGCGTAAGTGGCGATGGCAGTGCCACCATGACCTGGAAAGACTACAAGCGCTTTGGCATGGTTGACAAGCTGCAGTTCAAGTTTGAACGCTACATGGTATTTGTGCACAAGGGCGTAGGCCGTGGCTGGCCCATAAGCCGGGTGCAAGCCAATGCCGCTGCCTGGGGAGCCGCCAGTAAAGGAAAAAGCCGCGTGCCCAAGCCCTGGTTCAACCCCGTAATTGAAAAGCACCTGCAAGATTTGGCCGATACGGCAGCCAAACACAAAGCCGAAATAGCCGCAAAACGATTGATGATAAAATAACCGCCATGCAAGCGAAAAGTACAGCCAACATATACATCAACGGCGTTGCCGCTGATGCTACTTTGAAGCAGCTCACCACAGAAGCCCGGAAATTACGAGCTGAGCTAGCTCTGCTCTCACCTGAATCGGAAAAGTTCGTTGAAAAAGCCGATCGTCTAAAAAATGTGCAAGCGCGCATTAATGACGTGAATAAGGAGTTGCGCCAAACCAAGGGCTTTTTCGGAGAGCTGCAAACAGAATTAGGGAAGTTTGGCACCATGGCCGTGGCCTATCTTGGGTTTGAAGCTATAACAGGCCAAATAAGCAACATCATCCGCAAAAATGCTGAACTCAGCGACAGCATTGCCGACGTGATGAAAACCACTGGGCTTACCGAAGCCGAAGCCCAAAAGCTCAATGAAACCCTTGGCAAATTTGATACTAGAACCGCACGATCAGAGTTGCTTGAGCTGGCACGCGATGCAGGTAAACTGGGCATCACCGGCAAGAAAGAGGTTGAAGAATTTGTTCGCGCGGCCGACAAAATAAACGTTGCCCTGGGTGAAGACCTGGGCAAAGATGCCATTACCCAAATTGGCAAACTGGTAAGCCTCTTTCAGCTGAAAGAGCAGTTTGGTTTAGAGCAAAGCATGCTTAAAGTGGCCAGCGCCATGAATACCTTGGGTGCCAGCAGCGAAGCCAGCGAAGGCTACATAACCGAGTTTTTGAACAAAATGGGTGGTATTGCCCCCATTGCCAATATTTCAATTGACCAAGTGATGGCCTTGGGTGCCACACTCGATTCTTTGGGCCAAACCGTTGAAGTAAGCAGCACCGCACTTAGCAAAATGTTTACCAAAATGGCCAGCGATGCAACCACCTATGCGCGCATTGCTGGGGTAAGCACCGAAGAGTTTAAGAAAAAAATGAACGACAATGCGCTCGAAGCATTTATGATGGTGTTGGAAGCAGCTGGCAAAACCGAAGGCGGTATTGTTCAACTTACCGAAACCCTTGGCGATTTGGGTATTGAAGGTGGTCGTGCCACAGGTGTGTTTGGGGTATTGGCTGGAAACATGCCTTTGCTAAAAAAGCAAATGGACATAGCCAACAAGAGCTTTAAAGAAGGCTCATCGGTGCTTGATGAGTTCAATACCAAAAACACAAACATGGCTGCGAATTTGGAAAAAATTCAAAAAGCCATTGCAAGCACCCTCACCAGCGGCATGCTCTCTAGAGGATTGAAAAACATGGTGAACTATTTTGCTGGATTTATTGACCCGGCAGAAACAGCAATTCAGAGCACTCAAAAGCTATCACAGGAAGTAAATAACCAGCTTACCATATTGAGAAATGCTAATCTGAATGCAGAGCAACGCAAAAGATTGATTGATGAAATTAATGCTGCTTACGGAGAGTACTTGCCCCGTTTAATAAAAGAGGAAGATACTATCAAAGAAATAGTAGGGCTTCAGCAGCAATTCAACCATAACATGACGCGTAAAATTGCCATGATGCGCTACGAAGAAGAAATGGCTGAGATTTTAAAACGCGAGCATGCAGCAGCAGAAATGCTTTTCAATATTGAAAAAAAGAGAGGTGAGCTAAACAAGGATGGGCTAGACGCAAACCTTTTTGCCGTACAAACCCAACAGCTTGCTGCACAAGAAGCTTTGGCAAAATCAGTCTTGGCAAATGCTGATGACCAAATAAAAGCACTTGAAGACAAATACAAGAGCATCTCTGACATAATTGGACGAGCAGCAGAAGAAGCCAATAATCTGAACAAAAACCTTAAAGGCGGTGGCACTCCCAAAACCTTAGAACAGGAATTAGCATTGTCGGAAAAAATGTACCGCAACGAAATTCTGTTGCAAAAACAAATGTACGCCGAGGGCCTACTCTCAAAAGAAGAATATGAGCGCGCCATTTTTAATTTGGAAGGCAGGTACATTGCTGAAAAAGTGGAGTTACACAAAAAACACAAAGCCGATACTACCAAGTTAGAAACCGAGCTGTACGATGCTGTTATTAAGCAAAAAGAACAGAATAAAACCCAACTGCTGGCCTTAACGCAAGAAACTTTTGACGAAGAGCAGGCCCTTTTGGTGAAACAACTCGAAAGCGGTCGCATATCTAAAGAGGTATATGAACTCAAAAGCCAAGAAATTAAAACAAAAAGCTTAGAGGCTCAGCGTGCATTAATGATTGAACATGGCGAAAACATTGATGCTGTTGAACGTCAAATTACTGAGAGCAAAGCCAAAGAAGCAAAGCTTAGAGTGGGCATTACGGCCGATCAATTAACCAAAGAACGTGAAGCAAAAATGGCCGCCTTAGAGCTTGATTTGCTAAACACCACGCCCGATAGCAATGCAGAATTAAAAGCCAAACTGGCAATTTTAGATGAAGAGAAGCGGATGGCCTTAGAAAATAAGGAGCTTACAGAAACAGAAAGGCTTCTTATTGAAAAACGATACGATGAGGAGTCGCTCATGCTCAAGCACGCCTACTACAACAAAGTGCAGAGCATAGCCATCAATACGTTCATGCAAATTATGGGTGCAATACACTCCATGAACATGAATAGGCTAAACAACGAGCTTCAGTCAAACTCCAAGGCACATAAGGCAGAATTAGACTACCACAAAAACCGACTTGACAAACAGCTCATAACCGAAGACGAATATCAGTCGCAAGTGGCAAGCATAAATGAGGCTTACTTGAATAAGGAGCGCGACATTAAAAGGGAAATGTTCAAGCGCGAAAAAAGAGCAAGAATCATTGAAGCCACTATGAATACCCTCACTTCGGTTACCCGTGTTTTATGGAATCCGCCTCTGGCCATTTTGGCTGGTGTAGCCGGAGCCATAAACATTGCCGCTATCGCAAGCCAGCCAATACCCGAATTTTCTAAAGGTGGATTTACTGGCCCAGGCCAAGGATCACCTGATAAATCGGGCTTTAAAGTTGCGGGCGTAGTGCATGAAGACGAATATGTTGTGCCTCAATGGATGCTGCGCAAACCCGAATATGCCAATGTAGTAGATTGGCTTGAGAACCAACGCGTAAGTGGTGGCGACTACGAAGGTTTTTCTGAAGGTGGAATGACGAGAAGGCGTTCGAGACGAGAAAACCGCTATTCAACCACAGGTACACGGGTTACCAAACGCGCTGCACAGCGTGCCGAGATTGAAGGTTTTGAGCAGGGCCTCGTCAATGATCAGGCAATAATTGAAGCAATAAAGGAGCAAACAGTTATACTACACAGTATTGAACATGGCGTTTCTACTGGTTTTGTAATTGGTGATGCGCAACTTTGGGAAATGCAAGAAAGACAGAATAAGTTAACCAAGGCACAAGACAATGCTAAGTTCAGATGATTTGTTAAATTGGCGGGCAAAACATTTAATATGAAAATTCAATTGCTCGTATTCATTTTTTCAATTGGTTTATGCAGCTGTCAGTATGCCGCCAAGGAAAAAAAGCTTTCTCAATCTGAAATTGATAGCATACATCAAGCTCCATTTAAAGCGCTTGAAATAAAGCCAATTGACACATTACGGCTTTCTGATCCACAGTATGTCGGAAAAGACGAATTGTCAATTGCCGTAGCACTGTTACGAAGCTATAACCGCTACAGCAGCTTGGATAACAATGAGCTAGAATATTTGATTGAGCGGCACGACCAGTTCCTAACTTACAAAATCCCTTTCAACGCATCTGAAGAATTGAGAATGCTTAAAATCGACCTTGATCATCAATTAAGGCTCATAAGCTTTTGGCTGCCGCAAAAAATCAGGGAAAAAACTTTTGCTGATATTTCTGCAGAATACAGCGCAAAGGGTATTACGGTAACCGCCCATGGCGAAACTATTGAATTCTATGGCAGGCGATATGACGACAGCACAAAAGCAATTTATGATTACAAAAAGGTGTTACCGAAGCTTATTCGCGGAAAGTATAAAACCGCTATATATGCCAGCAAAAAGAGACGAAAAACATTCAACCAATAAAAAAGGCCTCACTTCGGTGGGGCCTTTTCGTTTTTAAGGAGGTATTCTTCTAACAAATCAGAAGCAACATCAGCGATAGTTGTCCTAGGCAACTTTTGAGCTTTTCTTTTGAATTGCTCTTCCAGCAGCTTAATGTGAGCCTCCTCACTTACCTGTATGCGAATGTTAACCATACCACAAAGTAACCAAATACACACGATTGGGGCAATAATATTTTTTTATTATCATTTGGTGTGTATTTGTGTGCGTTCATTTATATTTGTGCGTGTTAATATGCAGCACCACCCCACCGCTATCCGTCCGGTGGGGGCTGCACTTAAAAGCAAGCAATGGAAGAAAAGCACATTGTAGAATTCAACGGCTACCGCATGAGCATAGATGCCCTTGAAGAAATGGCCTCGCAGCTCGACTTATTTGGTGACGACGGTTTTAAACTTTACGACGAAGCCATGCGGCTGTACAAAGCCGGCTATGGCCACACGGTTGAAGCCTCGCCCGATCACCGCAACGCAGTGCGCATGGTGCGCTGGCTCATGGGCATGCTCCGCAGAGATGCCCACCAGGTGGCTCGTTACATGCGCCAAAAGAAAGTACTGGTATTTGATTTGCAAAACCACATGCGCATAGCCCGCAATACCGACAGAGTAAACGCAATCTTAAAAGGAACCCTTCGCCATGGCCAAAGAACCAACACCCGCCGCAAGCGCTAACGCCACCCACATTCAGCTGGGTGATTTCAAAGTGCCATCACGCCTATTGGTTGAAATGATGGAAGAGATCAACAACATGGATGCCATTGGCATTGGCCACTTTAAAGACGCCATGATATTGCTACTGGCAGGCCACAACATTGCCACCGCCGATGATGAAAACTTCCGCTACGCCCTGCACGGCGTAATGAAGGTGCTTGGCCTATCACTCGAAATGCTGCGTGAAGCAAGGAAAGCCGAGCAGAAACCCAACTCCTTTGAAAGCGAACTGATCTACTACAAAAACAAAGTAGCCCTCATGGAAAAATTGCTGATTGAATACCAGAGGGAGAAGGAAGCGGCGAATTGAAACCCCTCCCCACTTCGGTGGGGATTTTTTTTTGCCTTCTTTTTTATTTCTGTGTTGCAGAAATAAAAAATAGTTGTACCTTTACATCATCAAATAAGCAACGCCATGAGCCAGTACTTCAACATCAAAGGTTTAAAAGTGAGAGTAAGCGACCACGAGCCCAATTTTTCGATGGATAAATTGCGCGGCCGCAACGACATTGAACTGTATACCCAAGACATCACCGGCAAAAAGCTTGACCTGCAAAGCCAAATTGAAAAGGTGCTTGATAGCCAGCTGGCTGCTGATCATGGCTTAACCATGGCCGACTTCAACCAAGTGCTTGGCAAAAAAGAGCGCAGCTCAGTAATGCTCGAACAATATAAAGTCATTGATTCTTGGTTTGCCAACCCCGAAGAAAATGCCGAATTGCTGGCCGACGTGAAAAAGAACCCTCGTGCATACGCATCTTATAGGCTCACCAAAAAACAAGTAGAGCTATTTGTGAACTACGTAAACTCAAAATTCTAAGGCATGAGCGAGCAACGTAAACGAAAGCCTGGTGGCGGCCGCAAGTCGAACCTTGCAAAAGGCATTGAGCCAACCATCACATCGAGCGTGAGGTTACCCAAAAGCGTCCTCGAAAAAGCTAAGGAGCTGCACGGCTCACTGGCCAATGCCCTTATATTTGCCAGCCAACACGCCCCAAAATGAAAATAGAAATACCCCGCTTTATGCTGGTGCCCGACGAGCAAAACAACCAGCTCTTTATTCTATGCACCAAAAGCATGTCACTTATATTAGTAACCCAAACTACGCCAGCGCAGCTGCTGCTGGTGCGTGGTCCACAAGAAGAGCAAACCCTTCTTGATGCTGCCGAATTTTGGAAAGCGCAGGGAGCGCGTTTTTAATCGCCATCAGGCATTTGCAAGCAAAACCAACTCACAGCCCCAACTAAGGGGCTTTTTTATTTAACTGGTTTCCCACTGCCATTTCCAAAACATTGGCAGCGGCCTGTTTCCGGGCTTCATCTACAAAGTCATAGGCCATCGTCGTTCGGATATCCGAATGCCCCAAAAACTCTTTTGCGGCATGCAAGTCGCCCAAGTGTTTTACTACCAAGGTAGCGCAGGTTTTGCGGCCAGTATGGCTGGTGAGCTTGGTGCCCAGCTCTAGTTTTTCGCCAATGCGCTTTAAAATGCGGTTGCCCACCTGCCGGCAAGGGTGACGAAACATTTCTACACCGCCAGTTATTTGTAACTCTTCGTTGAAAATCTTCACGGCAGTTTCGGGCGGCCGCATGTTAATTACTTTGCCCTGCTTCATGGTTTTTTGCGGCACATATACCAGGCGGCCATCAACCAACCAATTGCGCTCTACTCGCATTTGATCACTGATGCGCATGCTGGTGAGCAGGCTCCAAATGAAGCGCCGAAGCACCCGCCTTTGCTCTTCAATGGTGCACTGGTTGTAATAGTCAAGCACCCGAGCCACTTCATCTTCGGTAAGGGCTCGGCTCTTTGACGGTGTGGAGTGAAAGCGAAAGCCTTTATAAATGCTGGGCACATTATAGCCTTCTTTGATTGCCTGGTTTACGTAAGTGCGGAATACCCGGTGAAATTTTACAATGGTGTTGATGTTGGTATACTGCTGCCTGAGGTATGTATCAAATTGGTTGGGTGTGTTTTTGGTGAGCTCGGTCATCATGAGGTTTGGCCGCCAGCCCATGATCTTCACCCAGGCCGCACGGTGGTTCTGGTAGGTGCCAGGGTTCAGCTCCATCCGGCGCTGCTCAATTTGATTGCCCATAAAGTCAACAAAGCTGGAACGATTGAAGTAGCTCTGGAATTCTTTTTTGAACAGCTCCACCGTGAGCATGCGATGCGTTACCCGGTAATGCAGCAAAATGTCGTTGGCTTTGCCCACAGCCGCCCGAATTTCCATGTTGTGGTCGTTGGCTTGGGTATCGTTTTTGTAACGCGGCTTGCAAAATCCAGCTGTTTCATCCCAATACTGAATTGGCCAGCGGAAGCCGAGGCTCCATTTGGTTTGCTCGCGATTGATGATTACACGGATTTGGACGTCGCAAATGCCGCCTTCATACTTTCTACTGGTGCGCAGGAGCACTTTAATGGAAGAGCTAAACACCTCTCCTCGCTCTCTGTGTAGACTTGGTCCAACTTTGGTCCAACGAATTCGTTTTTTCATACCTCAAAAGCCTTAAAATACAAAGCCCCCAAGGGGCTTTTCGGCTCCGAGGGGGCGTTTTCAACTTTGGTTGCGGTCTCGTAGGGATTCGAACCCCAAACCTTCTGATCCGTAGTCAGATGCTCTATCCAATTGAGCTACGAAACCTTGCTGTTGAATTGGACTGCAAATATAGCAGCTTGCTGCGTTTATACCAGCCAGTAAGTACATTTTTTTAGAAAAAATGCGCCTGAGACGGTAAAAAGCTGATTTTGAAAGCCTTTCAAGTCATTTGCTTTTTTTTAAACCACTCCCTTTCTATCGATTTGCAATATTTTCTTTTAAAAATTGAACAAAAATGTGCTCAAGCACGCCTTTTTGTAGGCTTTTCTCTATATTGCCCCCATCAATTAAAACCATATGGAACAGTTTAAAGTACTTCACGATCTCCTGATGTCGATGGAGAAAGATTTTCAAAAGTTTTACGACGGTGGTAACAATGCAGCTGGTACCCGCGTTCGTAAAGGCTTGCAAGACCTCAAAAACAAGTGCCAGGAAATTCGCCTGGATGTTCAAAACCGCAAGAACAACGCTTGATTTAAGACCCGCCTAGCGGGTTTTTTTTTACCCATGTGTGGCCGATACACCTTGGTCTCTAAACTCGAAGTCATTTCCGAGACTTTTCAAGTGAGCATCCCCTTTGAGTTTTCACCCAATCCGAACATCAGTCCCGGTGAACTAGCTCCGGTCATTACCTCAGCAAATCCCAATAATTTGAGCCTTTTGCAATTCGGGCTCACGCCTCCTTGGGCACAAAAACCCATGTTGCTCATCAATGCACGTAGCGAGGGCGATCACAATGCCGACGACTTGCCACAATACAACGGCAGCTTGGGTATTTTTCACAAACCAGCTTTCAGAGGCATCATCCGGCAAAAACGCTGTTTGGTGTTGGCAGATGCCTTTATTGAAGGACCCAAAGAAGAAAAACTTTCCAAACCATACCTCGTATTTCCTACCGGGAGAAAGGTCCCTTTTGCTTTTGCCGGCGTATGGGAGAGTTGGTCGGATGCCAAAACCGGACAAATCCGCTCCGGTTTCGCCATTATCACTACCCCTGCTACTCCCATCACCCAATGCATTGGGCACCACCGAAATCCCTTGGTACTGGCTCCCGAAAAATACAATACTTGGCTTTCAGCACATGCAAGCATGGAGGAGCTGGTGCAATGCATGCGGCAGCCGGCAGCCTATGAGTGGAATGCCTATCCTGTGAGCACCGATATCAAACGAGCGCAAAATAAAGACTTGGAATTGCTGGCGCCTACCGGACCACTGCTTCAACCCATCGAAACCTGGCATTTTTCACAAAGCCTCAAACTCGAAGGGATGGGCAGCAGTCCGGCACGGAGCCGCAGGGCGAATGACGACCAACAATTAAAACTCTTCTAAAATCAGGCACTTATTTGTGGATAGTTCACCTGATGGCCTCCATGTACTACATGCATCGGGAATTTGAACTGTGATGGCGAATGACCATACCGCTGGCGAAACTTGGTACTGAAATACGAAACATTTTTGAAGCCAGTAAGCGCAGCTACCTCTGTAATATTGGCCTGATGTTCAGCCAACATTTCGAAGGCCACCTTCAAACGGTAATCGCGAATGTACTGTTTGGGCGTTACCCCAATCAATCTTACAATTTTACGATCTAACTGACTCACGCTCATGGCCAACTCTTCAGCCACACAGGCTACATGGAGTTTCACATTGTCGAGGTTGTCTCTGATAAATCGATTCATGCGAATCAAAAGCACCTCTTCATCGGAATGCTTCACCATACAATGATCGGGAAGCATGACCTTTCGCATTGAATAGTGATAGGCCAACTCCCTGTTCCTGATGGCCATGTCCACCACCTCAGGCAAAATTTCGAGCCCAAATGGTTTCTCCAGACATACGTCGGCACCTGCACGGTAACACGGCACCACGCATTCGCTTTGGCTGCGGCTGTATAAAGCGATGATGGGAATATGCCTTACTTGCAAGCGCTGACGCACCTCTTCTATAAAGCTTTCCGGGTTGTAGGTATCGCTCGATACACCATAAATAATGAGTTGGGGATTTAGTTGTTCCAGGTGCATCAATGCATGCTCCTGGCCGTTAAAGGGTTTGATTTGGTAGTTCCTACCAAGGTGGTTGCCCAAGATGTTTCTAAACGACTCTATGCTTTCCACCAGAACAATTACTTGTGACTTCATAAGACCTCCGTTTTTTTTAACAGGTTCAGCGGGAGCAAGTTATGCCGCCAATTCATCAACCTCCAAAAAACGGCGTTATACAAAACGTTATACAAATTGCTATACAAAACGTTATACAAAGCGGTTTTTTAGCCATTTTAGCGGTATGTCGCAATCCATACCTGTGAATCTGGTTGATCTTCACCGCCGTGAAATCTACGGTGCACTTGTTCACTTCAACCAAAATGGCATATTCAACATAGATGCCTTGCCCCCGGAGATGAGTCCGATGGGCTACCTCCTTCCAGGCTTCATCGACGCCCATATACATATTGAAAGCAGCATGCTCAGTCCTGCTGCCTTTGCCGCAGAAGCTGTAAAGCATGGCACCATTGCCACTGTATCCGATCCTCACGAAATTGGCAATGTATTGGGCACAGCCGGCGTAGATTTTATGATTGAAAACGGCAGAAAAGTGCCTTTTCACTTCTTTTTTGGAGCCCCCTCCTGCGTTCCTGCCACTCATTTCGAAAATGCTGGAGCCTGTATTTCAGCTCAACAAGTGGCCGAATTGCTTGCCAGGCCCGAAATCGTTTATTTGAGCGAAATGATGAACTACCCGGGCGTGCTACACAACGATGCCGAAGTGATGGCCAAAATAGCAGCTGCCAAAGCATGCAATAAGCCCGTCGACGGACATGCCCCCGGATTGCGCGGCCGGGCTGCAAAAGACTATTTTGCTGCAGGCATAAGTACCGACCATGAATGTTTCACCTTGGAGGAAGCCGTAGAAAAGGCCGAATTAGGCGTGAAAATCCTCATACGTGAAGGTTCGGCAGCACGCAATTTTGAAGCCTTGCATCCGCTTTTGAAGACGCATCCGCAATCGGTAATGTTTTGCAGCGACGATAAACACCCCGATGAACTGCTCCAAGGCCATATCAATCAACTGGTAGCCAGAGCTGTAGCATTGGATTATGATGTTTTCGATGTTTTGCGGGCGGCCTGTATTCACCCCATTGAGCACTATCAATTGCCAGTAGGACAAGTGCGCGAAGGCGACCCGGCAGATTTTATCTTGGTAAAAGACCTGCAGCATTTCGAGGTGATAGCAACCTGTATCCAAGGAAAATGGGTTTACGAAAAAGGCCAATGTCAGTTTGAAGTCCCTGCAGTGAAGCCAATCAACCAATTCCACGCCTACAAAATATCGCCCGAAGCCATTCGCAGCCAGCCCGGCGGAAGATGGATGCGCGTTATCGAGGCTTTAGACGGACAGCTCATTACCCAAACACATCGCGCCAAGCTCGAACTTTTGGGACCCGAGCAAGACTGGCCCTCGGCCGACATTCTCAAACTAGTGGTGGTAAATCGTTACCAACAAGCAGCGCCCGCTGTAGCTTACATCCGCGGTTTTGGACTCAAAAATGCCGCTATTGGAGGCACCGTGGCACACGACTCTCACAATCTGGTAGTAGTGGGGACCACTGATTTGCTCATTCTCCAGGCAATACGTGCCCTCATGGCATCGGAAGGTGGTTTGGTTTATACCGATGAAGCGCAAACCAAAGTGCTCCCACTTCCAGTAGCCGGACTGATGAGCACGCTCAGTTGTGCCGAAACCGGAGCACTCTACGGTGAACTGGATGCCCTCGCCAAACAAGCAGGTTCGCTTCTTAGGGCACCTTATATGACGCTTTCTTTTATGTCGTTGTTGGTCATCCCCGAACTCAAACTAAGTGATTTAGGCCTCTTCGATGGCCAAAACTTCCAATTTGTACCCGTTTTCGAATCATGAAACCCCTCATTCTACTGCACGGCGCTCTCGGGGCAGCCTCCGATTTTGAACAGCTGCTTCCCCTATTGTCGCCACACTACGAGTTATTCCTTTTTGATTTACCAGGTCATGGCCAGAACAAAGAAAGGCCATCGAAATTCAGTATTCCGCTTTTCGCAGACGCACTCAATGATTTCATAAATACCAATCATTTGGAGCAGCCACTCATTTTTGGCTATAGCATGGGGGGGTATGTTGCCTGTTTGCTCCAATTTCAAAAACCTGTTTTTAGCCATATCTACACCTTGGGCACCAAGTTTATATGGAACGAAAGCCAAGCGCAAAAGGAAGCTCAGAATCTGGATCCCAAGTCGCTTGCCGAAAAGTTCCCAGCTTATACCAATGCTCTTGCCGCAAAACATGGGGCTGATTATTGGGACGAAAACATGCGGCTAACTGCACAAATGATGTTGGCGCTGGGCAAGGAAGCAGCACTTTCAACTACCGACTACTCCTCCATTCAAAGCAAAATAGCCATTGGCTTAGGCGACAAAGACAAAATGGTACCTATTGAAGATGCCATTCAGGTGTATCGTCAATTGCCCCATGCTTGTTTAGATGTGCTACCTATGACGCAGCATCCGCTCGACCGGGTAAAGCCCGAATTGCTTGCCCAACGATTGCATTATTTTTTCCATCTTTGATTACTAATCTAAACACCATGAAAAAACAACTCCTCTCCTTTTCTATCCTCGCTGGAATGGCCTTATTTGCAGCTTGCGGAAGCAATGCCGACGAAACCACAGCAAGCGAAACCACACCTACTGCTACCGAAGAAGCGGTGGTAGAAGAAAGTGTGCCCGAAGAAGCCGTTGCCGAAGAAACACCAGCACCTGCAAGCAGCCAACCTGCAACTCCTGCAACGCAAAGCAAACCAGCGGCAACAACTACCGATGTAAAAGCAACTACTCCCGCCCAGTCAGACGAGGCTGTACCAGCCAAAGAAGAAGGCAAAAAGTCGATGCTACGAAAGGCAGCCGATGCGGCTCAAGCCTCAGAATAAGGTTTTCCGTTTATCCACACCTGTTTTATCTTGCGCTCTCCAAATGCGTATGGCATATAGGTTAACGAAGGCAAAGCTCTGGTAAAAAGGAGATTTGCCTTTTTTTGTGGCCAAATACTTCCTACTTCCTCTTCAAGCTGCATGGCCGCTGCGCCGTTAATGGTCATGGCATTCCATGCTTCCTCTGGAAACAGGCGCATGCGCAATACAGCCAACGACAAGTTCAATTCTGGATTAAATGAAGGTGATGAACCTGGATTGTAATCACTTGCAATGGCCAAAGGCAAGCCTGCATCAATCAATTGGCGGCCAGGCGCAAACGGAATTCCTAAATAAAAGGAGCAACCAGGCAAGGCCGTGGGCATGGTAGAACTTCCTTTCAAAGCTTCGAAATCGCTGGCTTCCATCACCTCCAAATGATCAACACTTAGCGCACCGAGCTTTACTGCTTTGGCGATAGCGCCAAAACTGCTGAACTGATTCACATGCACTTTGGCAGGCAAACCCAAAGAACTAGCACGTTCAAGCAGCAATTGCATATCGTTCAGGTCGAAATAATTGCGCTCGCAAAACAAATCTACAAAATCGGCAAGGCCCGATGTCGCTACTTTTGGCAACACCTGGTTCACCATCAAATCAACAAAATCTTGTTTGTTCTGCTTATACGCTACGGGCAGTGCGTGTAAAGCCAAAAAAGTAGCTTTGATGGGGATTGCACTAGCGGTCTTTAATCGAGCAATCACGCGCAACATTTTGAGCTCGTTTTCGGAGTCGAGTCCGTAACCCGATTTGATTTCAACAGCGCCAACCCCAGCCGAAATCATAGCATGCAATCGGTCCTTTGAAACGGTGTAGAGCTCATCCTCCGACATTTCGGCCAAACGGCGTGCGGAATTCAGAATGCCCCCACCCCGGGCTGCTATGGCTTCATAGTCGAGCCCTTGGAGCTTCATTAACAACTCCTGATCGCGGCTGGCGGCGAACACCAAATGCGTATGCGCATCGCAAAAAGCTGGAAAAACCCAGTCGCCGTGGGCATTATGTACTTCGTCAACAAACGTTGAGTCGGGCTGGCTCATTGGGCCAAATGACACAATGCGATCGTCCTCTAGCAACAACCAAGCATCGGCAATCGACTGGAAGTGTCTCATTTCAGCACCTGCCAAGCGGCCTCCCATCGGTTGACCAATGCCCCAGAGCTGTCCAATATGTTCAATCTTTTTACGCATCATAAAAAAGCCACCCTGAGGGTGGCTATATTGGTTTATTGACCCTGTGCGAGGGAATAGCCGCGCTCATCGTCAAAATAATACAAATGTTCGGTTTTGATAAAATCAAGGCCTATGGCTTGGATGCGGCTTAGTTGATCGAGCACGGTTTGGTGGCTGATGCCTGCCGTGCGATCGGTTGCTTCAAAACGGCAACGCCAATGGTCGGTGCAGAAAATACCTGGCAGGGCATTGGGATAGACCTTCACACCGCGGTTAGAAATGACAATGAGCTTTAGGCCGTCCACCGTGATTTTTTCGAGCATTTCGCCCAGTTTATCGGCATGACCATCGTTCCAATCTAAAAAGATATCGACACCCATCAACTGCTTTTTCTCAGTTGAATACATGAGTTGCCATTTGGTGGGATCGATGCGATTTACATTTTCGGCAAACTGCACTGGCTGCATTTTTTCGGGAAGTTGTCCCAAACGAGCTATTACTGCATCGGCGAAACCTTGCGTACCTACCCGCTGCTTGCTCATGCCTTCTTTGAAAATATCGGCCGTATGGATGCCCTCTTCTAAAGTGCGCAACCAAGCATTTTGAATTTTGCTGGCCACCTTGGGCTGGTTGATATGTACCAACATCATGACAGACGACAACAATAAGCCCGATGGATTGGCTATATCTTGGCCAGCAATGGTAGGCGCCGAGCCGTGAATGGCCTCAAACATGGCGCATTTATCGCCAATATTTGAGCTTCCACCAATGCCCACCGAGCCACTGATTTGAGCGGCAACATCGGAAATGATGTCCCCATAGAGGTTCTCCGTTACAATTACATCAAACATTTCGGGGGTATCGGCCAAACGTGCGGTTCCAATGTCGATGATCATGCTATCGGCTTGAATGTCGGGATATTCCTCGGCAATGCGGTCGAAAATGCGATGAAAAACGCCATCGGTAAGCTTCATGATATTGTCTT
Source organism: Sphingobacteriaceae bacterium (assembly GCA_013824115.1). Classification (GTDB taxonomy): domain Bacteria; phylum Bacteroidota; class Bacteroidia; order UBA7662; family UBA7662; genus PNNG01. Next base: position 164,228 of record PNNG01000034.1, on the reverse strand, counting down.
TGATCAGGCAAGTCACCTTCTTGCGACGATTATTGCGGGCATATTCAAAGGCATAACGAATGATTTTTTCGGAGCCGGGCTCAGTGATCAGCTTCAAACACTGGTACACCTGACGGGTCTGGCGGTGTTCGATGCCGGCATACAGGTCTTCTTCATTCTCACGGATAATCACCACATCCATTTGCGGAAAGCGGGTAAAAACGTAAGGAGAATAAGAAACGCACGGACGCACATTGGCAAATAAACCCAATGTTTTGCGCGCTGTAACGTTGAGTGATTTATAACCTCCACCAAAAGGGGTGGTAATGGGTGCCTTCAGAAACACTTTCGTACGCATCAACGATTCCCAGCTGGCGTCGGTAATACCGGCGGTATTGCCCGACAAATACACTTTTTCACCTATTTCGATGGTCTCTATATCCAACTGTGCACCAGCAGCTTCGAGCACCCTGAGGGTGGCCGACATGATTTCTGGTCCGATGCCGTCGCCATAAGCAACGGTAATGGGTGTTTTCTGCGACATGAGGTATTTTTTAATGCTGCAAAAGTAGGGCTTTTGAGGCAAAAAGGGAAGCAGAATGCAGTTAAGGAAACTTGACTATGGCGAGGGCTATCCTTATTTTCGCAAGAAAAAAAGATGCAAAACCGACTGATTCAAATCGCTTTATTTGGCACAGTAGCTTTGGTGGCCGGTTATACAGGAGGCAGCCTGGCTGTGCGGCAATGGCAACAAAATGCACCGCTGCAAATTCAAAATGTACAAGCGCCTATACAGGGACAGGCGCAATGGGTAAACGACCGTATTGGTAGCGCGCCGCTCGACTTTACTTTAGCTTCCGACCGAAGTACCCCTGCCGTGGTGTACATTAAAACTACCAGCAATGCGCCCCAACGCTCGTTCAATGACTGGTTTTTTGGCGATATATTTGGAGGTGGCCGGCAAGATTTGGTGATCAATTCGGGCTCTGGCGTTATTGTGTCGCCCGATGGTTACATTGTAACCAATAATCATGTGGTTGAAAAATCGGTTCGCATTGAAGTGATTTTAACCAATAAACAATCATACGAAGCCAAGTTGATTGGGACGGACCCCTCTACCGATTTGGCACTCCTCAAAATTGAGGCTTCGGCCTTGCCCAGCATGGTCTTTGCCAATTCTAATCAAGTGCGTGTGGGCGAATGGGTGCTGGCGGTGGGCAATCCGTTCAACTTGACTTCAACCGTTACAGCAGGTATTGTAAGTGCCAAGGGCCGAAATCTCAATTTATTAAGCAACCTCTTCCCCATCGAAAGCTTCATTCAAACCGATGCGGCCATCAATCCAGGCAATTCGGGTGGTGCTTTGGTAGATGTACAAGGCAATCTTATTGGCATCAACACAGCCATTTACTCGCGTACCGGTGCTTACAATGGCTATGGCTTTGCCATTCCAGCCAATATTGTTCAGAAAGTCATTCGCGATTTGAAAGAACATGGCTCGGTGCAACGGGCGTTCTTCGGTGCCGATGTGGTAGATATTGATGCCGCCCTGCGTGATCGCGCTAAATTGTCGGGTTTGAAAGGCATTTACGTATCGAGCATTGCCTCTTATGGGGCAGCCAAAGAAGCTGGACTCAAAGAGGGCGACGTCATCACCCATTTTAACCAAGTGTTGGTGAACAGCAAAGCAGAGTTTGATGAGCAGCTCAGCTACCTCCGACCTGGCGACCGAACCAGCATTCAAATTGAGCGTTCTGGCAAAAGGATGCAGTTTGATTTGAAATTAACCAATACCGAAGGCAATTTCGATATCGTTAAAAACGAAGCGGTCACTTCTGCGAAGCTTGGTGCCGATTTTGAGCCCATTGGCAAGCGCGAAAAAGACCGCTTGAATTTATCGAGTGGCGTACGTATTTCCAACATTACAGGCAATGGCTATGTGCGTCGTTTGGGATTGCGCGATGGTTTTATCATCACCCACATCAACAAAGTAGCCGTAGCTACCCCCGATGCTTGTATCGATTTACTAGAAAATATGCGTGGACAAGTAGTTATTGAAGGCATCGATCAAAATGGAAGAAAGGCTGCCTACAGCTTTTATACCTATTAATGAGCTTGTTAAATAGGTAGCAAATGATTTTTCATGAAGATTTCATGGTTTTTAAAGCCGATATTTTTAGATTGCAGTCCAATAAAGCTACCCTATGAAAGTTAAAATTATTCCCGCAGCGCTGTTTTTTGTCGTTTCAACAGCCCTTTCCACTACTGTTTCCTATGGCCAAAAAACCAGTGATCACTACATCAAGTCATCGGTAGTAAAAGGCGATGCCGATGAAACTATCCAATACGGCGTGAGAGAATTGGTATCAGAATCGAACAAAGACCGTTCGGCTTTCGAAATGATTGGCGTAAAGCGCCTTGACAATGGCGATAAGTTCTTGGTCATTGGCAAACACCAAATTCCTTCAACCCACGCCATCAATGGCACTGCAGCCGATCTACCCTTGGCTGAAATGCTCAGCGGCAAGGGAGAAACCAAATTTTATGAAGCTCGTTTTCCTCAGGTTTCATACAACTACATTACCATAGACGAAAACGATGCGAAGAACCTGCTCGAAAAAGTAAAGCAACTCCGCCAAAATTACATCGATAGCGATACTGCCAAGGTGAAAAATGAAACTCGTTTTTTGCAGTATCGCCTGAACGATCAATTTGCCGTAAGCATGAGTAAGGGCAAAAATGGATCTTCAGCCAAGTATTTTGAACTGATCATTGGTAATCGCCGTCAAATTGTAAACAGCGACAAATTCATTCTCTATCTGGTTGAATTTTTAGCTTACTAAAATCGATTCTCCATAAAAAAAGCCCCGAAAGGGGCTTTTTTTATGGAGAATGGTTTTACGATTTAGGTTTGCCGCTTCCACCGGGCTTGGCTATGCTATCGCGCATATCAGTGTCGGCCTTGATGTTTTGCATCTTATAATAGTCCATCACACCCAACTGACCATTTCTAAACGCTTCCGCTATAGCAATTGGAATTTGTGCTTCGGCCTCAATTACCTTGGCACGTGCTTCTTGCGCCAGGGCCACGTGTTCTTGCTCCAAGGCAACAGCCATGGCGCGGCGTTCTTCGGCGCGGGCTTGGGCAATTTTCTTATCGGCCTCGGCTTGGTCGGTTTGCAATACCGCACCAATGTTCTTTCCAACATCTACGTCGGCAATGTCGATAGATAGAATTTCGAATGCTGTACCGGCATCTAAGCCCTTCGAGAGCACCACTTTCGAGATTTTATCTGGATTCTCGAGTACTTCTTTGTGATTCACCGCAGAACCGATAGAAGATACTACGCCTTCGCCAACCCTGGCCAAAATGGTTTCTTCACCGGCACCACCTACCAATTGTTTGATATTGGCACGCACAGTAACACGGGCTTTGGCAATGAGCTGAATACCGTCTTTCGCTACTGCAGCTACTGGTGGTGTATCAATCACTTTCGGATTAACCGACATTTGCACCGCTTCAAAAACATCGCGACCTGCCAAATCGATGGCCGTAGCTGCTTTGAAATCGAGCGCAATATTGGCCTTCTCGGCTGAAATAAGGGCCCGGATCACGTTGTTTACATGTCCACCCGCCAAATAGTGGGTTTCTATATCGTTAGAAGTAACGCGTAATCCCGCCTTGGTTGATGTAATGAGGGCATTTACCACAATGCTTGGCGGCACCTTACGAATGCGCATCAACACCAAATCGAGAATGCTGATTTTTACTCCCGAAAAAACCGCGGTTACCCAAAGGTTCACCGGAATGAAATACAAAAACAGAAACAGGCCGAAGACTACTCCGCCTATCACTAACAACAATACTGCGAGTTCTGACATAATTTAATTGGTTTTAACATATACTTTTTGGCCTTCCAAGGCCGTGATCTGAATATTAACGCCGGCATCCAGCCAGCCATCTAACGACTCTACTTCCATTTCAACTTGACCAAAACGGGCCTTGCCCATCGGACGCAATCTGCTTAAAGCCTTACCTACCATGCCAATCTCTAATCCCAACGAAATAGCATCGGGCGTAGCCTTGCCTTCTATTTGGTCGTGGAGCTCAAAAGCCTTCCAAAATTGGGTGCGCATGGCCTTCCATACCACCCAAGCACTTAAAACAGTGAGAAGCAGCAGCGACAGATGTCCTGCCATATTCCCATACAGCTCATAAATTTGCCATACCCCCACTGCCAAAAACACCAATCCCGCTACGCCTACAAAGGTGACACCGGGAACGACAAATAGCTCGGCAAACAGCAGGACCAAACCCAACAAAATGGCAAAAAGAAGTACAGCCCACATATGGGCATGAAAATACGAAAAAGGCCTCTCTCTATTGCAAAAGCTTTTTGATGAGCTTGGGTACCCCAGTAGTAGCAGCTTCGGTAATTTGGATAAAATGCTGCATGCCAATTAATGAAACTGGTTGAGGGTCAACTAAATAACACTCACAATGGAGCGGCACCTCATGCACCAAACCTGCAGCTGGATAGACCTGTAAAGAAGTGCCAATAACTGCAAAAAAATCTGCTTCCCTCACCCACTCTACTGCTTGTTCCATGGCAGGCACCATTTCGCCGAACCAAACGATGTTGGGACGCCATTGACTACCATCCGATGCGAGGTCACCCAGTTTCAAATCTCCCTCCCATGGCGCTACGAGCTTGGGATTTTTTTCACTGCGTTTTTGGTCAAGTCGGCCGTGCAAATGTAGTACCGCGGTAGAGCCCGCCATTTCATGAAGGGTGTCTACATTCTGAGTTATGATACGTACCTCAAAATGTGCTTCCAGCTCCTTCAATGCCAGATGGCCTGCATTGGGCTGTGCTTGTAGTGCAGCCTGCCTTCGACTATTATAAAAAGCCAACACCAATTCCCGGTTTTTGTACCAACCTTCAATGGAAGCCACCTCTTCAATGGAGTGATTTTCCCAAAGGCCTCCTCCTCCTCTGAAAGTTGCAATACCACTTTCGGCGCTGATACCAGCCCCTGTAAGTACTACCAACTTTGCTTTATTCATGGCATCCTTCCTCCCGAAAATTGTTGTTTTTTATAGTAGCTGTCGCGCATATAGTCAATACGAACCCCTTTGCTGGTGGAAGCATGCACAAACTTGCCATCTTGCAAGTATACACCTACATGCGAAACCTTCTTTCTGCCTTGAAATGCAATAAATACCAAATCGCCTGTTACCAACAAGGATGTATCCACCGGTTTGGCAGCTGCTACCAATCCTTCGGTAGTACGGGGCACCTGCTTGCCATACACGGCATCGAATAAACCTACTACGAAGCCAGAGCAATCTACGCCCGACTTATCGGCACCCCCAATGCGATGAGGGACGCCCCACCAAGCATCGATGAAGGTGTAAAGCGCCACTTGTTGGGGTGGGATTTCACCTCCTATCAACCTTTCGTACTTCAGCAATAATTCTCGCTGCTCTGTGGTGATACTCACTTGCTTTTGCCTCTTTTTTTTCAGGCTCGAGCAGCTTGTAGCTACCATCAGCAGAAGCACTACAAATAACTTAGTTTGCCCATGAGCAAGCTTATGCATCAGCCCTCCCGGTTCACCGTTTCGAGGCTAAAGGCAGGCATACAAATCGACCAATATTCAGTGGGTTCACTATGTGGATTTGAATAACGTACCCGGCTACCTGCCTTTACCAAAATGGCCTCACCAGCACCAAGCACCAGCGTTTCACCATCGAGTTCGAACTGCTTTTTACCATGAATTACAATGGTAATTTCATCGAAAAGCGGACTTTGGAAGGGCTCCGACCAGCCCGGGGGAGCAACCATATGGGCCAGACTGTAATCTGTTGTACCCGTACTCGCCCTGCCATGGTGCTCTTCAATCATCTTACCATCGGTAGTAGGAACTACAAAGGGTTGTGGATTTTTGATATAAGGCATGGCTCAAGGTTGAGTGTATTCAGCTGCCAATCGACGCGCCACGGGGATGTAATTCTTCAAATCATTTACCCTGGTTTGATGACCGGGGTGTGAGCTCACAAAAACCGGGGGTTGGCCTCCACCCGACTGTGCCGACATACGCTCCCAAAACGAAGGTGCATTGTCGGGATTAAAGCCCGCCATGGTCATAAACACCAATCCCAAACGATCGGCCTCCGATTCATGCTTGCGGCTAAACGGCAACAATACGCCCAAGGTAGCACCAGCCCCGTAAGCCTGCATGAATAAGTTTTGAGTAGCTTCGGGTTGGCTACTGGCGGCGGCCGACAATACAACGCCGCCCAATTGTGCCATCATACCTTGGCTCATGCGCTCGTTGCCGTGCTGGGCCACTGCATGTGCAATTTCGTGTCCCATTACCACCGCCAAACCATCATCATCGGCACAAATAGGCAAAATACCTGTGTAAAAAACCACCTTTCCTCCAGGCATACACCAGGCATTCACCGTGGGGTCATCTACCAAATTAAACTCCCAGGCAAGGTCTTTCAATCGGTCTTCCATTTTGTTTTTCCTCAAAAAAACTTCTACCGAAGCTGCAATCGATTTACCGATACGTTCAACCCGAGCAGCATCGGCAGTACCTTTGAGCACTTTGTTCTCAGAAAGAAACTTGCGATACTCCTTATCGCTCATTCCCACCAATTCCGATTCCTTTAAAAGAGTAACCTGTTTGCGTCCTGTAATGGGCACTTTTTTGCATGTGGTGAGCAATAAACTCAGCAGGAGCAATAGACCAATATTTTTCATTTTATTCAATGGTTGCATTCAAACCTTGTTGCTGTAAGGCATCGCATGGAGCTAGCAATTTCTCAAACTCTCCTTGCTTCACTTTGCATTTGCCTTTCAAGTGCGTAATCCAAGCGCACTGTTCGGCTTGAATAGCATCGTGGCCGCAATACTTAATCAGGCATTCGATAACATGATCAAAAGTATTTACCTCGTCATTGTAAAGCACAATGGCCCGCTCCTCTAGTTCCAAAACATCGGTATCAACCGATTCTTGTGTAAATGTACCTGTCCAGTTCATAAATTCTTGGTTCTACTGCTTATTCGAATGGCCTTTTCTTCACCAGCCACTATCCGCCTAATGTTCTTTCGATGTGTAATGATGATAAGTGCAAACTGAAGTCCCGCAAACACCAACATGGCTGTGCGATCTTCCCTGAAAATCAACATGGCCCCTACAAAGCAAAGCGAAGCCACCATGCTACCTAACGATACATAGCTGCTGAAACCGTATGTAATGGCAAAAGCAAGCAAACTAATGCCTGCAGCAGCCGGATGCAGCCCTATGATCATGCCAAAAAGGGTAGCTACACCTTTGCCGCCCCTGAAGCCTGCAAAAACCGGAAACAAATGCCCTGTAACAGCCAATGCTCCGCACACCACTTTGATTAATACAAACAAACTGGTTTCACGCACTACTAGATCGGGATAAAGATGTATGAGCGATGTGGCTGCAAATCCTTTTAGAATATCTATCAACAAAACCGGGACAGCCGCCCTGCGGCCCAATACCCTGTAGGTATTGGTGGCGCCGGCATTTTTGCTTCCGTGTTCTCTTACATCTACACCATAAAAAACCTTACCCACCCAAACAGCTGTAGGAACCGAACCAATGAGATAGGCCAATAAATACAACGGAAGTACCTCTACATCGAACATACTAAGGCTTTAACCAGTTTTCTTGCCTACTTACCAAGCGATCGCGGTTTTGGGTGATGCCCATCGATACCTTGTTTTCAATTCCTTTTTTCTTTTTTTTGCCCAAACCCTTTTTCACTGCTTCGTTGAATTCCATCACGGTAGCTACAGGATAAATTCTTCCGTTCCGGTAGTTGAAGAAGAAATAACTGTCGCGCGCTGGCTCCAGCAATAAATTAAAGGTCCTGCCCGTAGGCAAAATTTGAATCTCAAAAATACCATTCAAACGCTTATTTACCACCTCGCCATTCATATTGGCCAAGCCAACTGCCTCGCGCGATCGGTACGAACGGGTATCGCCATCCCAACTCAAATCTACATTGCTTAACACAAATACATGATCGGTATATCCCGTCTTGGCAATCACACCCTCGCCTTGGATACCCGCTAACAACTTGTCGCGATCTCTGCCTTCGGCCAAATTGGCAAAAGCTACCCGCACATATTCCTGATCGTTATTCACATCCTGTGCTCCAAAAGAATAATCAAGTAGCTGATTATAGAATATTTTCAAAGCATCGTCGGGCAGCAATACATCAATGAGCATGGCCAACAAAAAGTCGGTTTTGCCTTCCATGTAACGGTGCGTTACCTCGCCTGCTGCCTCAAATCTGATGGGTTCTTTATCGAAACCCAAGCGTACCTTACCGCTTGCAACAATCGACTCGGTTTTGTTTTTAATCACCAATTTGTTTCCAACCAAACCTTCGTTGAGGACCACTTCTTCGGGCCCAATTTCATAGGTATCCGTCTGCCTGTTGTACTTCACCACACCTGCTGTTTCGATGAGAATAGAGTCGATTCCTGCAATTTTTGGCCCGCCAATGCTGGCATAAATGCGGTTAGAAGCAAAATTCAGCATCAGTCCGGAAAAGGTGCGTTTATTCTGCTCATCCTTAAATTCAGGCACCACCAAATGCGTCATCGACGGTTCGAAGGCGCTGTTGTACCTGAAGGGCACATGCCTAACAGTATCTGCCAGTTGAGTAAGACGCACTACCCCATTAAAATTGAGCGCCTTTTGCTCGCTGCTTACCGCTACCGCACCTGAAAATGCAAAACCGGGATTGAGGGCAAAATTAGAGTCGGGCGGAATAGTTCCGCTCGCAATGGTAATGCCCTTCACATTCGGACGAATGGTGTTTAGAAAGATAGATTGGCGTTGCTGATCGGCATTTACATAGTCGTATATGCCATCGGCCTCAAAGCGTTTCCTTCCTAAAATGTCGACCGAAGCCCGGTAAACCCGGTGTTCTTGTTTCACCGAGTCGAACAAAATCACTGCATTCTTCAGCGGAAACATGCGCGCTTCCTTCGATACCATGGCCTTTCCGCTGTCGGGCAGCACAATGGCATCGCCCGTACGAATTTCAGGAATGCCCCGGATGTCTAAATCAAACACTTGCAAGTCCATGGCCGCATAGGATGCAATGAAACGCAATCGGTCCTGACCCGGATGCTGCGATTCGAAACGCGTCTGAGGCGTCTTCATATCGTCGCGTGAACCCAAAATAAGCCGGTTATTACGCAAATCCCACTCCAGTTTATTGAGCTTGGCTTCGTATTCGTTGTAGGGCAATTCCGCTCGGGTTTCACCAGTTCGGTTCACAAAACGGCCATAACGCTCAGAAAAATCGATTTCCCCAGCCAGGCCTTCGGTTTTAAGTGCCAATAAGTCGGGAGTATTGCTCGCAATTTCCAAGCGTACATCTTCCGATTTGGCCTTTAGCTGTTCCATCACAAATTTGCGACTGAGTGCCTTGTCGCGACCATATAAAATCGATCCATCGCCATACAAATTGCCCGGCGTATACAGCAAATCACCCTCAAAGAGCACCAATCCATCATACATATCGTAAGGCGAGGCTCCTTTGTAGAAATGCATGCTGTCGGCACGGGCCTTCCACAACATGCCTACCTCTTTACCTGCTGTTTGAGGATAGGAAGTAGCTTTGAATGGGCCTTTGGCAATATCTACCGACTCCAATTGTCCCGAGGTTGCATCGGGCAAAAAAGCAAAGTTATTCGACTTGCTCAAGGAGGTTAAATACTCCAATCGGCCATATCCATGCAAACCCTGTCTATCGAGCGTAATATTGCTGAAGTACTTTCCCTTACCCCCATACATGGGCAAGCCATTTTCGGGTGTACGGGTAGAAAAACCCAGTGACAAATCGTCCTGAAAACGTAGCTTTTCCTTTATTTCTGGGAAAATACCCGATACCAACACCCCGTTCAATTGCAATCGGCTGGTGCTGCCTGCAAAATCAAGACTATCCAAAACAAATGGATCGACCTTAAAATAAAAGCCATCGCGTTTGTAAGCCCCGTTTTGGATAGTGGGTTTATCGTAATATACAAACGACTCTTGCTTCGATACAAAATAGGGATACTGGTACAAAGGCCTTCGTGCCGATTTATTGCCCGGATGGTCGATGTATAAAGTGCCTGTAATGTTTTCGAGTGCATTTTCAATTTGAGCCAAAACGGGCTGACCGCGTACATCATACCTACCGGTGAGCACCTGGAACCGCATCGAGTCTACGTTCTGCATGCGCACCATAAAGCTGTCGTAATCAAAGGCAAATCCATCGCCGTAAAAATCGAGCGTGCCCGCATGCACGTGGCCCGAGAAATCCATTCCCCGGTTTTTGGTCACCAATACTTTTTTGCCTTCGGGCACCATAAATACGGTATGTGTATCGCTCAAAATCACCACATTCACGCCATTCACCTGCAGCTCGCGGGTAGAAATGTTGAGTATGGCGTTGCTTTCTTGACTGGTGCGTGAAACAAACTTGATGATATCAAAATCAATCCGCCCCGCACTTGCACTGTTGTAGTGATACAGCTTTTTGAGGAGGGTAATTTCCTCCAGTTCACGGTCGTAGTAAATAAAGCCTTGATTGGCCAAGTCGATGAGCAGGGTACGTACCGCACTCAAAGGCAGTTTCATAAATGCCGCAAATCCATCGGCAGGAAAATAGTTTTCGCCTAGCTGTTTACCATATTGAAACAACCTCACCAGCGGATTGTAAGTGGCATAACCTTGTGCTGCCAGATATTCTCGCTGATCGAAATAGTCTTTGGAGGTAAATACCGCAATGGCTTCACTCAAACCCGTTTGCATGCGGAATTCCATGATAGGATCATCAATCTTCCAGCTCAAGGCTTCGCAATAGGTATCTAATTGGTGGTAGGAATTGGAAAATGGGATTTTGTTGATGGCGCCTTGCTCCAAAAACAAGAGGAGTTTCCGGTCGGCAGTGGTGAAGCGCATGGCAATGCCAGGATGGTAAATGCTGTCGCGACGCAAAACCACCGATACTTCGGCATTCGACGAATAGATCTCTGTTTTTCTGATAGCAAACTGCTGCGAAAGCGCCTTTACAGTGGTAGTGTCGTTTTTGTAAATAAATACTTCCGCAGGATTCTTACGCGTACCTACGGCCATGTATCGGTTACCATACAGGGCATATTTGCCTCTCACCGATACATTTTTAAAGATATTCTTGAGGTTGAGCTCTCCTTCGTATGAAGTAAAACGTGGAAAATTCACAAGCTCAGGATTGGGATTGGCTGTACACTTTTCCTGCAGCCCCCCCGGAATAAACCGATTTAGGCCTTTATTCCACAGCTGAACCGAATCGGCGTCAAACTGAAATTGACGCAAGTTGATTTGGTAGCTCCTCAAATTGGCATACACCGAATCTTGAGGAAATCCCGCTCTTTGCCAATCGATTTTGCCTCCACTGCCTTCAAAGCGAAGGTCGACCGGAAACCAGGTCCCTGAGGTTTGTCGTACTACTATAGAATCGTTAAAATAGCTACAACGCAAATCCAAGAGCGCAAAATCAACCCTTGCCTGATTGTTTACAAAATCGAGCTTGTAATCGGCCTGACCAATTTCCCAACGAATGGCATTGGAGAGATAGATAGACTGCTGTCCGTAAAAATCGGCACTCGACAGCAAAAACTGATCGATCGAACGCTGATTCAGCCCCATCACCTTTCCGTAAACAGTATGCCATTCGTAAAAGCGTTTGGCTGTTACGTCAATCAGTCGCAGTTGGCGCAGTACTTCAAGGTAATTGCCAAAATAGGGATAGATGGGCAATCGCCTGCGCTTCATTTCATTGGCTGTCCGTATGATGATATCGCGCTGTGCATCAATGTATTCACTATTCCAGCTCAATAAAAAGTTATTCACCAACTTCTTGTAGTCATCGCGCTTCGATGCCTCCATTTGCTCCTTGAGCTCTTGGGCAAACAACTCGTAACTGTTCGAAAAATCGGTACGTTGCTGACCCATCGCAGGAAAAACCGCTATACCAATAAATACTGCTAAAAACAGAAATACCCTTCTCAACATCTCAGGCCTTTGAAAAAACCACGTTTGCCCACTGATCTTCATTTTTTTCCGACACAAAAGCAAAACCATTTAACGCGGCATTTTCGCGAATGATATCTACATCCTGCCTGTAAAAACCGCTACACACCAAAATACCCCCCTTTTCCATTACACGGGCATATTCGGGTAGCTGGTCCACAATGATATTTCGGTTGATATTGGCCAAAATCACATCAAAACTCCCATCAATCAGTTCCTTCCCACCTTCCAGAACTTCCATTTGAACGGCATTGCGTTCTGCATTTTCCAAGGCGTTTTCCACGGCCCAAGGCTCAATATCAATCCCTAATACCCTAGAAGCCCCCATTTTTGCGGCCAAAATGCCTAAGACCCCTGTACCACAGCCCATATCTAGTACGCGCTTTCCTTCGAATGGGAGTCCACTCATGGTTCTCAAAATGCCAGCAGTAGTGCCATGGTGGCCCGTACCAAACGACATTTTAGGCATTATTTCGAGCACATGTTCGAAAGTTGCAGTGGGTATGGGATGGAATGGTGCTCGAATATGAACCCAGCCATCGATGTTTACCGCTTCGTACTGGCTTTCCCAGGTCTCATTCCAATTTTTTTCGGGCTCAACTTCTGGGCCTTCTACTTTGCTTATCCATGGGGCATATCGCTCCAAAATAAATTGAACAGCTTCGGCATCATGGTTCGCCTCAGTGACCCAAGCTTCCAATTTGGATGGCTTGCTGTCGTCAAAAGTGTCGAAACCCACCTCTGCCAGCTCGGCCAAAAGTACTTCCTTAAAATCCTCGGTGCTGTGGAGCACGTATTTCAAATACCGCATCCTTACCGATTGGCCTTTACAATATCGGTAAAATCACGCGATTTGAGAGAAGCACCGCCTACCAAACCTCCATCTATGTCTTCCATGGCAAAAAGTGCCGAAGCATTTCCAGCATTCACCGAACCACCGTATAGTATGGAAGTATGATTAGCCACCTGCGCACTGAAATGATTGCGTAACCAGCCCCTGATCATGGCATGCACTTCTTGCGCCTGCTCTGGAGAAGCTGTTAGTCCTGTACCTATGGCCCAAACAGGTTCATAAGCAATGACCACATGGGCCATTTGTGCTTCACTAAGTGCCGATAAGCCCTCTTGTAATTGACGAGCTATGATTTCTTCGTATTGTCCGCCCAATCGTTCATCCTTGGTTTCACCCACACAATAAACCGGAATTAAACCGGCAGCAAGTGCCTGAGCTATCTTGAGAGCGCCATCTGCACTGCTTTCACCATAATACTGTCGGCGTTCGCTGTGTCCTACTAAAACATGGCTTGCCCCTGCACTGCGGAGCATGCTGGCCGAAACCTCTCCGGTATACGCACCTGAGGTGTGCATACTGCAATCTTGTCCACCAACATAGATATGATTTTTACCCTTTACCAAACTGGCAATGGCGTGCAAATGCACAAATGGGGGAAACAAAATGGCATGAACCCCCGTTGAGGCCTCACTTTCAACCATAGGAATGATTTCCGAAGCCAGGCTGAGGCCTTCTTCGTAATCTTTATTCATTTTCCAATTTCCGGCAACAATCTTGGCTCTACTCATGGCTTTTGGTTTTTTCCCAGCTCCGCTGGGTACTTGTTTCGTTATAAATGGCTTCTAAAATCGATTTTTCAAGGTCATCCAAGGGCAGTCCCCTACGCTCCATTACTTTTTGAGCGGTTTCACAAAATTTGTTGAACCTAAAAGTTTCGAGCGATTGTGCACCACCCCACGAAAAGGCTGGCATAAAATTCCGAGGAAAACCTGCTCCAAAAACATTGGCACCCACACCCACCACCGTACCCGTATTAAACATGGTATTTATGCCGCATTTGGCATGATCGGCCATGATTAAACCCGCGAATTGCAGTCCTGTATTGCGAAAACGACCCGATACATGATCCCACAGCTTTACTTGCTCGTAATTGTTCTTGAGATTTGAGTTGTTGGTATCGGCTCCCCAATTGCACCACTCCCCAATGACCGAATTGCCCATATAGCCATCGTGACCTTTGTTCGAATAACCCATCATGACTGAATTGGTGATTTCGCCACCTACTTTGCAATGCGGACCAATGCTCGTATCCCCATAAATTTTAGCTCCCATTTTCACAGCACTGTGTTCGCCCAGGTAAAAGGGTCCCCTGATGGTAGCTCCCTCCATCACCTCGGCATCGGCAGCGATGTAAACCGGGCCTGCTTTGGCATTGATGGTGCAAGCTGTTAAAATGGCACCCGGCTCAATGAAGATATTTTCCTTTCCAATCAGCAAGTTGGTGTCATCTACCTGGGCCGATTGTCGGTTTGCTGTGATGGCAGCAAAATCGCGGGCAATCTCACGTCCGTTTTTATGAAAAATATCCTCAGGATAAGAAATCCAATCGGGCTCCGCCTCCCATTCGAGCAGCTGCATACCAACGGCCTCCAACAGTCCGGCTTCAAAGCGCTCTAAATTATCGGTAGATCGTACTGCAACCACTCGACCGTTCTTCACCAGCGCTTGCTGCATGCCCAGGTTGTTCACGGCATCATGCAAAACATCATTCACCAACAAGGATCCGTTGATATAGGTATTGTCGGCAGTGAAATGTGCTGGATATTTGGCAGCAAGGTAGTTCCTATACGTAATAAAGGAAACCGAACGCCCTAAACGCGATTCCCATTTTTCGCGCAATCGCCAAATTCCTACCAGCAATTCGCAGCTGGGACGGGTGTAAGTTAAGGGCAAAAGGTGCTCCGACAAACTGTCGTCGAACAGGATGTAATTCATGATGCTAAAATAAGGAATAGCAGGCAGGCTTTTGTCCTTGGTGGAAAAAGCAAAAGCCCCTTTCGGGGCTTTTATCAATTAGCGTTGCCTTCTTCCGACGGCGTGTCTTTCATCTTTCGCGATTTTTTGGTGCCCGAACTCACTTCAATTTCTTGCTGATCATTCAAATCCACCACAATTTTATCGCCTTCTTTGAGCCCACCGCTGATGATTTTTTCTGCCACGGTGTCTTCCACATACTTTTGGATGGCACGCTTTAAAGGACGAGCTCCAAACTGCGGATCAAAACCCTTTTCTGCGATGAAATTTTTCGCCACTTCAGTAATCTCGAGCTTGTAACCCAAATCTTCGATGCGCTTGTATACATCGCGGATAGTAATGTCGATGATTTTGAAGATATCGTCTTTTTCAAGCGAGTTAAACACAATTACATCATCGATGCGATTCAAAAATTCCGGAGAAAAGGTCTTCTTAAGCGCATTCTGAATCACCGTTCTAGATTCATCTTCTACCGATTTTGCTTTAGCAGGCGTAGTGAAGCCAACACCTGTTCCAAAATCTTTCAACTGACGTGAGCCAATGTTGGAGGTGAGGATAATGATAGTGTTTTTGAAATCCACTTTTCTTCCCAAACCATCGGTCAACTGGCCATCGTCGAGCACCTGCAAGAGCAAGTTGAAAATATCGGGGTGAGCCTTTTCAATTTCGTCGAGCAATACTACCGAATAGGGTTTGCGACGTACCTTTTCAGTGAGTTGTCCACCTTCTTCATAGCCTACATAACCAGGAGGCGCTCCCACCAAACGCGAAACACTGAATTTCTCCATGTATTCGCTCATGTCAACCCGAATAAGTGCGTCCTCGGTATCGAAAAGAAAACGCGCCAGCTCTTTGGCCAATTCGGTTTTACCTACGCCAGTTGGGCCTAGGAAGATAAATGAACCAATGGGCTTTTTAGGGTCTTTCAAGCCCGCACGGGTACGTTGAATGGCTTTGCTGATGGCAGAAACGGCTTTATCCTGACCGATTACTTTGCCCTTCAAAGCTTCGCCCATACTTCCCAAACGCTCACTTTCGGCTTGGGCGATGCGAGTAACAGGAATACCCGACATCATGGCTACCACCTCGGCAATATTTTCGTCTGACACAGCGTAGCGCTTGAGCTTCGATTCAGCCTCCCATTCGTTTTTGGCTTTGTCTAAGTCGTCTAATAAGCGCTTTTCTGTATCACGCAAACGCGCTGCTTCTTCGTATTTCTGGCTTTTTACCACCTTGTTCTTTAGCTCCTTGATTTCTTCAATCTGAGCTTCCAAATCCAAAATGATCTGTGGCACATTGATATTGGTAATGTGTACTCTGGCTCCTGCCTCGTCCATGGCATCAATGGCCTTATCGGGCAAAAAGCGATCGGTAATATATCTTTCAGTAAGCTTCACACAAGCCTCAATAGCAGCATCCGAATAGCTCACATTGTGATGGTCTTCGTATTTGCTCTTGATGTTGTTCAAAATCTGAATGGTTTCGGCCGATGAAGGCGGATCTATCATCACTTTTTGGAAGCGTCGATCAAGTGCGCCGTCTTTTTCGATGTATTGACGGTATTCGTTTAAAGTGGTGGCACCTATGCACTGAACCTCTCCCCTGGCCAAAGCCGGTTTGAACATATTGCTGGCATCCAAAGAACCGCTCGCTCCGCCCGCACCAACAAGGGTGTGGATTTCATCGATAAAAAGAATTACATCTGGACTCTTTTCCAACTCCCCCATAACGGCTTTCATACGCTCTTCAAACTGGCCCCGGTATTTGGTACCAGCCACCAAAGACGACAAATCGAGGGTAACAATGCGCTTGTTGAAAAGCACCCGCGATACCTTCTTTTGATGGATACGCAAGGCCAAACCTTCTGCGATCGCCGTTTTTCCTACACCCGGTTCACCAATGAGAATGGGATTGTTCTTCTTACGCCGACTCAAAATCTGCGACACACGCTCAATTTCTTCATCTCGACCAATGATTGGATCCAAACGGCCCTCATCGGCCAGTTGCGACAAATCGCGACCAAAATTATCGAGCACAGGTGTACGACTTTTGGTAGCACCTGGTTTGCGTGGTTGCTCAAACGACTTTTTGTCATCGTCAGAAAAAGCATCTTCGTAGGATGCTTTGGGTGGTTCTGCCTTCTCACGCCCCTCAATCATGGCGTCCATTTCTTCTTTCACCACTTCGTAATTGATGTCGAATTTTTCGAGAATACGGGTGGCCAAGCTGTCTTCCTCGCGAAGAATAGAGAGCAATAAATGAACGGTACCAATCAACTCACTCTTGAAAATTTTGGCCTCTAAAAAGGTGATTTTCAAGATTTTTTCGGCCTGCTTGGTGAGCGGGATATTTTCGGCATTTACCACATTCGCTGTAGCATTGCCTTTGATAGCGTCTTCAATCGACTTCTTGAGCCGATTCAAATCTACCCCAAGGCTTTTTAATGTTTTTATAGCCTGACCATCTCCCTCTCGGATCAAGCCGAGCAGCAGGTGGCAGGGATCAATGTAATCATGTCCCAGTCGGATGGCTTCTTCCTTGCTGTAGGAAATCACATCTTTTACTTTGGGAGAAAATTTGGCGTCCATGGTAATTCCTTTCTTCAGTCTAAAACGAACAGCGAAGCAGTTAGTTTCTTTCGGGCTAAATTAACAATTATCTTCCCAAGAGTTGGCTTCGCGCATTCATAAATTGTAAACACATTGTCACAACTGCTCGCTAAGGCAAAAAAGTTCAAATAAAAAAGCCACCCCGAAGGATGGCTCTTTCTAAAAGCGGTGCTATGCCATTAGCGATTCACCTGGAATCTTGCAAATTGACGTGTCTGGTTGCCACTGAGCTTCACCATATACATGCCATTCGACAAGTCGAGGCCAGTTACATCGAATCGCTGATTACCCGGTTCTACCACGAATGTTTGGCGGTGCAACACCCTACCAGCCATATCGAGCACTTCCATTTGGATTTGTTCAAAGGCATTGGCCTGCATTTCTATGGTAAAGCGACCTTGGTTTGGATTGGGGTACAAGCGGGTTAAGTTGGCGTTACTCAAAACCTCTGGCACCGATACATTGCCACTTCCGGTTGAAAAGCCTGCGATATCACTGCGATTGCGGGGCTGAATCTTCCAGTTGCTGAAGTTGAAGGTTAAAATACCACGGATAAAAGCCAATTCCTGACGCAGACGCACCGAATCGGTATTGAAGTTTTGGCCCAAGTCGGGGCTCGACTGAGCTACTCCACCTCGTACACGCAAGCCTGCAGTCACGTTCGAATCGGGGTAAATGGCAAATTCACCAAAGTTGCTAGGCGCATCCGGATTTTGATTAACCACGAAAACGTTGTTGAATTCTAGCAACATCGACTCATAACCTTCGGTAAAATTAAAGCGACGGGCAATGATTGAATCGATAGGTACGCTCACAGGTGCATAAGGTTGACCAGCGTTCACAAAGTTGTAAGCCAAAACTTCGATGGTAGTGATGCCGAAATCTTCAAAAACACGACCGCGTGTAATGTGAATACTGTCGCCTCGAAGACGAACATCAATATCGGTGGCGCCTTGGTTACCTGGCGTAAGTACGATGCCTGACAAAGGGCCACGACCATCTTGGAAAATGATGCGGTTGTAATCGTTGGTGCTAAGCGTAGACATAATTCGCCCGCGTACATTCATATTCACAATGGCACCATCGTAAATAGAACGACCACTGGGGAATGGGGTTTCCTGAATTTGAGATAATTGGGTGATTCCACTATTCAAAACGCGGAAAACAGAATAGGTCAAAGAAGTATCCGGTGTGATGGATACATTGCCTTGATTGTCAATGGCACGAATAAAGTATTTGATATAAGCACCATTTTGCGTGAGGAAGCTGGCAGGGATGGTCCCTACAAACGAATCAACCGCCGCTAAAGTCATTGGTACCGAATCGTAAAGGGTACCCGCAATGCCATTCGTGTAGAATAGGCGGGCTGAAGAAACCGATCCATCCAAGTCTTCAATGCGTGCGCCAATGGTTACGCTGGTGTTGGTAGATGGGATGGCCGGATTTACCACAATACTGCTGGCAAATGGTGGAGCAGCAGTAACTGGACCTAAATCGGTTGGAACCAACGGCACTATTTCATAACGCGGGTACAACGTGGCGAAATTGGTTTCGGTAATCACACCTCTGATGTAAGCAAAAGCCTTGCCTTGCTGTACAAATACATCGGCAAAAGGATTGGGAGGTGTAGATGCTGTAGAAGAAATGAAAGGTGGGCGAAAGAAAACGGACGCATCACGCACGTTCATTTCGGCACCTGAGGCATCACGAACCAACCAGCTAATACGACCGCCACCAAAGGTGCTTACACCAGTGACGAAAACATTCGGAATTTCAATGTACATTCCCTCATACTGTTCACCGGTAGTTTTCTGGATTTTCTGTGGAACTGCAGGGTCATTCGGATCAAATTGCATCAACTGATTGATTTGAACCACTTTTGGAGCAGGTGGTGCAGCAAAACCAACAACTGAGGTAGCAACCGGAATCAAATCCACTTGAGTTTCACCCGAATTGGGGCTGGCATCTTGGAATTCACGTACCACGCCTGTTGCCTCTACAATATTTCCAGGTTGGAATGTATTGAAAAAATTAGTTGCCGATGAGTCGGCAATGGCTGGAAGACGAACCAAAAGTCCTCTCCAGTTATTATTTGCCAAACCTGTAGTATCTACAAGGTAGGAAGCTTTCCAGTTAGCGCTTAATGCATGGTTTCTTGGGTTAAAAATGACCAAGCCTCTCACCCGAACGGTATCAGTCAACAAAGGCGATAGCGTTCTGCCAGTGAGCAATGTGTCGGGGTTGATAAACTGGATTTGCTCAATGGTTCGCAACGGGTAAACCTGTGCTTGAGCAGCAAAGGCCGACATGGCAACCAGCATGAATGTTAAAATTTTCTTCATCACTTTTCCTTTTACGCCGCAAAAGTAATACGAAATGAGCACTTTACCGAAGACAACTGTATTACCTGTTTGTTAAACCGTACAGAGTGAAGCACCAATTTATAAAAGGCCTCGTTAATGAGCCAATTGTACTAACTTAGTGATCTCAATTACAGCACCATGAAACAGATGCTCGATTTTGTAAAGCATGTGCTTACCCAGGTAAGCTTCGACAAAGATTTGTTTCGGAAAGAACTTAAAAAAGGACTTCGATGGATAAGCCCCAGTGAGCGCGCCATTTTAATGACCTGGTGCGTTGCCCAGTTTGGACAAACGCACCAGGATGTAATCAAAGAGGTATTTAGACTCTGATTACTTTTTCACGAATTTAGATTTAGCCCATTTTCCATTAGAGGTATAAACCTCCAAGACATACATCCCTGCAGGAAGGTTATCTACATCAATGGTAAATACTTCATAAGGGTTGTTCCAGTCGATTTGGCGCAATACCTGACCTTGAATATTAGCCAGTTTAATTTTAGCGGCTCCATTGTCGGCCATTTGTTCGAGATGCACTTTTTCGCTAGCAGGATTAGGGTACACCTTTAAATCCAGCGTTTTGGACGATTGGGCATCAAAAAGCTGCTGCATGGTCCAAATACGATTGGCTTTACGCATTTCCGGAATCTGTTGTAAGCAGGGCATGCGGAGTAGTTCAAACTCTTCGGCTGAAATTTCACCCTTAACCAAACTCATTTCCACTTCGCAAATACATCTCCAGTAAATAGCTTGGGTATGTACATCGGTGCCAAGCAATTGTGCATTGACGATTTCTTCCAATACCATTAAAGCTTGTTTATAGTATTCGCCTATTCTATATACATGTGCCAATTTTAGCTTCAGCAAATGGGTTGCCTCTGCATCAGCAATCACATCAGGATCCGACAACCGATGCTGTATTTCCTCCACTGTCCATTCAATGGCATTGCTGAGCGGGAATTCATCGTCACCTCTGGCCGGTTGCAAAAGCGCATAACGATAGGCATTACTTACCGCTTCAATCATGCGGGTGAGGCCCAATGACACCATCAACTTTTCCTCTTTATTCAGCGGAACTTCCAGCTGATTACGCATCGATTGGAATATTTCATGGAATTGTTGAACGGCCACCAAATCTTGCGGATTGGCTACAATTTCGTTCTTGGAAACCAACTGAACAGCATCCAACAAGGCCGAAGGCAATGTTTTAGATACTCCTCCAACTTCCACCGGAATGGTAGATTGCGAAGAACTGAGCACCCAATAATCATAGTCGGCCGAGGCAATTCTTACGCAAGCGAGGGGAATGCTGCTCATGAAAGTCCATTGGGTTGCAAGCACGCTAATTCCGTCACCATCTTCTAAATCGATAGGCAGTTGCTGCTGTACTAGGGGCATGCGGTTATTGGCCACATTGAGGAAAAAGCCATTCACATTAGGTATTGTACTTAAGTAATTGTGTGCAATTCCGGTAAATCGGCCCGTGATATACCAATCGCTTCCCGAAAAATCATTGTAGCCATTCACCAAAAATAGGTTATCAACTTCTTCCAAATAAATGGCTTGGTGATTGTTCCTCAGCGTATTATTGGCATTTCCACCCAACAGTACGTGCGTATTTCCAGCATAAATGCCAAAGGTGTTGTTGCTGAAAGACGAACAATACGGCTTTAGTTTCAAATCCCCGAAGGTCATTACAGCACGCACATTACTATCAAGTCGCGACTCCAAAATCTCAAGTTGAGCACCATGTTGACCCATGACATGTATTCCCTCCTGGTTACTCAAAATATGACAGTTCCTCACGCGGCTGGTGCCTTCAATATCGTAGGCTCTCCAGAAAACGGTATTGAGTCGGCCTTGGCAATGGGTTAAGTTGGCCGATCTGCCGAAAGTCTCCAATCCCGTTTGGTTGTTGTTGAAAATCACCTGCTCTAGCGACAATGTACCATTGTAGGTGAGCAAATTGGCAGACAATCCAACCAGGCCATTGGAAAATAAGCAGTTATGAATGCGTAATTGAGGTTGTCCATGTACCAGAACCCCGTGATGTGCCCTCGTTCCTGGTCCTGTAAAATGCACATTTTCAAAATTCACCTTGCCATGCACGTTTAAGCGGGCCGAAGCCATGAGTTCTACCCGTGCATTTCTTATTTCAACCACAGCAGCTGTATCCAGCAAGCGGCAGTCACCCACGATTTCCAGTACTTTATCATTTCTACCTGATCCAACAAGACTGATGCTACTGCCCTGACCGAATGTCCAGCGATTACCAAATACACCAGTTGTCTGATTTACCCTTACAAATCCTGAACCTGTGAAGCCAAACACTGCGTTTCCAACCAAAACCACACGGCCTTGAATTTCCAAAATGGCCGAATCGCCATCTAGTACAATGGTCGCACCCGGATGTACAAAGAGGGTAGATCCCCTTTCGATGATCAATCGACTGCGGTTGTTGATGCGCAAGGTAGAGCCGGTAGACAAGCTCAAACTGCTGGCTTGGCGAAAATATACTTCGGTGGTAAGTGCATTGCCCGGTTGAATTTCACCCAACTCCATGGTGCCCCCATTTTCAATCACCACAGGCACTGAATCGCAATCGAATGTGCTCGTTTTGGTTACAAAGTGAAAATTGGGGGTTGGCCTATTACTTGCCAAAATAGGTTGACCATTAAGATTTACAGGCAGGTTGCGGTTAATGCCCAAATGGCCGCCATTACCTACCCGCCATGGAGCAAGTTCTACGTCGGCGTTCATGGCCCAGAGGGTGTTATTTACATAAATAGGCCTCGATATATTAATCGATTCAACAAGCCGATTGTTTTGGAACGAGCTAACAGAAGTTTTTTGATTGGATTGTATTTGTGAAGAAACGATATCATTCACAAATACATGTTTTTGATTTATAGTCTGTTGTACATCCTGAGGCACGTAAATAGCTTCTAAGCCAATGAATGAATTTGGAATAGACTTAATAGACGCCTGATTAATAGGTAACAGAATATTTAAATCTGAAATTGAAAGAGAACTTGTGGTAGGCACAAAAGTGCTATTCACAAAAAAACTAGATTTAGAGAAAATAGATTTACTTCTTTCAGCCTTGCCATCGTTGAAATCGCCCGGGGCATAATCTACACCAATTGTAGGGAAAGTAGCATGTGATTGTACGAAAGACAAATTAGAATTGATGTTCGCATTGAACTGATGTTGCAAAGAAGCGTCAATTTCTCTTGAGAGTTGTAAAATTTTAACAGCTCCAGCGGCTAAAATCAAAGGGGCTATTACTGGATTTGCTGCTGCGGCTGAAGCAACTGACTGACTTCGCTTTAGAACTCTGAAAAGGCCTCTGACATAGGTTAAATTTGCTTCGATTGCATCTGACAAATTTGAATTAACATCTTTTCCAGCACGATAAAGTAAAGCATTAGTGACTGCATTGGGAGAATGAGGCATCACAAAACCTTCGTTACGTGATAAATACATCCCATTGGTACCGGCAGCACGGTAATTTCGAGCATTATTGGGTAATGGGAAATTGGTAGGTACCCAGACTTCGTGAGTTTGCAAGAATAATTGCATTCCAGGACTCAAAACTACTGAAGACATGTCTTCTGAGGAGCGTTGCAGTAGACCTTGCATACTCCCATTAGTGGCGGCTGCCTTTCTTGGTTCCAAAGGCCAACCCAAATTTTGAATCAAATCGGCAAAATGGGTTCTGTCATTGCGTGCATCACTTTCGGCATGGTAATACAGCATTTGGCGGGCAGCGGGTGAGTTCAGTACCAAGTCGTATTGAAGTTTCACATCATTGGCAAAGCCCAAAAAGTTCAAGCGATACGCCCCATCTTTTAAGCCCAATTGCATGGCCAAAGGCACATTGGCCCCCATATGCGGCGTAGCATAGGTAGTGAACAATTTAACATTGTGGCAGCAACCCTGCAGCTCCATTTGGCGCAAAGCCACCCGGGCAATCAAGCCCCCCATGCTGGCGCCAACCACTTCTAAATTGCGATTAGATCCATTGGCCTGTAGTTGATGATTGATTTGCTCGATGATTGACGCCAAGGCCATGGCATTGGCTTCAATCCTGGCCCTGTTGGTATAAAAATCTACAAAAACGATGTCGTAACCCGCCCGATTGATTGAATCTAGAAAAACGGTAAGCTCCGCAATGTGTTCGCGACCAGGCCCAAAGTTGCCTGAGCTGATGTTTGACCAATTTAGGTCACCAAATCCATTTTCGTTGGCCTTTACATGAATAGCACTTCCTTTAACAATACTTTCCATTTCAATACCTTCCACCAATATGAAAGGTTTCCGCAATTGTCCCTGATTTTGGGGTGCGGTCTTCACAAAAGCTACCGCACTGCCTGGGCTTACACCGGGAAAGGAGATGCAGGTTTGCTGATTACTGAAGAACATTTGAGTAGGTGCTCCCAAGCGCATAATGCCCACATTCAAGGATATTACACCATTTTGACCAGTTACCACCCCACCATCGGCATTTACCAGACGGTATTTCAACCACTTTTTACCAGGTGTAGTGTAAGTAATAGCAATGGTTTGACCCACCGAAACGGGTACAAAACCTTGCCCATTGTCGAAATTCAACTGAAGCTGCAAACCCGACCAAGCACCAAAAAAAAGTTCCGTAGGCAGTGTAAACCGTACCGGTTCTCCGGGCATGACATTAACGCTTTGGGTATGCGCAGCCACCAGAAAAAATGGCCTGGTCACCGACCAGCGCTGCAGGGTAGTTTGGTTGTGAAAGGTGCGTGTAAAGGTTTGAATGCTCCAAGCATTGAGGTTATTGGGGTCGGTCCAAACCGTATCGGTAAAAGTAATTGAGCCTAAACCCAAGCGGTATTTATCTACCTGCTCGTCGTAATATACGTACATACTATCGAGGGCATTATCTGCAAATTCACGATAATTAAAATGCATGGCACCCAGCACCACTTCATTTTGGATTTGGCGCTGCTGCCAGTTTGCAGGAATAGAACCACCATACATTACTTTTTCGGCAGCGTCGGTCAAGGTATCGGCCGAAAGTGGAAAGCGGCTCATCTGGTAGCTAGCTGGCTGCCAAAAACGGTAAAATTCCACGAAATGGTTCCAATGGGAGGTGTCTTGCCGCTGGTATGCGTACCGGTCAGGGTCGAGAGTTAATGTATTTCGCAAAAAACTGGCAGGACTTCGTTCGACCAACACTCCTTCAGGAACAAAGGGCTGTAAAAGGCTAAAACGATTGATGTGTTGTTGGGCTATCTGTTGCTGGGCGCCCACGCCCCCGGCCCCAAGCAGCACCATGCTGCCTGTTAGGGCCATTTTTTTGATGAAGGTGAACATAAAAATTGGATTTGAAGTGAAACATGGATCCAATGGTGCGTCACCTTTTCCGCCAAAAAGGTTACTGTTTTTCAGTTATTGGTATTGTATATTTTATTAAATCATATTTAGAGTTACGCTGCTGGGCACGCAAACTTCCATCCTAGCTAGTCAATGCAATTACTCACAAAGCGCATCCAATCAGATCAAGTTTAATCTATCCGAAGATTCATCGTGTCAGATAAATTACACTACCAAAACAGTCACATTAAGTCAATCGAAATCTCTAGCAATTGGAAAATCAAAATCTGCTACCTAACCAAGAAACTTCGCGTTCAAATTATTAATTCCCAATTACGTGTGTGTAGGTGTAAGACTCGAGCGAGTCAATGAAAATGGGAATCAAATAAGTAGAGTCTGTTTGCCAATCTCCAAAGTTGATGGTAAAGGGTGAAAAGGCGCCTTGCTGGCTTTCAAACGAATGTAATTCATTACCAGCAAAGCCATTAAACCCTACCATTCCAGGCATTATGTAACTAAACATATCATTTGGGCTCCCATTTCGATTATCTACTTTAAAAGTAAACCTCACAATACGAACCAAATGTACTCTCTTCAAAGCATCTGCAGAACTAGTGAAATTATAGGTATACCGGTTTCCAAAATAGCCAGGAATGGTGCCTACAATTTTGACTCTGAAGTTCTCTAATAACTCAGGCGTTTTGAAAACATGGTCATACCTTCCATTCGCATCTGTTTCGAATGAATCAACGGGGATGTGCACGGCACTCACCAGTGGAGAGCTTTTGTGGCTTTTGAAAACGATGAATTTTACCCCAGCATGCCTTAGTGGCGTGTTGGTTCCTAATTCTACAAGTTGCCCTTGGATGTGAAATTGATTCATCCCCCGGTCTTTGCTGCACGACACCATCGAAATTGAAAATACAGCAACAAGGCCTAGTAACAATGCTGGTTTGATGAAGGAACGCCATCCACAAACCATTGATTTAAAACAGTTTTTCATGAGTCCGTCGATTTGTATTCGAAATTAAAAAGGCAAATCGAATCCACCAAATACAAATGTTATTATGCGGAAAAAGCAAAACGAATTGCGCAACTATTTCGGTTTTGTGTGGATAAGCACCGCTTTAAGGTTTGATCGCTAACTTCGTAAGGTCGGATTTGGAGTGAAACATGGATTCGACAAGCAGCCTTCTAAGGAGGGCTGCTTTTTATTTTTAATATTCTTGCATATTGTATGCAGGCATATTATATTGTGGCCACAATCCTATGTCACAGAAAAAAAGAACCATCTGCTTTGAGACCAAACTTACCTGGTTGAACATCGCACGGATGTACAATACAGAAGCGGAACAATACGACCTAAGTGTATCGGCTGCGTTTGTACTCCTACATATCGACGACGACGGCACCCAGGTAACCCAGCTAGCTCCCCTTCTAGGCATGGAAGCCTCAAGCATGACCCGCATCCTCAATAATATAGAAGACCGTGGCTGGATAGAACGCCGCCGCTACAATGCCAACGATCGCCGCGCGGTGAAAATATTCCTTACCGATTTGGGCAAAGAGGCCCGTGAGGTAGCGAAGGACAAAGTGCGCCAATTCAACCGCAAGGTGCAAGACAGCGTATCTCCCACCGACTTAGAGGCCTTTTACAGGGTAATGGACACCGTAAACACCCTCATTGCTGAAAACCACATTTTCGACCAAAAAAATCAAACCATACATCATGAAACGAATCATTAAGCAGGTAACCATCCTGGGTTCGGGCATCATGGGGTCGCGCATTGCCTGTCACTTTGCCAACATAGGCGTACAGGTGTTGCTCCTCGACATTGTGCCGCGTGAACCCAACGATGCTGAAAAAGCGGCTGGTTTGGACCTCGACAACAAAAAAGTGCGCAACCGCATTGTAAACGATGCCTTACAAGCCGCCATCAAGTCGAACCCCGCCCCACTCTATCACAAATCGTTTGCGTCACGCATTCAAACCGGAAACTTTGAAGACGATATGCACCGCATCGCTCAGTCCGACTGGGTGATGGAAGTGGTGGTCGAAAACCTCAAAATCAAACAACAGGTTTTTGAACAGGTCGAAAAATACCGTACGCCAGGTACACTCGTCACATCGAATACCTCAGGCATACCCATTCATATGATGGCTGCTGGTAGAAGCGACGATTTCCGTCAGCATTTCTGCGGTACCCACTTCTTCAATCCTCCCCGCTACCTCAAGCTGCTCGAAATCATCCCAACACCCGAGACGCATTCGGAAGTAACTGATTTCTTGATGCAGTTTGGTAGCAAGTTTTTGGGTAAAACCACCGTATTGGCCAAGGATACCCCCGCCTTTATTGCCAATCGCGTGGGCGTTTTTGGCATCATGGCCTTGTTCAACAGCATGGAGAAGCTTGGTCTGAGTGTCGAAGCCATCGACAAGCTTTCAGGTCCGCTCATAGGCCGGCCGAAATCGGCCACCTTCCGTACCTGCGACGTGGTGGGTATCGATACCCTGGTGAAAGTGGCACAAGGCGTTGCCGACAATTGTCCAAACGACGAAGCCCGCGATCTCTTCGCCCTTCCCTCCTTCCTCACCAAAATGGTGGAGAACAACTGGCTGGGTGATAAAACCGGGCAAGGATTTTATAAGAAGTCGAAGTCGGCAGAAGGCAAAAAAGAAATCCTTTCGCTGAACCTGCAAACCCTGGTATACGGTCCGCAGGAAAAGGTAAAATTCCCGCTGCTCGACCCCATCAAGGCCGAAGACAACCTGCGCAAGCGGTTGAAAATGCTGGTGCAAATGCCCGACAAAGCCGGTGAGTTCATCCGCATGAACTTCATCTACCTTTTTAAATACGTATCGCACCGCATGCCCGAAATTGCCGACCATCTCTACCAAATAGACGATGCCATGATGGCGGGTTTCGGTTGGGAGCTCGGCCCGTTTGCTACCTGGGATGCAGTTGGCGTGCGCGACATGGCCAACCTCATGACCATGTACGGTCAGGCACCGGCACCTTGGATCAACCAAATGCTGGAAGCCGGTCATACGCATTTCTACAAGATTGAAAACGGACAAAAACTGTATTACAGTCCCGCTACCGGTACTTACGAACCCATTCCTGGCAGCCAGCAACTCGTGGCCCTCGATGTGCTCCGCGGTCAGAAAACCGTTTGGAAAAACAGTGGCACCTCGGTCATCGATATGGGCGACGGCGTGCTGAACCTGGAGTTCCACACCAAAATGAACAGCATTGGCAGCGAAGTGATAGCTGGCTTCCACAAAGCAGTTGATTTGGCGGAGAAAGATTACCGTGCGCTCGTAGTAGCCAACGATTCAGCGACCTTCTCAGCCGGTGCCAACTTGGGCATGGTGTTCATGCTGGCGGTGGAACAAGAGTACGACGAACTCGATTTCGCCATCCGTGCCTTCCAAAAATTCACCATGCGTGCACGCTATTCGAGCATTCCGGTGGTGGTAGCGCCTAAGGGACTTACCCTCGGCGGTGGTTGCGAACTCACCCTGCACGCCGACGCTGTTCAGGCAGCTGCCGAAACCTACATCGGTTTGGTGGAGGTAGGCGTAGGTGTGATTCCGGCCGGTGGGGGCACCAAAGAAATGGCGTTGCGCGTGGCCGACAGCATTCAGCAAGGTGATGTGGAATACAATCCACTGCAACATGCGTTCATGAATATCGCGACTGCCAAAGTAGCTACTTCGGCCTACGAAGCCTTCGATTTGGGCTATCTGCGCCGGGGCGATCGCATTTCGATGAACGAGCGTTTGCATTTAGCTGATGCCAAGCGCCTGGCCTTGGAACTGGCAGAAGCCGGTTATGTGCAGCCCCAGCCCCGCAACAATGTGAAAGTGCAAGGTCGCGGCGGCATGGCCCTCTTCCTCGCCGGCATCAACGGCATGCACATGGCCAAATACATCAGCGACCACGACAAAAAAATCGCCGAAAAATTGGCTTATGCCATCTGTGGCGGCGACTTGTCGTATCCGCAAGAAGTAAGCGAGCAATATTTGCTCGACCTCGAGCGCGAAGCTTTCCTCTCACTCTTGGGTGAGAAAAAGACCCTAGAGCGCATCCAATCTGTCCTCAAATCAGGCCGTCCACTCCGAAACTAACGAACATGAACGCATACATTGTGGCAGGCTACCGTACTGCCGTAGGAAAAGCAACCAAGGGAGGGTTCAGATTTACCCGTCCCGACGACCTCGCTGCCGACGTGATTAAACACCTCGTAGCCAGCATTCCGCAGTTGGATCCCAGCCGGGTCGACGACCTCATTGTGGGTAACGCTGTCCCCGAAGCCGAGCAAGGCATGCAAATGGGGCGCATCATCTCCCTCCTCTCCTTGCCCATCAATGTACCAGGCATGGTGATTAACCGCTATTGCGGGTCGGGACTCGAAGCCATTGCCATTGCAGCTACCCGCATTCATTCGGGCATGGCCGATTGCATCATTGCCGGTGGTACCGAATCGATGAGCTTGGTGCCTGTGATGGGCTGGAAAACAGCGCTCAACTATAAAATAGCTTCTACCCACGGCGATTATTACACCAGCATGGGCCTCACCGCCGAGCAAGTGGCCGGTAAATACGGCATTGGTCGAGAAGAGCAAGACCTTTTCGCCTTCAACTCCCACAAAAAGGCCATCGCCGCCATCGAATCGGGCAAGTTCAAAGACGAAATTGTGCCGGTGACTGTGCAGGAGGTGTATGTTGATGAGAAAATGAAGAAGCGTACCCGCGAATTTGTGGTTGACACCGACGAAGGCCCACGCAAAGACACCAACATCGAGGCCTTGGCCAAGCTGAAGCCAGTATTTGCCGCAGGTGGCAGCGTAACGGCGGGAAATTCCTCGCAGACGTCGGATGGCGCCTCTTTCGTGATGGTGATGTCGGAGAAAATGGTGAACGAACTCGGCCTGAAGCCCATTGCCCGCATGCTGAGCTATGCCACGCAGGGAGTTGATCCGCGTTATATGG
Organism: Sphingobacteriaceae bacterium; assembly: GCA_013824115.1. Classification (GTDB taxonomy): domain Bacteria; phylum Bacteroidota; class Bacteroidia; order UBA7662; family UBA7662; genus PNNG01. Next base: position 133,985 of record PNNG01000034.1, on the reverse strand, counting down.
GTATTGGTCCGGTTGCGGCTATTCCATTGGCTTTGAAAAAAGCCGGTTTGAAGCAAGCCGATATCGAACAAATTGAGCTCAACGAAGCCTTTGCAGCACAATCGTTGGCGGTGATTAAGGAACTTGATCTCGACCCCGAGCGCATCAATGTGAACGGCGGCGCCATTGCCTTGGGTCATCCACTGGGTTGTTCGGGCGCCAAACTCTCGGTGCAGCTCTTCAACGAAATGCGCCGCCGCAATCAAAAATACGGCATGATCAGCGCCTGTGTGGGTGGAGGTCAAGGCGTAGCAGGAATTTACGAAATACTATAAAAAGCACTCCATATGGAAACCAGCACAAAAAAATCATTGCGCGGTGGCGAGTTCCTCGTAAAGGAAACCAAGGCTGCCGATATCTTCATCCGTGAAGATTTTACCGAAGAACAGCTCATGATGTTTGAGGCCACCAAGGAATTCATGAAAACTGAAGTATTGCCTCATTTGCAACGCTTCGAAAAAGGCGACTACGCTTTGGTGGAGGAACTCATGAAAAAAGCCGGTGAAATGGGCTTGCTCAGCGTGAGCGTACCCGAAGCATATGGCGGCATGGGCATGGGCTTTAATACTTCTATGTTGATTTGTGAAGAAATCAGCAGCATGACCGGCTCGTTGGCCACCGCCTTTGGTGCGCACACGGGCATTGGTACCCTGCCCATTCAATACTACGGCAGCAAGGAACTCCTTGATAAATACCTACCTAAGGTAGCCAGCGGCGAATGGATTGCCTGCTATAACCTCACCGAGCCGGATGCCGGTTCGGATGCGAATTCTGGCAAAACCAAAGCTGTACTTACCCCTGATGGCAAACATTACGAGATTACCGGTCAAAAAATCTGGATTTCGAACGCCGGATTTGCCGATGTGTTCATCGTATTTGCACGCATTGAGGACGATAAAAACATCACAGGCTTCGTATTTCACAAGGACGAAGTAACCGGCTTGAGCCTGAACGAAGAAGAACACAAACTCGGTTTGAAGTCTTCATCGACCCGCCAGGTATTCTACGACAAGGTGAAAGTACCCGTAGAAAACATGCTCGGCGAACGTGGCGGTGGATTTAAAATCGCCGTTAATGTACTCAACGCTGGTCGTATCAAATTGGGTGCTGCTGTGGTGGGTGCTGCTTTCAAAGTAATTGGCTTTGCCACACAGTATGCCAACGAGCGCAAGCAGTTCGGACAAACCATCGGAAGCTTTGGTGCCATTCAGCACAAATTGGCCGATATGGCCACAGCCGCTTATGTAGCCGATGCAGCCTTGTACCGTGCCGGTCAAGACATCGAAAACAACCAGCAGCGCCTCAAAGACAAAGGCCTTGACGATGCTGAAGCCAAGCTCAAAGGCATTGAGGAATATGCAGCAGAGTGTGCCATCATCAAGGTTTTTTGCTCAGAAGCAATGGCTTTTGTGGCCGACGAAGGCGTGCAGATTTACGGCGGCATGGGCTATTCGGCCGATGCTCCCATGGAAGCTGCCTACCGCGATGCGCGTATTAGCCGCATCTATGAAGGCACCAACGAAATCAACCGCATGTTGACGGTAGACATGCTGCTCCGCAAGGCCCTCAAAGGCGAACTCGACCTTATTGGTCCAGCCATGAAAGTAGCCCAAGAGCTCATGGAAATTCCAGATTTCGGTGCCGAAGAAGATGAAAGCTACCTCGCTCCTGCCAAAAAGGTGTTGTCTGGACTCAAAAAAGCCACCCTCATGGTTGCCGGTGCTGCCGTTCAGAAGTTTCAGACCAAGCTGGCCGATGAACAGGAAATTTTGATGAGCCTTGCCGACATGGCCATTCAGGTTTATGCCTTAGAATCGGCTATCCTCAAAACCGAGAAGCTGGCCGGTCGATTGGGCGAAGCTGCCTGCGTAGAGCGTTATGCCATGACCATCAACTTCATGCATCAGGCTGCCGAAAAGTGTAACCATGCTGGTAAAGAAGCCATTTACGCCTTCGCAGAAGGCGATGAACAGCGCATGATGTTGTTGGGATTGAAGCGTTTCACCAAGGCACAGCCTGAGAACTTAAAACTGGTGCGTAGAAGCATTGCTGCCAAAATTTTGGAAGAGAATCGTTATCCATTCGCCTAATCTGACTACAGATTGAAACAGGCCCGGGGAAATCCTCCGGGCTTTTTTTTTACCAATCGCCCAAATTGGTAGTTACGCTAAAGTTATGCGAGGTGCCTGCTAAAGTGAGGGCTCCACCTCCATAATCGAAGCGGAATCGCTTTACCTGCAATCCAAATCCCCACGAAAAACCACTGCTTCCCGAACGGGTAGGAATCAACAATTCGCGACGGCGCTGGTGATTATAGCCAAATCGAAGATGGAAATTTTTCGATAAAAGCAGCTCCCCATTCAATACCAAATGCCTGAAAAACTCGTCTCCATATGCATTTCCTTGTTCTGCAGGCTGCTCACCCTCGTTTAGGAGCACCTGTCGCCGGTAAAAGACATCGGCCGGGTCGTTGTAACGCAAATTCCAGTTGTGGAGACTGTGAAAAACCACTCCCCATCGAAATGGAACATATTTTAAACGGTTGGTAAATGCGAGTTGTATATCAAGAGGAAGTGCATTTCCACTCCCCTCTGGATAATAACTGCTGAGTACCGTTCCAAAATTACGAATCAACAAAGCTGCAGTAATGCGGTTAGCCGTATCGACATACATACCGGCCATGTCGATAGCCACTCCATGTGATTGGTACGATTCCAGAAAAGAACCTACATATTTTACATTTGCACCTGTTCTGAAGTAACGATTCAATTCCTTTCCCCATCCGCCTTGCAAAGCAATTTCATTGGCATTAAAAGTCCCCATATTGTTGCCGGCAGGATCGGTGCGATCGAACTTTCCATAGTTGATATAAGTAGCCGAAAAACCCAAGGTCCCTTTTTTATCGCTGAGATGGTGGGCGTAATTGGCCTGACCAAAGCCTATATCACTCACATAATTCACCGCCGACATGCCCAAGCGTTGATGTAAATCACCACCCAACAAGGCCGGATTGTAGGCGGCCAAATTAACATCCCCATCGAGTGTGGCGGTGGCGAAGCCCCCTAAGGCCGTAATACGTGCAGGTGGGGTGAGACGAAGAAAATTGTAAACCGACAATCCTCCCGCTTGGGCCATACCAAACGAGGGTGTGCACAAAGCAAGTAGGATCAAGAGTCTGTTGCGTAGGTGCATAAATTAGGGTGCTGTAATGACGATGGGTGGAGTTACAATGGTATTGCTGAAACGATTGGCGCGGTCTCTTATGCGGATTTCGTACCGTACGGTATCGGTTAGTAGTCCCGGTCGTCGAATGAGATTCTGCATTTTAAGTTCTACCGTGCCCGAGATTTGTTTGCTTTGTCCGGGTGGCGTTACAAAAGGCATGCGGTACGGAAAGGTAATATCGCCAATGGCAGGTGGTCCGTTGCGCTTGTCAATCACGGTAATATCGTTCGTGGTATCGCCCGATTCTAAACCCAGATCTCCATCTCCATCGGTAAAGCTGAACACAATCAAGACTGTATCTATATTTTCGCGGGCCACCCCGGGCGTGATTGATTCAAATTTGATGGCAGGCACTTCATCGAACAAACGGATGGGCTGACAACTCAACGATGCCAACCAGAACAAAATAGAAGCTGCGATAAGTTTGCGCATAAACAAAAATACGGAGCTTGAACGTAAGTAGGCCGTTAAAGTTGCGTAGGTGCCGTAACTTTGGCACATGTTGCATGCTGCGTCTGTAAAAATCGCCTCCGAAGCCGCTTCATTTCACCAGCGCTTTGAAACCATGGCGTGGCAGGATGCCTCTGCGGTAGATACTTTTGCCATGGACCTGTTTCATTGGCAAGCCAAAAATGTGGCTGTATATGCTGCTTATTTGTCGGCATTGCGCATTCAGCCCGAGTCTATTACCCAGCTGTACGACATACCTGCCTTGCCCCTTGCGTTTTTTAAGTCCCACTCCGTCAAAGCCTGGGATTTTGGCGCAGTAGCCCATTTCAGCAGCAGCACCACTACTGGACAAACGCCGGCCATCCACGCACTATCTGACCTTTCGTTTTACGAAAGACACAGCAGAAGTCTATTTGAATCGGCCTTCGGTCCTCTGTCAGACTGGGTCATTTTGGCCTTACTTCCCAGCTACCTTGAACGGGGCGGCTCTAGTTTGGTGTATATGATCGACCATTTTATCAAAGCGGGAAATCATATTGAAAGTGGCTTTTTTCTGTACGACTACAAGGGGCTTCATGCCTCTTATAAGCGCGCTAAAAGCCAAGGCAAAAAAGTGCTTTTGTGGGGCGTGAGTTATGCACTGCTCGATTTGGCTGAATCGGAAGATGCCTTTGCGTTAGAAGCCGATGATATGCTGATGGAAACCGGTGGAATGAAAGGCCGACGGCGCGAGCTTGTGCGGGAAGAATTGCACGAAATACTCAGGAGTGCTTTTGCAGTGAATCAAGTGCACAGCGAGTACGGCATGACTGAATTGCTTTCGCAAGCCTATTCGGCAGGCGCTGGTATTTACAACCGTGTGCCCAGTTTAAAAGTGAACATTCGCGATACCCACGATCCATTCACTTTACTTCCAATGGGAAAAACGGGTGGAGTAAATTTGATAGACTTGGCCAACATAGACAGTTGCGCCTTTTTGCAAACGCAGGATTTAGGCAGAATTTTGCCTGATGGCCAATTTGAAATTTTGGGCCGCTTCGACCACAGCGAGTTGCGAGGCTGTAATCTGATGGCTGGCTAACAATTGAAAATCAGCCCGTAAGCGGAAAAAATTCGTTTTTTTTGTTCGATTGCAACACAGTAGGTAGTTTTAGCGCTTCAAAACACCCCCATGAAAAAAATACTCTCCTTGATGATACTCGCAAGTATGGCCATTGCTTGTGGCAGCAAAGACCAAAAAAAAGCTGATGCTGTGGCTGAACTTCCAGCTCCTCCGAAGGATCAATTGGCCATTTATGAAATTTATGTTCGGAATTTTAGTCCCGAAGGCACTTTCCAAGGCGTTATTGCAGGCCTCGATAGCCTTAAATCGTTGGGTGTTAATACCCTTTGGCTCATGCCCATCCATCCGGTGGGGGTAAAAAGCCGCAAGGGCACCTTTGGATCACCTTATGCCGTAAAAGATTTTTACGATGTTAACCCGGAATTTGGTACCAAAGACGACTTCAAAGCACTGGTGAATGCAGCCCATGCCAAGGGAATGTACTTGATTATTGATTTGGTTGCCAATCATACTGCCTTTGATAACGCGTGGATTGACCAACATCCCGATTGGTATACGCGCAACGACTCTGGACAAATTGTGCCACCGGTGGCCGATTGGTCGGATGTAGCCGATTTGAACTACGACAATGCTGCAGTACCTGAGGAAATGACCAAGGTGATGGAATATTGGGTAAAAGAATTCAATATCGATGGCTATCGCTGCGATGTGGCTGAGATGGTACCCACCAGTTTCTGGAAGTCTGCCATAGAACGCGTAAATAAAATCAAACCGGTTATCATGTTAGCGGAAGGCGCCAAGCCCGAACTCTACGATGCTGGTTTCGACTATACCTATGGTTGGGAAGTGTACCACACCCTGAAAAAAATATTTGACGGGGAACCAGCGGCTAACTTCACAGAGGTTGCACAAAAAGAAACAGCAAAGGTGCCCGCCAACGGCAGATTGATGCGATTCATCACCAATCACGATGAAACCTCGTGGGACGATGTGCCTGTCCAGCTTTTCAAAAGCAGAGAAGGCTCATTGGCTGCATTTGCAGCCAGCATTTACCTGCCCAGTGTACCTTTGATTTACAACGGCCAGGAAGTAGGTCATCCCGAAAAAATGAATCTTTTTGAAAAAAGCAGCATCGCCTGGAGCGACAATGCTTTTATGCGTGAGGCTTATCAAAAAATGCTGGGCATTTACCACCAGGAATCGGTTTTACGTGGCACCGAAATCAGCTTCCCAGAAAATAGCAGCAAAGATGTAATCATGTATCAGCGGGGAACTGGCGATCAGGCCTTGTTTGTACTGGTGAATGTGCGTGGTGGATTGAGCAAGGTGACCTTACCTACCGAATTGCAAGGCAAGACCATGCTCAACCTGCTGAATGGCGAAACCGTGATGCTTCAAAAAGACCTTAACATCATCGACTACGGGGTATATGTGCTCAAACCAGCAGCCCTGAGTTAAAAATACAAACATGCGAAAAAGACTCGACCCAGTGAATGTGGCACTGGGCCCTTGCACTGGCGTTATTTTAGACGGCCAACGAATTGCCTTTGAATTGGCCGAAGCCAAAGTGGAACTGCAGATTTACCGGGCCGACATTGTGCGGTTGCGGGTGGTTGGAATAGAAGAAGATTTTGAAGATTTCTCCTACGCCGTGGTCCGTAATGCCGAAAAAACCGATTTGAGCTGGAACAGTACAACCAACGGTTGGCTGCTCAGTACCGGTAGTCTCGACTTGGAAGTACAGGCAAATCCCCTCCGATTTACCCTAAAAAACAAGGAAGGGAAGATTCTGTTGGCCGACGATGCTGCTTTTGGTATTTCACGCATTGGCAGAGAATGGTACAATTATAAAACCTTGCGCGATGATGAAATATTCATGGGCCTCGGTGAAAAAACCGGCCATTTGAACAGACGCGGCAAATGGTACCAACACTGGAATACCGATGCTTTTGCTTACGGTGAAGAAGATGATCCTCTTTACATGAGTACGCCCTTCTATATGGGTTTAAGTGGCGGAGCAGCCTATGGTGTTTTTGTAGACAGCACTTATCGCAGCATTTTCAACTTTGGGGCATCCAACCACCGATTCAGCTATTTTCAAGTCCCGGATGGAGGACTTGATCAGTACCTATTTGCTTCGGGTGGTGTTTCAGAAATTGTACAAGCATATGCTTGGTTAACAGGCACTTCCCCCCTGCCTCCCAAATGGAGCTTGGGCTATCAGCAGTGCAGGTACAGCTATTATCCCGACAAAGAAGTGCTGAATGTGGCACGTACTTTCCGTGAAAAACACATTCCATGTGATGTCATTTACCTCGACATCCATTATATGGACCAATACAAACTTTTCACCTGGAACAACAAGGAATTCCCCGACCCTGAGGCATTTGTACGTGCCCTGCTCGACATGAACTTCCAGGTGGTAGTTATTATCGATCCTGGCGTAAAGGTGGAAGTAGGTTACCATGCTTATGAAAGTGGCAAGCAGCAAGACCTTTTTGTGAAGCTCCCCGATGGCACCTATTACAGCGGTGATGTTTGGCCGGGAACCTGTCATTTCCCCGATTTCACTTTAGCTGAAACCCGAAAATGGTGGGGTGAGCAATTCGCATCCTTGGCCAAAATGGGTATCAAAGGCTACTGGAACGATATGAACGAGCCAGTTACCTGGGGCAAAAAACTACCTGACTTTATTGAATTTGATTTCGATGGTTTTGGTGCTACCCACCGGAAAGCCCACAACGTATACGGCATGCAAATGGCCCGGGCCACTGCCGAGGGCATCAAAAAGCTCCTGCCCAATACCCGAGCCTTTGTGCTCAGCAGGGCAGGTTACAGCGGCAGTCAGCGATTTGCGGCGAGCTGGACTGGCGACAACAGTGCATCTGACGACCATATGTTGTTGGGTGTTCGACTGATGCTGAATATGGGCCTCGCTGGATTGAGTTTCACAGGGGTGGATATAGGTGGCTTTGTAGGCGAAGCTAATCCACAGTTATTCACCCGGTGGATGCAAATTGGCGCCTTTTCGCCCTTGTTTAGAGGCCATACCATGATTAACAGCCGCGATTCGGAACCATGGTCTTATGGAGAGGAAGCGGAAGAAATCTCCCGAAACTTCATCAAACTGCGTTACCGACTGATGCCCTATTTGTATAGTGCTTTTCATGAAAGCAGTCAAAACGGCTTACCCGTAGCACGTAGTTTGGCCTTCGATTATTGGCAAGATGCGCATATTTATGACCGGCGTTGGGGGCATGAGTACCTTTTTGGTAGCGCCATTTTGGTGGCTGCCATGAACTCATGGATGCCCATTCAAAAAGTGTATCTGCCCAAAGGCTTGTGGCATAATTTGTATAACGGAGAGTCGTATGCGGGAGCTCAAATTCATACCATCGACACCCCGCGCGAAGTATTGCCCGTATTTGTAAAGGAATCGGCGGTACTGCCCATGCAGATGCCCGGAGCATTTGTGGGTGGCGAGAGTAAAGAGTACCTCGACCTCCACCTTTTTAGCGGATATACCCTGTATGAAGGCTATTGGTACAACGATGATGGTACCAGCTATTCGTATGAATCGGGTGATTTTGAAAAACGTAGTCTGGTACATGACGGTGAAAACAAAACCCTCGTCATTGGCCAAAGCGAAGGCAATTTCAACAGTGGCATTGCTCAGCTGCGCATTTTCTTGCATGGCATTGCCTCAGCAGAAATGCTCATTAACGGGAGTAAGCAGCCTGTTCAGCATGAAACAGTACGCTTTATTGAACCTATCAGCAATTTCGATCCTTTCTTTCAGGGAGGTGAGCATTTGTGGGAACACAAGCACGTTCCATCGGTTTGCATTCCCTATACGCGCTCTGAAATAAAAATAACGTACTGATTATTGCTTCAAGTGTCGCTCTAAGAAAGTCTCGATCGACTCGTACAAAGCAATCCGATTTTCTTGTTTACGGAAACCATGGCCCTCGTCATCGCGCAATATGTAGTCTACCTCTACGCCGCGTGCAGCGAGGGCCTCTACTATCTGATCGGCCTCCGCCTTTTTAACGCGCGGATCTTTGGCTCCTTGAACAACCATCAGTGGCACCTTGATTTTATCGGCATGAAAAACTGGCGAGGCTTGCACGTAATGTAAACTATCAGCTTGGGGATGGCCAATCATTTCATAAAACATGGCCCTACCTGGCTCCCAATAGGGCGGAATGGTTTGCATGAGTGTAAACAAGTTCGAAACGCCCACATAGTCTATTCCGCAAGCATATAAATCAGGGGTGAAAGCCAGTCCGGCAAGCACCGCATAACCGCCATAACTTCCTCCGTAGATGGCAATGCGGTTAGGATCAGCAATTCCTTGGTTAATTACATGCTTTACTCCATCGGTAATGTCGTTCTGCATGTTTTTACCCCACTGTTTAAAGCTCGCCTCCCAAAATGCCCTGCCATAACCGGTCGACCCTCTGAAGTTCATTTGAAGCACCGCATATCCCCGGTTTGCCAAAAACTGTACGTTTTGATCAAAACGCCACACATCTCGAATCCAAGGCCCACCATGTGGCACCACTACCAAAGGCAAATTTTTGTTCTTACCTCCTTTAGGGATGGTGAGGTAGCCATGGATTTTGAGTCCGTCTCGTGATGTATAGGCAATGGGTTTAACTGCTGCCATATTTTCCATTTTCAACCATGGACTGGCATCGGCCAATAGTCGCAACTGACCGGTAGCTAAATCGTATAAATAATAACTTCCCATGGTACGATCGCTATAAGTGCGGATTACCACTTTCGTTTCGGCCTCATCGGTACCTGTAAACACCACTTCAAAATCGTCTAATTCTTTGGCCACCTTCGCATACAGCTGCTTTGCACGATCCGCTAAAAAATGATATTGCATTTTCCAATCGGTATACTGCGCAAACAAGGGTTCATGCGTTTTTTGAGAAAAAATCAGCCAATCAACATCGTAAGAAGGGTGTTCGAAGAGGGTTTGAATCACCCTCTGCTTCTTCAAATCAAATAAAACAGCCGCTTTTTTATCGCGCCCTATATTGCTTAATGCGTATACCCAATGTGGTTGTTCGGGATGGAATTTGATAGGAACAAATGCATCTTTAAAACCAATGGTAAAGAGCTTTTCGAATGGCGCTTCCAATGGCCCCCTGTGAAGAAACGATTGATTGGTTCCATCGGTGGTCACAATTAACCTCACCCTTCCTGTTTCATCGGTAAGATATTGTGAATAATTGCCTGGATTTTCAATTTGAAGTTGAAGCTCCCCTTGACTCAAATCCAATTCATACACATCAAAAATCTGCGGATTACGCTTATTGAGTGCTACCAATACTTTGTTTGGGTGTTGCGTTAGTTCATCAATAATTTCGGTGCGAACACCCTCAAACTGGGTAAGTGCGCGGGTTTGTTCTCCCTTAACATCCACGGTCGACAAAAAGTAGTTTTCGTCGCCATTGTTGTCTTTCAAAAAATAAAGCTGCTCGTTTCCGGCCCAGCCAAAACGCGATAGATCCCTGTCGGTTTGTGAAGTGATGCGCCAGGCAGAATCCCCATCGGCATACTGAACAAAAATGTTCAGCCGATCTTGAAAGGGAGCCAAATAGGCCAAGTACTTGCCATCAGGCGACAATTTGTAGGATGCCCTATCGGGATTTCGGAAAAAATCGGAAACAGGTATTTTTTCAACACTGCAAGTGTTTTGCTCTTTACATGCCACTAACAGCAAGAGTGCACCAACCAAACAAACAAATTTCCTGACCAACATGAAGTGCCAAAATACGTGCTTTTAAGCGAAACGAACCACCCAAAAAATGCTAAAACTGAGGTAAAATGAAGGTGTCGATTTTTTGGAATGATGGCTCTTTTCTGCATATTGCCACCTTATTACTCACCTAAACCTTATGGAAAAACCTAAACTCAGTTTTTGGCAAATCTGGAACATCAGCTTCGGCTTTTTGGGCGTTCAAATAGGCTATTCGCTCCAGAATGCAAATACAAGTAGAATTCTATCGGCCATTGGCGCCGATTTGCATCACCTCAGCTTATTCTGGCTGGCTGCCCCTATTGCAGGCCTCATTGTTCAACCTATCGTTGGCTTAAGCAGCGATAAAACCTGGACGCGCTTAGGACGACGCATCCCTTTCATCGTGGTAGGTGCTATCGTTTCTGCCCTGGCCATGTTTTTCATGCCCAATTCTGAGTATTTCGCTTATTTATTGCCCCCTGTTTTTTTTGGTGCTACCATGCTGCTGTTAATGGACACCTCATTCAATGTAACCATGCAGCCTTTCCGCTCTCTGGTAAGCGATATGGTCCCCGAAAGTCAGCGTAACTTGGGCTATTCGGTGCAGAGTTTTCTTATCAACGTAGGCGCAGTATTAGGATCGGTACTGCCCTTCTTGCTTACTTATTACGGCATGTCGAACGAACCGGCAGCAGGCCAAAAAGTAGCTCCTACGGTTATTTGGGCCTTCTATATTGGTGGAGCTACTTTGCTACTGGCCGTACTTTGGACTGCCTACAGAACCAGAGAATACCCACCTGATGAATATGCCAAATACAATAATATGGAAGGTGAAAACACAGAGAATCCGGGCTTGGTTGCGCTCATAAAACAAGCGCCACGTGCCATGTATGAACTGGCTTTCACTCAATTTTTCTCTTGGTTCGCGCTATTTTTGATGTGGGTGTATACCACCAACGGCATTGCCTCCACCATTTGGGGCACTACCGATTCTAAATCTTTAGAATTTAATGAAGCCGGTAACTGGACCGGCATCATCTTCGCCGTTTATAGCGTTTTTGCAGCTCTGTTCTCACTTGCCATCACACCTCTTGCCGATAAATATGGTCGGAAGAATATCTACGCATTATCGCTTTTGGCGGGTGCGGCAGGTTTAGCATCTATGATGTTTGTAACGGATAAATATGTGCTTTTTGGATCCATGGTAGGCGTAGGCATAGGCTGGGCAGCTATTCTTGCCCTTCCCTACACCTTGCTTTCAAGCCATTTACCTGCGCGACAAACCGGCGTGTACATGGGTTTATTCAATGCCACTATTACCATACCGCAAATTGCAGCAGGCTTGTTGGGAGGTTTACTATTGGGCATCATGGATGGCAACCCTGCCGCCATGCTCGGTATTGCAGGATTGTCGATGGCCATTGCTGCTATTGGAGCGAAATGGATTATTAAATCGTAAAGGCTGCCGTCAAAACAAAAAAAGGGCTCGCTTTCGCGAGCCCTTTTTTTGTTTCTATCAGTATTTCACCAAAGGCTGTTCAAACAAACTACCCGTTGTGTTGGCTACCACCCGATAAACACCATTGGCTAAGCCCGATACGTCTAATACATATTCGGTTGTTTGTGCATCAAATTGTTGCTGACGAACGCGCTTTCCACTTAAATCAATGATTTCGATGAACAGAGGCCCTTTGACCGCCTCTTGGATGGCCAATTTTATCCAGCCGTTTGCGGGATTCGGATAAAGTACCATGGCATTCGAACGCTTTACCAAAGGGGTGCTGAGTGGCAGGCCTCCAAAAAAGTACTCACGCTTATCATTGTTCTCATACTGATTCGTCATTCCGTCCCACGACTGATTGACCCAACGGAAAACCCGGTTATCATTGGTGTAGCTCAATTGATGGGCGTTGGCGTTGTTAACTATCCAAGTTCCAGTACTATTCCATTCAGCACGCTCCTCGGTTAAATTGTTGAACGAATCGTAGGTCCACATACGGCGGTAGTCAGAAATCCAATTGCCGTTTTCAAAGTATTGGTCCAAGGACATGGTCATGCGCTGACCACTATAGGTGAAAAGTACCCGATCAGTATCTATCCAAGCATTATTCACCCGATTTTGCTCTACAATTTGACTAACTTGGGTTCCATTCATGGTTGAAGCAACCCGATAAGCCAATACAAAATTACCACCTGAACGCTCTTCTAGAATGTAATCGGTGGGCTCTAATTGGTAATCATTTTCCGAAATAGGCAATTCTGAAAACAAGAATTGGCTGATGTCCATTAACCCACCAAAAACAGTTGAAAAACCCGCATAACCAAACCTCCAAGCTACTTCAGAATAACGCATATCATCAGCGGTAAGCCATGCATTGGTGATTGCATCCCAAGGAGTCATGGTTACCCCGGTTGCATGGCCATTGGCCCCAAATGTCATTGCTGTAAATCTGGTTCCGTTTCTCCAAGCCGCGGGACCATTAAAGGTATCGTAATACATGGAAATTGCTTGCGTAGGGGTACTACCCGAATAGGTAATTTGCAATGAATCGCCACTTTCAAGCACTAATCCTGAACTATCGCGTTCAAAAACTTGCATTGATGTTTGATTGCCATTGAGGTCGTAGTTCATCACAAAACGGGCGGTTACTTGCACAGGTTGACCCGGAAAGGTCAACTGCGACTCTACCAATGTAGCTCTGCCTCCAGCATTGTAAGTATAAACATACTGGAGTAGTGGCAAGCCACTTACATAAAAAATCAAGCGCGATACCCTGCCATTTTGATATCGAATGCCCACAGAGTTATCGAGCGTCCAAGCATTATTGTCCCAGCTGTAAATCAAGGCTGAGTCCGGAAAACCCGATGCACCCACCCTGGCGTTGCGTAGATCTACATTGCGCAGTATTTGCTCGTACTTCTTCACTGCTTCATGGGTTTTCACCCGAGGTACAGGCCATTTGGCCGAAGCTGGAAATACCATACATACTGACATGGTAATGAGAAACAAAAAAACGGAAAGCTTATTCATGGCGTTTTGAATTAGAATTCAAAGCTAACATAGAATTGGCTCAATATGAATGCGCATAAGCAAAATACCCTGCACAGGGTAGGTGCCTTCTTTTCTTTACTAGAAGCATTTAACTTTGAAATAGCAACAAATCTTTACCTTCGTTTCAAATTATTTGCATGTTTGCCGTCGTTCACTGGAATGTAAACCCCGAAATTTTACCCGACCTCCTACCTATTCGTTGGTATGGCTTGTTGTTCATGTCGGGATTCGTATTTGGCTATTATTTGCTTGAAAAGGTCTTCAAGCAAGAGGGAAAAGCCCTTACCCTGCTCGATAGTTTGTCGATGTATGTAGGTATTGGAACCATTGCAGGAGCCCGTTTGGGGCACTGCTTGTTTTATGAGCCGGCTTACTATCTCTCTAACCCCATAGAAATTCTAAAAATTTGGGAAGGCGGATTGGCCTCTCATGGAGCAGTGGTGGGCATTTTGCTGGCCAATTATCTTTACGGAAAAAAGTATCCGCAAACAGGCTTTTTTTGGGTAACCGATCGTTTGGTGATGGTAGTGGCTTTGGCAGCCACACTCATTCGTATTGGCAACCTCATGAATTCCGAAATTGTAGGGGCACCCACCGATTTGCCTTGGGGTTTTGTTTTTGAGCGTTTGGGCGATGGCATCCCACGCCACCCCAGCCAGTTGTACGAAGCTCTCTTTTATCTCCTCTCATTTAGCATATTGTACCGGGCTTATTGGAAACAACAGGCAGGCAAATACGCCGGACGTATGTTTGGAATGTTTCTGATGTTGATTTTCGGATTCCGGTTCGTCATCGAATTTATCAAAGATGTGCAAGTGGACTTCGAAAAGCAAATGGCGCTCAATATGGGCCAATGGCTGAGCCTACCACTGATACTTTTGGGATTTTGGCTGTGGTACCGCAGTCGTCAATCAGAGCTCAAAGGAGCGTAAAAACGTTTCTGCAGCTACCATATCGGCATGTAAAAAACGATCGGTTTGCATGAAGCTCACTTGATTGCGAAACTGTTGTTTGTGCTTTTCAATTACTTCCGAGCTTTTGGCGTCTCTGAAATCCAATGCCTGGCAAGCCGTTAACCATTCGATGGCCAGCAATCGGTAGGCATTATCAACCACTTGAAAAAGCTTGGTAGCGGCATTGGCACCCATGCTTACATGGTCTTCTTGTCCGTTTGACGACACAATACTGTCGGTACTGGCCGGTACCGTAAGTTGTTTGTTTTGTGAAGCAATGGATGCGGCGGTGTATTGCGGAATCATTAAGCCCGAGTGAAGGCCAGAATTGACTGCTAAAAAGGGCGGTAGACCTCGTGTACCAGAGATCAATTGATAAGTTCTGCGCTCACTGATGGAGCCTAGCTCCGACAAAGCCATGGCCAGGTAATCTAAAGCCAACGCCAAAGGCTGTCCGTGGAAGTTGCCACCGCTAATGATGAGATCTTCTTCGGGGAAGATGTTTGGATTGTCGCTCACAGCATTCATTTCGCGGCTAAAAACCTCTTTTACATGCTTACAAACATCGCGTGAGGCACCGTGAACCTGGGGTACGCATCGGAAACTGTATGGATCTTGTACCGCTTGTCTCTCTTGCTTTTGCAACTCACTGCCTTGAAGCAGATCCAGCATGTGCGCAGCTACCTGTTGCTGACCTGGATGAGGCCGCACCTGATGGATGGCTGGATGAAAAGGTTCTAAACGACCTCCAAAAGCATCGAGCGAAGCTGCCGCAACCAGATCCGCCTTTTGCAGTAAATCCTCGGCGGCCAGGATGGCATAACATCCATAGGCCGTCATGAATTGGGTGCCATTCAACAAGGCCAAACCTTCTTTGGCTTCCAAATGCAAAGGCTGCCAACCCATTCGCTGCAAAGCCGCTGCTGCCGACAGCCGTTCGGTTCCAAGTTGTACTTCACCCTCACCTATCAAAGGCAAGCAAAGATGCGCCAAAGGAGCCAAATCGCCCGATGCGCCCAAGGAACCTTGTTGGTATACCACCGGAAGCATTTGGGCATTATAAAAATCAACCAAGCGCTCTACGGTTTTTAAAGCCACGCCCGAATGGCCGTAGGCCAGCGATTGAATTTTGAGTACCAACATGAGTCGTACAAGGGCGTGCGGCACTTCTTGTCCCATGCCACAGGCATGAGAACGTATGAGATTGTGTTGTAAATCGCTCAGGGCATCGGGTTGAATGCCTACATTACACAAGGCCCCAAAGCCTGTATTGATGCCGTAAAACAATTCTTTGTTGCCTGTGAGTTTACCATCGAGATAGCTTTTGCCCTTCTGAATGCGCGCCTTGGCATCTTCAGAAAGCGTAACCTCCACCTCGCCTTCCAGAACGGTTTGTAAATCGGTAAATGAAAGCTTACCTCCCAAAAAAAGTTGCATCATGCGCGAATGAATTGTTGGCTAAGCTGGCTACTTGCCATGATTTCTTGTGTACCTGCTGCCAAATTTTTCAAGGCTACAGTATCTGTTTTGGCTTCCTCTTCACCTATAATGGCCAAATAAGGAATGTGCTTGGCTTCGGCATAGGCAAAGGCCTTTTTAAGCTTGTTTCCTTCGCTGTACCATTCAACTCCTACACCCGCCGCTCGTAAACGGGCAACTACTGCGGCTGCGTGTAGACTTTCCGACTCTGAAAAATGAAAAACCAATACATCACAAGCATGGTAAATATGGCCAGGAAAAAGTTGTAATTGCTCCATCACATCCATAATGCGCTCTGCACCAAACGATACCCCTACTCCTGACAAACCATCGACACCGAAAATACCGGTCAACTTGTCGTAACGCCCCCCGCCGCCAATACTTCCCATGGCTACTTCATGCGTCACAACTTCTACAATGGTTCCGGTATAATAATCCAGGCCACGGGCGAGCGTCATATCAAAACGCACTTTGCTTGTATCTACCTGCAGTGCTTCAAGCAACTGCCACACTTGCTCCATTTCTGCTTTTGGAAGTGCTGCAGCCTCTTCACCCAACCAGCCGCAAAGCTGGGCAAGTGTGTTGGGCGAGCTTGACTGAGCCAGCAACTCAAAAAAGCCATCCAGCGCTGTGGTGGATGCACCTGCCTCCAACAATTCGGCTTTGACGACCTCCGCTCCTACTTTGTCTAATTTATCAAGTGGCGTGGCCAAGGCTTGCTCACCTCCACTCAAGCCCAATTTTTGGGCAATGGGAGCAAAAAACTTCCGGTTATTCACCCGCACGGTAAAATTACGCAGACCCAATTTCTGGAATGCTTCTACATACAATGCAATCAACTCAGCCTCGTGCTGTAATGAAGTGCTTCCAATTACATCGGCATCGCACTGATAAAACTCGCGGTAGCGACCTTTTTGAGGCCTATCGGCACGCCAAACGGGCTGCATCTGATAGCGCTTGAACGGGAAATTCAAACTGCCGCGATTCATAGCCACAAAGCGGGCAAAAGGCACCGTAAGATCATACCGCAGCGCCTTTTCCGAAACCAAGCCTGTAAATGAACGTGAACCATCGGCTTTGGCAGTTTCAAACTGCTGTAGGCTCACTTCTCCGAGATAATCGCCCGAATTCAAAATCTTGAAAATGAGCCTGTCTCCTTCCTCTCCATACTTGCCTGTGAGGGTCGACAAGTTCTCCATGGCCGGCGTCTCAAATGGCAAAAAGCCATACTTCCGAAAGGCCGATTCAAGGATGTTAAAGATGTATTTGCGCTTGGCCATGAGCTCCGGACCAAAATCGCGGGTTCCTCGGGCCAAACTGGGTTTAACTATCGCCATCTTTCGTGCTTTGAAAGGGCAAAGTTACACGGTACTGATCTTAATTTTCTTTTGGATTTCCTCTACATAGCCCTTAAAGCGACGATCGGTCTCCATTAAGTCTTCCACCGTTTGACAACTGTGAATAACCGTGGAGTGATCGCGACCTCCAAAATACTCTCCAATGGTTTTTAAACTATTCTTGGTGAGCTTTTTAGCGAAATACATCGATATCTGACGGGCTTGAACCACCTCGCGTTTGCGCGTTTTGGCCTTGAGTAAGTCAACATTGATATCGAAATACTCACAAACCAACGACTGGATAGATTCAATGGAAATTTCGAGACTGACGTTTTTCACAAAATTCCGCATGACCAAACGAGCGAGTTCCAGGTCGGGCTGCTTTTTGCTGAGTGTTGTATACGCCAACAAAGAGGTCAAGGCGCCTTCGAGCTCACGGATATTGCTGTTGATATTATGCGCAATGAACTCCACTACCTCACGGGGCAGCTCAATGCCATCGGCATACATCTTCATTTCGAGAATCGCTACTCGGGTCTCAAAATCAGGCAATTGCAAATCGGTACTCAATCCCCACTTGAAGCGCGACAACAGCCTTTCTTCCATGCCCTTGAGATCTTTAGGAGCCCGGTCGCTGGTTAAAATCAATTGCTTGCCGCTTTGGTGAAGGTGATTGAAAATATGGAAGAAGACATCCTGCGTCTTTTCTTTATTGGCAAAATTGTGAACGTCATCGAGGATAAGTACATCCATGAGCTGATAGAAATTCACAAAATCATTGGCCGAATTGTTCTTGAGTGCGTCGATGAATTGCTGGGTAAACTTTTCAGCAGTAACATAGAGCACGGTTTTATTGGGAAAATTCGCCTTGATTTGATTGCCCACGGCCTGCACCAAGTGACTTTTACCCAAACCCACATTGCCGTAAATCATGAGTGGATTGAAAGAAGTACCTCCTGGCTTTGCAGCAACTGCCATGCCTGCACTGCGTGCCAATCGATTGCAATCGCCTTCTACGTAATTGTCGAAAGTGTATCGTGGATTCAGCTGCGAATCAACATTGATTTTTTTCAAACCCGGAATAATGAACGGATTCTTGATACTGGCCCCAATGTTAACGGCGACATTCAAATCGGGATTTTTTGCGCGGGCTTGTGAACCGGGCACATGGATGGTGTAAGGCGTTTTGTCTTGGCCTTGATGGTCCATTACAATGCTGTACTCTAAGCGTCCTTCTGTTCCAAGCTCACGCTTAATAGTCTTGTGAAGCAGGTTTACATAATGCTCTTCTAACCATTCGTAAAAAAATTGGCTCGGTACCTGGATGGTCAACACCGACTCGCGCAAACGCACTGGCACAATGGGTTCAAACCAGGTTTTGAAACTCTGGGGGTTTACATTATCACGGATAATGGAGAGGCAATTTTCCCACACCAACTCTTTCGATCTCTCTGCCATAGGCCAGTCTAATTGTTTAATCTTCCCTTGCGGGAGGTCGAAGATGAGATAAAAAAAAATGCAGAAAAAACGTCCTCATCCTTGTTTGTTTCAAAGTGCCCTTGAATCAGCGTATTCCCCAAGTTTTCCCCAAAATGAATGTGAATTTTTTTTATCAAAACTTTTTTCGTTCTGCCTTGCATTTCATTAGTTCTCTATATAAAACTGATTATCATATAGTTAGAAAATATTTAACTATTTGATAAGGATTTATTAACACTCAGGGCTTCAGAAAGGCAGAAACCACTCAAAAGCTGTGGAAATCTATCCCAAAGCGGGAGAAACTACGGGCTTCAAGGCCAATTGAAGTCCCTTCTTTTGCAGCCGCTTATTCACCACATCTATGTCGATGCGTCCCAAACGCAGACCACTATGACCAGTCTGACAGATATGCGTTACCTCTCCCGAAGCATGCGCTACTTTATCGGCTGTTTCTAGCACAGTGTGGGTATGCCCCCCTATGATGATGTCGATGCCCTTCACCACTGATGCGATACGGAGGTCGCTGGGCTTTTCGTCTTGATAACGGTATCCTAAATGCGACAAGCAAATAACGAGTTCGCATTTTTCATGCTTGCGTAATGTGGCTACCATGCGACTAGCAGCTTCGTAGGGATCGGTGTAAATAACCCGTCCAAACAACTTCTCTGGAATGAGTCCTTTCGGATCAATCCCCAAGCCAAATACACCAATGCGAATTCCAGCTTTCCGAAATACATGATAGGGTTTCACCCGTTCTTGAAGCGGAGTGGCCGAACAATCATAATTGGCAACCAAAAAGGGGAAACGCACATGTTCCATTTGCTTCACCAAATTATCAACACCTTCGTCAAAATCGTGGTTACCCAATGTAGCAGCATCATAGCCCATCCATTGCATGGCCTTCATTTCTAAAGCTCCCTTGAAGAAATTAAAATAAGGTGTGCCTTGAAAGATATCTCCAGCATCAAACAGCAATACGTGTCCTGCTTGTTGCCTTATCTCATCGATGAGTTTTTTACGCATGGCAATGCCCCCCATACCTGCGTTGGGACCATTGGCCGGAAAAGGATCGATACGGCTGTGGGTATCGTTGGTAAATAAAATGGTCAAGCGTTCGGCTTTGCGACTATTAGCACCCCAAGCAGGCCAGGGAAAGGCCAGCACAGCTGCAGCCATTCCCACCTGTTTTACAAAGGCTCTTCTATTCAATGACAAATCTTCCATCGGTACCTGCTTTTAACTGCAATTCATTACGCGCCTTTTGCTTCAAGGAAACAATGATAATTTCCGACAACAAACGGGTACCAACTTGTTGCGTGGTAGCCGCTGATAAGAATCCACATCCATCCCCACCATTGGCCACATAATCGGGCATTACTACCCGGTATTTTTTTTGATTACTGAGAGGCGTTCCTCCTATGCTGATGTTTTGAAGCACCTTGCCTTTGGCTATCAGAGATACGCCCGCGAAGGGCGTCCCCCCTTTTTCTACCCAATGCTGCAAAAAGGTGTGCAATAAAGTGCTGTCCATTTCCACCAATTGAAGCATGTTATTAAAGGGAAGCATCTCCAAAACATGGCCAATGCGCAAGGTATCGGCAGGGAGTCCGGCCCTGATGCCACCATAATTTAACATCGCCAAATCAACCCATCCAAACTCCGTTCTTGCCGCCTCCAATACCATATCAGCCAAGAGATTGCCTAATGCCGACTCAGGCTGCTTTTTTTGGAGTTGATGTGGATTAAAAATGATGGCTTCGTCCATCACCCCTCTCAAAGCCAGGCGATAGGGCTCGATGAGACTATCGGCCGATGCTTCCACTTTGCCATCACTTTCAATTTTCAGCAGCATTGCTTGTTGCACGTGGGTATCGATTTTAGGCGAACACCCTCCAATCACCCAAACTATCAAGAACAACTTTTTCATGCATGCATGAGTGAATGCAACTCATTTCGCAACGCTTCGAGTGCGCTATCGATGGCTTGGCTGCCTTGCTGCTGTTGAAGAACCAACAATTGGCGCGAAAATGCCACGGCCGGCGCATCTAAAGGCGTTTGAACACCTGCTTGCTGTACCATGCCTAAAACCTCATCGCGGGCTTGGGTTATTCGTTGCCAGGTGTGTTTACTAACATAAATCTGCTGAGCCAAATTGTGCTCCATTTCTGCACGGAGTTGAACCATGATGGCCACCTGCTGTGCCGCACTTTGCGCTTCACCACCCAAACGATGCACCAAACCCTCAGGCCGCATGCGTTCAACCAAAAGCACCAGTCGCTCCAAGGCCTGTAATCGGAAACGCAACAATTCCTGATGGCGATTGAGATGCGCCAATCGCTGGTCGCGCAGGCCCACTTGATGAAAATAAAAGGATAAAAGTGCCCTGATAGTGGTCCAAGCCGCGATCGCTATCAAGGCCACTAGTCCGAATTTCCAATACTCACTCATAGCTCAAATTTAGGTATTTTGACCGCCCTGGTAAGCAATTTTATGCAGATTGAACCTAAGCACCTACTTTTGTATTACAAAATCATGGAAACCACCACCACTCCCACTTCAGCATTGTTGAAATTGAGCACTTCTGCTGCTGCAGAACTCAAGCGCCTCACACAGACCTTTCCGGCAGGACAGGTAGTTCGCATTGGTGTAAAAGGCGGTGGATGTTCGGGACTTACCTACATCCTTGATCAAACCGAACCTCAAGCAGATGATATGCTGCTGCAATTCGACGATTTGCAAGTAGCTGTGGCCCAATCACATGGCTTGTACTTACAAGGTGTGGAGCTCGATTTTGGCAATGGCCTCGACAACAGGGGATTTATATTCTCTAATCCAAACGCAAGTAGCACCTGCGGCTGCGGCACCTCATTCGCTATTTAAGCACAAAGGCCGGTTAGTACCGGCCTTTGTTTCTGTCTCTGCGTTTGTATTCGTGACTGTGCTGTGGCACAGTACTCACTTGTCGATTGCTAGGGCGTTGTTCACGAGGACCTCTGCTAAAGCCTTCTTTTCCTGCGGTGTATTCTATTCTGATTCTCCGTCCATGGAAATGCGCCCCATCAAAAGTTTCGAGGATGTTCTTATCCAATCCCTGCTCCACTTCTACATAACTACGGGTTTCACCAATGTCAACCCTACCCAGGTCGGCTTTACGCAAACCTGAGTTGTCGAGTAGAAATTGCAAGAAGCTGGCCTTGTAGAAGCCATCCTTAATACCCAAATTGATGAACAACTTGGTATAATTGCCTCCACCGAAGCCAGGATTCTCACGTTCTGCACCTCTTTCTGCCCCTTCGCCGCGCTCGCGTACTTTGCCAGCACCAGCATTAAGATCTGGGGCATTTTTGTAGTAACGCAGGAAGCGTTCAAACTCCAAAGAGGCAATTTTTTTGATAAGCTCTTCTTTGCTGACCTCGGCAAACTTATCGGCCATTACTTGCGCAAATCGCTCGTATTCTTTGTGATCCGCTTCAGCTTGCAGTATTTTGTCGAGGAAGTGCATGAACTGTCGCTCGGTAATATCACGTCCATTGGGCACATCTTCGCGCTTCATGGGTGATTTGATCATTTTTTCGATTTGCTTCAAGCGATTTTGTTCGCGGTTGGTTACCAGCGATACACAAATGCCCGAACGACCTGCACGTGCAGTACGACCCGAGCGGTGGGTATAAACCTCCGGATCATCGGGCAAAGCGTAGTTGATTACGTGTGTGATGCCCGTTACATCGATGCCGCGTGCAGCTACGTCGGTGGCAATGAGCAACTGTAGCGATTTTTCACGGAAACGACCCATTACTTTATCGCGCTGTTGTTGCGATAAATCGCCATGCAGGGCTTCAATATCGTAACCTTCGCGAATGAGTTTTTCGGTAATGTCTTGGGCTTCGGCTTTAGTACGGGTAAAAATGATACCGTACATGCCTGGATTAAAGTCGACCAACCTCTTCAGTGCTTCAAATTTCGATGAAGCCTGCACCACATGATAAATGTGCTCAATATTCGCAGCCCCTGCATTGCGTTGTCCAACCGATATCTCATGCGGATTTTGCATGTAGTTTGAGGCAATTTGACGTACGCCCGCTGGCATGGTGGCCGAAAACAACCAAGTTGCCTCACGGGCAGTGGTGTTTTGAAGAATATAATCGAGATCATCGCGGAAGCCCATATTGAGCATTTCATCGGCTTCATCGAGCACCACATACTTTACAGTACGAAGGTCGATGGCCTTGCGGTCAATGAGGTCGATCAAACGACCAGGAGTGGCAGCCACTACTTGTGGGCCGCCCTTTAACTCACGGATTTGTGTTTGAATGCTCGAACCACCATAAACCGCAGTAACGCTAAAGCCCTTTACAAAGCGGCTGTAGTTTTTAAGGTCTTCTGTGATTTGCAAACAAAGTTCGCGGGTCGGACTCAAAATCAATACCTGCACCTCGCGGCGCTTTTCATCGGCCAAATGAACAGCAGGAAGTCCAAATGCGGCAGTTTTGCCTGTTCCTGTTTGTGCTAAGCCTACAAAATCTCGTGTTCCACTTAATAGTACCGGTATGGCTTGCTCCTGAATCGGAGTGGGTTGGGTAAAACCCAAATGTTGGATTGCTTCCAGAATCTCAGGTCGCAAACCCAGTGTTTCAAATAATGACATCTAATGCGCGGGCGATTGATTCCGCCCATAATGCTGTAAAGGTACGCTTAATTTACGGTTCCATTGCAATACACCCCGAAACAGCTGTGGAGCATGGCCGATAATCCTTACTTTTGCGCCGTGTCTGCCATTATCATTGCTATCGACGGTTATTCTTCGTGTGGAAAAAGCACACTGGCCAAGGCATTGGCTGCACAATTGAACTATGGCTACGTCGACTCCGGAGCCATGTACCGAGCGGTTACCCTCTATTTTCTCGAAAACAAGGTCAACTTTTCAAAGTCAAAGGCAGTGCAAGTGGCTCTAACCAATATTCGCATCCACTTTGAATTGAATAAAACATCGAACCGGAACGAAACCTGGCTGAATGGCCGCATGGTGGAAGACCTCATTCGGTCAAAAGCAGTGAGCGATTATGTGAGTCCGGTTGCCACCCTGGTGGATGTACGACGTGAGATGGTTGACCTACAACGTCTTGCAGGTAAAAACCGAGGTATAGTGATGGATGGAAGAGACATTGGCACCCATGTTTTTCCCGATGCTGAATTGAAAATATTCATGACCGCCGATCCTGAAGTACGTGCATTGCGTAGATTCCGCGAACTGCTGTCGAAAGGTGAAAGCTGGAATATGGAAGCGGTGCGTGAAAACTTGCGCGAACGAGACCGCATCGACAGCACCCGCGCTGAAAATCCATTGCGTCAAGCAACCGATGCCCGGGTGCTCGATAACAGCCATTTATCGGAAAGCGAACAACTCGATCTGGCCTATCGCTGGGCTCAAGAAGCTATCCTTTCCAAAAAGGCATCAAATTAATACTTACATAAGCATCGGCCCCTAGCATCCTTCTAAAGCCGATAAGTTCTCCCAACCGGTCTGTTCCAAAAGTTAACGGGCCCAAACGGGCCCAAATGCCCAACTGAAGGTGTTTGTACTCATACAAACTGAGTGGCACACCTACCTCCATCCATGGCGTTTCATACCTCGGTGCTATCACCAATTGATTGATTCTTTTCAACGAATAATCGCCTAAAAAAGGCATCCGCTGTACCCATGAGGCGTGAAAATAGTACTTGCCCAAAATCCAAACATCATATTGTAGGCCCAGCGCTGATGCCAAGCCCAATCTGAATCCCGAAGTATCGGTTTGCAGTTGTCCTTGTGTGGCAATTACATTTAAAAAATAGGGCTCAGCTCCTTCCCCGCTTAAGAAGGTTTCATCCAAAACCGATGCCGACACCCCTTTGGCAGTACCCAGGTATTTGGGTGCATTTACGCGTACAAAACCCACATCCAAAAGCGAAACACCCATTCTCCAATAATGATGCGGTACAGGCCGAATGCTCCTTTTGAGCTTCCTGCCAAATGGGGTTCTGTCGATGCGGCGCCTGTTTTTAACTTTAAAGTTCGGTCCGTTGGGATTTGCCTCCACATATTCAAAGCCCAAATCAACCCCCATGCCCGCTAAACCTTGTAAATAAGGCTGATTGAGTGCATTCGAGTAGCTACCAGAAAAATTGTTGAGCCTAAAGGTATCGGTGTTAGTAACTGTATAGCTCAGTTGGTCGAATTGTGCATGCATGCCCCAGTAGCCAAAAATAGGCTTCAGTACAGCACCTACAGAGGCAGATCTATTGTAATGATGCAAAAATCGCCACGACCATGCCAATTGCATTTCAGTAAAAGTGCCTGCCTGAAGATCAATGCCATCCGATAAAATGGCTTTATTCTTCAAAGAGTCGAATAAAATCCCCTCCGAATAATGTTTCATCAAATCGCGGCTCAGGTGCGTCAGATTGGCAAAAGCACGATTTCCTACCCCTAACCCAAAACTGTGATAGCCCATTTGCACATATCCACCCAAAAGTTGAGCCCATGCCTGAGCATGAAAATGGGTTTGTTCCTTTTCTAGGTTTTGAATTAAAATTTCAGGAGGATTTGCCAACTGCCTACTTTCAGCATTATCTATAGCTATGCTATAATTTCCTCCTAAAAGCGCAGCAAAACCAGAAAAGTAATCCGCACGCAAGCCATTGTTCTGAAGCGCAGCACCAGCACCAGGCAAATGTATACCCCATGGTTGCACTTGGTGACTCAATCGAGCTGGATTTACAAAAGCTGAATACAAACCACCGTATCCACCCGCTGCTGCCGAAGCCGGATATTGTGCAAAACTGGCTAATGGCCCAAGCACCATCAAAAAAAAGCAAATGAACCTGGCCTTCGGTAGGTAAAACATCATCTCAATATCTGCTGCAGACGCTCGGCTTGCGAAGCTTCTTGGAGCAGAACGTGAAAAAGTCCTTTTACTTGCTGACTACTCCCCTGCTCGTAAAGAAAAGTTTTCTTTTTGCCGCGCTGAACCAACAACCAATATTTCTCAGGAACCGAAACCAAGCCGCTGATGGCTTCTGTCTTCTCCACCCCTATGGCTGTAATTTCTGCCAAGGGGATACGCACGGTTTGAGGCAGTACCCATTTTTTGTAATAGAGCACCAAATCAGCGCCCTCCAATGCTGCGTCTAAACGGGTGATGTATAAGCGGCGATAAAAAATACTCAGAAGCAAAAGAAGCGCCACGAACATACCATTGTTGAACAATCCTGCTTGATTAGGAAATTGCCGCTGAACCAAAAAACTGATGATTCCAAGCAACAAAGCCATCAAGCCAAGCAACCAGTAAGGCACCGCCCACTCGTTGCTCAACAAGGTGTATGTACGTGGCTTTTGCATCTTACGATTTGCGCTTCCTGTCGTGCTCCTTCAGGAATATTTTACGCAAACGCATCGATTTCGGTGTGATTTCGATGTACTCGTCGTCTTGAATGTATTCCATCGCTTCTTCCAATGAAAACACACGCTTGGGAGCAATGCGCATATTGTCGTCTTTGCCCGAGGCACGCATATTGGTGAGCTGCTTGCCTTTTACAAGGTTCACTACCAAGTCGGCCGGACGGTTATTTTCTCCCACTACCTGACCTTCATAAATTTCTTCGTTTGGATCAACAAAGAAAATTCCGCGGTCCTGAAGCTTGTCGATACTGTATCCCGTAGTGGCTCCTGTTTCCATAGAAACCAAAGAACCGTTGATGCGGCCAGGAATGGGCCCCTTGAAAGGCTCATAGGCCATAAAACGGTGCGACATAATAGATTCGCCCTGGGTGGCAGTCAACAAATTCGAACGCAAACCGATCAAACCGCGTGAGGGGATATTGAACTCGAGGTGAATCATATCTCCCTTCGGTTCCATCACCTGCATTTCGCCTTTGCGCTGGGTAACCTGCTCAATCACTTTGCCCGAAAACTCTTCAGGAACGTCTACTACCAAGTGTTCAATGGGTTCGTGCTTTACACCATCAATTTCTTTAATAATGACGGCAGGCTGACCCACTTGCATTTCGTAACCTTCGCGACGCATGGTCTCAATCAAAATCGACAAATGGAGAATACCGCGACCATACACCAAATAACTATCGGCCGAGTCGGTTTCTTCCACTTTCATGGCCAAATTTTTCTCTGTTTCTTTGAACAAACGATCACGCAAGTGACGCGAAGTCACAAATTTGCCTTCTTTGCCAAAAAAGGGAGAGTTATTGATACAGAAAAGCATGCTCATGGTAGGCTCATCTACTTTGATGGCTTCCAAGCCCTCGGGATTTTCATGGTCGGCAATGGTGTCACCGATTTGAAAATCTTCTAAGCCCACAACAGCACAAATATCGCCAGAGGCAACGCGATCGGTTTTCACACGACCCAAGCCCTGGAAGGTGTACAATTCTTTGATGCGTGCACGAGCTGTACCGCCACCATTTTTCACCAGCATGATGGGCATATTTTCGGCCAACACACCGCGCGCTACTTTACCAATAGCAATTCTGCCCACAAAACTGCTAAAGTCGAGCGAGGTGATTTGCATTTGAGGGGTGCCCTCATACAATACTGGAGCTGGAACATGCTCCAAAATAGCATCGAGTAGTGGGGTGAAGTCGGTTGATGGCTGCTTCCAATCGGTGCTCATCCAACCCTGCTTCGAAGAACCATAGATGGTTGGGAAATCAAGCTGCTCTTCGGTTGCATTGAGGTTAAAGAACAAATCGAACACAGCATCATGTACTTCATCGGGACGACAATTTTCTTTGTCGACTTTATTAATTACCACAATGGGATGTAAACCCAAACTCAAGGCCTTTTGGAGTACAAAACGTGTTTGCGGCATAGGGCCTTCAAAGGCATCTACCAGCAACAATACACCATCGGCCATTTTCAATACGCGTTCTACTTCACCACCAAAATCACTGTGACCAGGAGTATCGATGATGTTGATTTTAACATCCTTGTAGGCAACAGAAACGTTCTTCGAGAAAATGGTAATGCCCCTTTCACGTTCCAAATCGTTGTTGTCGAGAATGAGATCGCCTACTTCTTCGTGTGCTTTGAAAAGGTTGGTTTGGTGTAAGATTTTGTCCACCAGAGTGGTCTTGCCATGGTCGACGTGTGCGATGATGGCGATGTTGCGTAATGCCTGCATAAAAAAAAATCGCTGCAAAAGTAGGCAATTATCGCGAGTAAGCCGTTAAGCTTTCAAAAACTCTTCGTTTACATCATGCGCATCTTGAGGTTTTCGATGCGTTTGAGCATGGCAGAGAAGAAAATGTTGCGTTGTTTTTCTGAAACACCGCTGATCAGCATCGACCGGCGCATCATATTTTCCAGCCAACTTTCGGTTTCGCGCGAAAAGGCAGCATCGGTGGTCAGCATAAAATTGAAGGAATGGTGGCTCAAATAACAAAATCGAGTTGTGCCTGCTTTTATGAGCACGCAATTGTTGCCAATCATGATATCGTTGTGGAAAAACTGAAAGGGTACGAGCTGTTTGGTACCCAATTCGCTTTGCTGTTTGATGCGCTGGATTTCTGCAGTGAGTTCATCACATACCTGCCAGGCAATTTCCTTGCTTTCAAACAAACCCGCATCCCAATAATAAGCTATCTGATCGAGGGTGCTGCTGATGGTGCCGTCGGTCCAAATTTCAGCCGATGGAATAGATGCATAGGTTTTATAAACCTGCCTGCCCACTTCCAACACTTCCTCTGGAATAGAGCCTGGCTGAAAAGTGGTGCCTTCAAGCATTTTTACATTCATAACCGACCTCATCCAATAATAAATTTTAAAGGCCGACAATACGGGATAGGGAAAGTGATGAAATACCGGAATGTCTTCAGCCGCATAGATGATGCTTGCATTTTCAAAGCTCTTTATGCGCTCCAAATCAGACAACATGCCTAGTAGGTATGCTTTAAAGCTTTCTACGTCGGGAGATAGCTGTTTAAAGTGAAACGCTACCGCATTGGGATTCGATAGCGATTCAAAGGTAATTTTGTAATGCTCACAAATAACCAATACTTCCTCTAAAGTCAAGTCGGTTTCACACCTGATTCTGCGGTAAGCAGCATCCTTGCTGATGCAAAGCAACTCACTCAAGGCATCGGCCAAGCTCACATTGGCAGGCAAAAGCGCTTTGATTTTGTCGATGAATAGAGCTTGATAGTTGGTACGCATTTCTTTTTGCAATTAGTACTGCAATCTACACAACGAGTTGCGAAAAATGCAAATTACCGAATACACCATGGTAATATTCGCCGAACACTCCCCCAAAACTTGCTTCATTTCTGCATAACAATCCGTTTGTCGTCACCTTACCCCCCATCGACACGAAAGTCGATTATACCGAATGGGCGCCCTGACCGAACCTTGCAGTACCAATAAACAAAAAGCCATGAAGAAAATGTTCACCCTCGTCGTTGTGCTGTTCTGCGCTTGTGCATCAACCGCCATCAGCCATGCTCAAACTGCTCCTTTGGCAGCCGTACTAAATATCGATACCAAAGGATTGAATTACGACCCCATTCAAATGGGCAACCTGGTTCGGGTTGAATTTGAAAAAACCGGTGCCTATCGGGTACTCGATCGCTACGATTTAGAGCATCTTGTAGAAAAAAACAACATCAAAGTCGACAAATGCTATGGCGCCATCTGCTTGAGCGAAGCGGGAAGAACTTTGGGGGTTGAGAAAATCCTAAGTGGCACCGTAGAATTGGCGGGCGAAATGATTCTGATTCAATTCCGCTTGATCGATGTGCAACAAGGAAAAGTAGAACGCTCCATCATCAAGCAATTTTTGAATATCCCCAAAGAAACACCCGATATGGTGAGTATTACGCTTCGCGAATTTTTCGGACAACCTGTGAACCAAGAATTGGCACGCAAACTTACCAAGACCTATGACTTCGATAATTTGAAGAACAATCCCAACACCTATGTGCTCGAAAACGATGGTCCCCGCATGGGCTTTACCATATTCACCGGTAATGCTGCGCAGCGCATCAAAGAATCCACCAGCGAAGGCGGATACGATGCGTTTCCCATGATGTTTCAATTTGGCTACCAATTTGAGAAACAGTACCTCAACGAAGGCCGCTGGCAAGCACTGTTCGAGTTTATCCCCATGATCACAGGCATAGATCAAGGTTTATTTATACCAAGTTTCACTTTGATGAATGGATTCAGAGATAATTATGGTGGCTGGGAAGTAGCTTTTGGACCCACATTCAATATAGGCCGCTATGCTACCTGGTATCAGGAAAAGGATGGTACCACTTATTATAGAGATAATAATGTAGCCGGATTAACCTTATATGAAGTAGAGCGTGCTGATAGAAATGGAGAGCTGCGCTTGAAAAGTGGATTTGTTATGGCAGCGGGCCGCACCTTCAAATCAGGTCATTTGAATATTCCAGTAAACCTGTATGTGATTCCAAACAGAGAAGGCGCACGACTTGGACTTTCGGTTGGCTTCAATGCCAAAAACAAACGTCCGATGCCGGCCATTTAATGAAAACAAAGAAAAAGAAGCCCATTCCGCAAGGTTTGGGCTTTTTTTATGAAACCGCCTTCACCCTACGGGCAATCCAGATGCTCAACAGGCAAAGCACAATGCTCAACATGCCCACGTAAGGATAATTCGATAAGGTACCATCTTCATTCCGCACCATAATGAGGCCAGCTATGAAAGCTGCTGCAGCGGTAGCCAACTGTTGTACAGAGCTGTTCAAACTCATAAAACTGCCCCTCATTTCGGGCTTCACCGCCGAAGTAATGAGCGTTTGTGCAGGAATCATACGACCACCACTTACTACAAAATAGGAAGAGGTAACCAGCAATACCCAAGCAATAGGTGTGGGTTGGAGGTTGGTGATGATGACGATGGGAATGAGAGAAATGAGTACAAACCAGGTGAAAACCCGTTTAGAACCAAATTTATCGGCCAATCGGCCCACCCAGGGCGAGCTGAACAAGGTGATGAATCCGCCTGTAAGATAGATGTAGGTCAATTGCTGTTCGCTGAAACCCACGTTGGCCACCATGGTAGGACTGATAAAAGGCGTTATGGTAAAATTACCCAGCATCATGATCATGGTAAGGAACAAGGCCGTGCGCAAATTCCGCTCGCGCACCACGGTTTGAATAATTTCCATGGGCCTGAGCGCCACCCCATCTCTCCCACCCGACTGTTGCAAAACCGGTACAAAACGCAAGATGCCCAGCCAAATGAACACCCCAGCACCTGCCAAGAAATAAAAAGGTGCATGCCAATTGGTTACCGAAGCCAAGTACAAACTAAACGGAACACCCAATACCGATGCGGCGCTAAAAGCCGCCATGATTTTTCCCATGGCCGTAGCCCTGCGCTCCATGGGAATGGCATCACCTACAATGCTCATTACCAAGGCCCCCAACATCCCCCCGAACGCACCCGTAAACACCCTGCTGAACAACAACCACCAATAGCCCGGCGACATGGCGCAGGCAAGTGTACCCATTACAAATCCGGCATACACCACCACCAACATCTGCTTCCGTGGTACCCTGTCGATGAAAAAGGCTGCAGCAAAACCCACAACACCCGCACTAAATGTATAAGCCGAAACCAAGGAACTGAATTGAGCCGGTGAGATATCGAAGATGCGCATCAGTTGAGGACCCAAAGGCATCATGATCATAAAATCGAGGATGTTGGTGAATTGAATAGCCGCCAACAACAGCAGCAAATTGCGTTCTTTCATGGTGTTCAATATCCAACAACCCGATGGCAAAAGGGTTCCGAAAGCTACGTACTTCCGGCAAAATGGCCGCCCAATACATGTAAATCAGCCAAAAAGTCGCTTAGACCTAACAAAATCAAGCCAAAATGGCCAAGTTTAACGGTTGGATTGGCTTTTGAGCGGCAGCAGAAAAACAAAAAAATGAATCTCGATAAATTCACAGTCAAAGCGCAAGAGGGCATCCAGCAAGCTGTGCAGCTGGCGCTGGGAATGGAACACCAGGTCATCACCCATGCACACCTTTTGCAAGGTTTGTACGAAGCCGATCAACAGCTGTTCACCTACCTGTTCGAAAAGAACGGGGTGAATGTTAATCGGCTGATGGCCGCCAACCAACAACAGCTGCAAACGTTGCCAAAGGTTTCGGGCGCACAACCCTACCTCTCTGCCGAAGCTCAAAAGACCCTGGCACTTGCCCAGCAATCGCTGCAAAAGAGCGGCGACAGCTTCGTTACCGCAGAGCAGCTGCTCCTGCACATGCTGGCAGCCAATGAAACCACTTCACGCATGCTCAAAGACGCCGGGCTCACCGAAAAAGGCCTTCAAAAAGCCATTCAAGAGCTACGAAAAGGCGAAAAGGTTACTGACCAACATGCTGAAAACAGTTACCAGGCCCTTAGCAAATACGCCAAAAACCTCAACGAATTGGCCGAAGCCGGCAAACTCGATCCGGTGATTGGTCGCGATGAAGAAATTCGGCGAGTAATCCAGATTTTGAGTCGCCGCACCAAAAACAACCCCATCCTCATTGGCGAACCCGGCGTGGGTAAAACAGCCATAGCCGAGGGCATTGCCCATCGCATCATCAAAGGTGATGTGCCAGAAAACCTCAAAAGCAAGGTGGTATTTTCACTTGATATGGGTTCTCTCATCGCTGGCGCCAAATACAAAGGGGAGTTCGAAGAGCGACTGAAAGCTGTTGTAAAAGAAGTTACCTCAAGTGATGGCGAAATTGTGCTCTTTATTGACGAAATCCACACCCTCGTAGGTGCAGGCGGCGGTGGAGAAGGTGCCATGGATGCCGCCAACATCCTCAAACCCGCCTTGGCACGTGGTGAACTGCGGGCCATTGGTGCCACCACCCTTAACGAATACCAAAAGTATTTTGAGAAAGACAAGGCCCTGGAACGTCGTTTCCAAAAAGTATTGGTTGAAGAACCCAATGCCGCCGATGCCATCAGCATTTTGCGTGGCTTGAAAGAGCGCTACGAAACCCACCACAAAGTGCAAATCCGAGATGAAGCCATCATTGCGGCCGTTGAACTCAGTCAGCGCTACATTACCGACCGTTTTCTGCCTGATAAAGCCATCGACCTCATCGACGAGTCGGCTTCTAGGCTCCGAATAGAGATAGACTCAGTGCCTGAAGAACTCGACGAGCTGCAGCGCAAAATCATGCAGCTCGAAATTGAACGTGAGGCCATGTTGCGTGAAAAAGACGCCGAAAAAGTAAAAGTACTCGACTTGGAACTGGCCAACCGCCGTCAGGATGCCGACGCCCTGCGCGCTCGCTGGCGGATGGAAAAAGACCTAGTAGAAGACATTCAACGCATCAAAGAAAAAAGCGAACAACTCAAACTCGAAGCCGAACAGGCCGAACGTGCTGCCGACTTTGGCCGGGTGGCTGAAATCCGTTACGGTTTGCTCAAAGAAAGCGAGCAGGCTTTGGTGCAAGCGCAAGAAAAGCTGAGCCTGTTGCAAACCGACAGCAAAATGCTGAAGGAAGAGGTAACGGCTGAAGACGTGGCTGAAGTGGTGGCCAAATGGACCGGCATTCCGGTACAGCGCATGCTTGAAAGCGAACGCATGAAATTGCTCCGCCTCGAACAAGAATTGCACAAGCGCGTGGTGGGACAGGAAGAGGCCATTGAGGCAGTTGCCGATGCTGTACGCCGTTCGCGTGCCGGATTACAAGACGAAAAAAAGCCAATCGGCTCCTTTATCTTCCTTGGAACCACCGGGGTAGGTAAAACCGAATTGGCCAAAGCGCTCGCCGGCTTTTTGTTCAACGACGACCAGGCCATGGTGCGCATCGACATGAGTGAATACCAAGAAAGGCACAGCGTTTCGCGCTTGGTGGGAGCTCCTCCCGGCTATGTGGGTTACGATGAGGGTGGTCAACTCACCGAGGCCGTGCGTCGTCACCCCTACTCGGTATTGCTGCTCGACGAAATTGAAAAAGCACACCCCGATGTATTCAACGTGCTGCTGCAAGTGCTCGACGAAGGCCGCCTGACCGACAACAAAGGCCGGACGGTGAACTTCCGCAACACCATCATCATCATGACCTCGAACTTAGGCGCGCCCATCATTCAGGCCAATTTTGAAGGCATTACCGACAAAAACCGCGAGGACGTAATAGCTCGAACCAAAACCGAGTTATTCGAATTGCTCAAAGGCAGTATGCGCCCCGAGTTTTTGAACCGCATCGACGAGGTAATCATGTTCAATCCACTTTCGAAAGCCGATATCCGGTCGATTGTGTACTTGCAACTCGAGGGGCTGCGTAAACTGCTAGAAAGCAAAAACATCCTCATTGGAGCCACCGATGCAGCCATCGATTACTTGGCCGGTGTTGGCTTTGATCCGCAGTTTGGTGCTCGACCACTCAAACGCACCATGCAAAAGGAGATTTTGAACAAGTTGTCGAAAGAAATGCTGGCAGGCAACATCAAGCCCGAGCAAGCCATCCTCATCGATCACTTCGACGAAGTGGGCCTGGTTTTCCGCAATCAGGAAGTGGTGGTGTAAGCTCTGAGGCTGTGGCACCAATCTTGACTTAAAAACATTTCACAGGTTTGCTGTCAGTTTGACAGCAAACCTTTACTTTTGAAAATATGCACGATAAATATCCCCAAAGCGATTTTTTGAACTTACAAGGCTACGACGACGACGCAGAATTCATCCCCATTATGACGGTGGGCGACGAAGGAGAAGATGACAAAGGCGACAATTTTCCGGAAGAGCTGCCAATATTGCCGCTGCGCAATACGGTACTTTTTCCCGGCGTGGTAATTCCCATCACAGTGGGTCGCGACAAATCAATCAAGCTCATCCGTGATGCCAATGGTGCTGATAAAACCATCGGTGTAGTTTCGCAGCGCGATGTATCGGTGGAAGATCCTGGATTTGCCGACCTTCACCCTTTTGGTACTGTAGCCCGCATCCTCAAGATGCTGCGCATGCCCGATGGCAATACCACGGTCATTATTCAGGGTCGTCAGCGTTTCCGTTTAGAGCAAATCACCAGCTTTGAACCGTATATCAAAGCGCGAATTTCACATAGCAAGGACCTCAAACCGAAGAAAAGCGATAAGGAATTCGATGCCTTGATCGGGTCAACCAAAGATTTAGCCCAACAAATCATCCAATTATCGCCCAACATTCCGAGCGAAGCAGCCATTGCCCTCAAAAACATTGAGAGTCCTGCTTTTTTGGTGAATTTCATCGCCAGCAATCTGAATGTAGAAGTTGCGGAAAAGCAACGTTTGCTCGAAGTAGAAAATTTAAAGGAGCGTGCCACCGATGTGCTCACCCTCCTTAGCAAAGAGTTCCAAATGCTGGAGCTGAAGAACCTGATCCAGAGCAAGGTAAAGGTCGATTTAGACAAGCAGCAGCGAGAATACTTCCTGCACCAGCAGCTCAAAACCATCCAGGAAGAACTGGGTGGAGCTACCCCCGATTTGGAGGTACAAAACCTGCGCGAGCGCGGTAAAAGCAAAAAATGGTCGAAAACAGTGCAGGAGCACTTCAACAAAGAGCTTGATAAGCTGCAGCGCATGAATCCGGCCGCGGCCGATTACAGCGTGGTATTGAACTATGTGGAGCTGATGCTTGAACTGCCGTGGGAGGAGTTTAGCAAAGACCGTTTCGACCTGAAACGTGCCAAAAAAATCCTTGATACCGACCATTACGGCCTGGAAAAGGTGAAAGATCGCATCCTTGAGTACTTGGCCGTTCTCAAGCTCAAAGCGAATATGAAAGCGCCTATCCTGCTATTGGTTGGTCCCCCTGGTGTAGGTAAAACCTCACTGGGTAAGAGCATTGCCAAGGCAGTTGGCCGCGAATATGTGCGTATGAGCTTGGGTGGGGTGCACGACGAAGCAACCATCCGTGGTCACCGCAAAACCTACATTGGCGCCATGCCCGGCCGTATTATTCAAAGTGTGAAAAAGGCAGGTAAGAGCAATCCGGTGATGGTGCTCGATGAAATCGATAAGGTGGGAAGCGATTTTCGCGGCGACGTGTCGTCGGCCCTGCTCGAAGTGCTTGATCCCGAGCAAAACAGCACCTTCTTCGACCACTACCTCGAGCTCGATTACGACCTCAGCAAGGTGCTGTTCATTGCCACGGCCAACAGCCTCGCTCCCATTCAGCCAGCCCTGCTCGACCGCATGGAAGTGATTGAAATCAACGGCTACACCATTGAAGAAAAGCTGGAGATTGCTAAAAAATACCTCATCCCTAAGCAGCTCGAAGAGCACGGCCTGGAGAAGACAGATGTAAAACTCAATCCCGCCAGCGTACGCAAAGTCATCGAAGGCTACACCCGCGAGTCGGGTGTACGTACGCTCGACAAGCGCATTGCCTCGCTCGTGCGTGGTTACGCCAAACTCAAGGCGTTGGAAGAGCCTTACGAGGTAGAGGTGGATGATGAATCCATCAAAAAAATTCTTGGTCCACGCATTTTCGATCAGGATTTATACGAAGGCAACGAAAGTGCCGGCGTTGTAACCGGCTTGGCTTGGACCTCGGTGGGTGGCGATATTTTGTTCATCGAGACAGGCGTGAGTCGCGGTAAAGGCCGTTTGCAGATTACCGGCAATTTGGGCGATGTGATGAAAGAATCGGCCAGCATTGCCATGGCTTATGTGCGCACCCATGCCGACGCCCTGGGCATCGACCACCGCTTGTTCGACGCCACTGATATTTACATCCACGTGCCCGAAGGTGCCACACCTAAGGATGGTCCCTCAGCCGGCATCACCATGCTTACCAGCATTGTATCGGCTTATACCCAGCGCAAGGTGCGGAAAAACCTGGCCATGACAGGTGAAATTACGCTACGCGGCAAAGTATTGCCTGTGGGTGGCATCAAGGAGAAAATTCTGGCAGCCAAGCGGGCAGGCATCACCAATATCATCATGTGTACCCAAAACCGCAAGGATGTGGAAGATATCCGTCCCGAGTACATCAAAGAGCTCACCTTCCATTATGTAAACCGCATGGAAGAAGTACTTGAGCTGGCATTAACCACCGAAAAAATCAAAAAGGCCGTCGATTTCAGCAAATTCATCGAATCGGCGGAAAACAACGGCAAAAAGTAAGCGATTTGAGAGGCCAGGTACACAAATCAACCGGAAGTTGGTATACCGTGAAAGGTGAAGACGGGCTGCGTTACGATTGTCGTATCCGTGGCAAGCTGCGCCTGTTGGGAAGCAAGAATACCAATCCGGTTGCCGTGGGCGATTGGGTAAGCTTTGAGCACGATGCCCGCGATGGCAGTGTGATTACAGGTATTGACGATAGACGCAACTATATCATCCGTAAGTCGACCAACCTGAGCAAGCAAACCCATGTGTTGGCCGCCAACCTCGATCAGGCATTGCTGGTGGCCACCCTTTTTGAGCCGCGCATATCGCTGGGATTTATCGATCGTTTTTTGGTAACGGCAGAAGCTTACGACATTCCGGTGCGCATTCTCTTCAACAAATCTGATTTGTGGGGAGCCGATGCGCACGAAGTGTTTGAAGATATTGCCCTGATCTACCAAAAAGCTGGCTACAACATCAGCTTTTGCTCTGTGAAAACGGGTGAAGGTCTCGATGCAGTACGCAACTGGTTGAATGATAAAGTGACCTTGGTCAGTGGTTTCTCGGGGGTTGGCAAAAGCTCTTTACTTAATAACTTGTTTCCCAAGCTGACCCTCAAAACCGGAGAGATAAGCCAATATTCTTCAAAGGGCACACACACCACTACCTTTGCAGAAATGTTTGAACCAGCATCCGGCATCCAAATCATTGATACACCCGGCATCAAAGAATTGGGGGTGATTGACATTGCAGGATATGAACTCGGCCATTTTTTTCCTGAAATGCGTTCATACCTCGAAAATTGTCGATTCAACACCTGTACCCACACCCACGAACCCGGTTGTGCCGTACGTGCTGCCGTAGAAACCGATGAAATTTCAGCCGAACGATACAAAAGTTACCTCAGCATACTGCACAATGAAGACACATTCAATTAACCGATTCTTTCAATTCCTCTTAATAGCGAGCCTGGTTACGCTTTTTTCATGCGGTAACGAACCCGATGAAGGAGCCAGCCAAGAAGAAATACTGATAGAGCAAGACTCGGTGGCCGAGGTATTAGAGGAAGTAGACATCCAGCGCGATACACTCACTGGTAACTGGATTAATGCCGATTTTTTAGCTGAATTGCGCAAGAACAAAAGCGTGTACTTCAGCCAAAACAAGATGCTGCCAGTAGCCGAAGTAATCATCGATGAGTCGACCAACCGCATGCAATTGGTATTTGGTTACAACGAAGGTTGTGGTGGAACATTTGTGCGTACGAACGACCAATTGAGGCTCGAAGCTTGCGACAGCAATGCGGCCATTAATTTCAACTTTGAGTACGATCCTTTCAAAAAAGAGCTGTTCCTTATCCAAGACGACATTCGCTACCAATTTGTGCGCAGCAGCATCAAAGTAGAAGAAGCAGGATTGGGCGTTCAAAAATTGATTGCCAAAGAAATGTTGAACGGCAATTGGCAATCGGCAAAAGCGGTGAAGCCCTTTGGTGGCAAAATCAGCTTCGATGAAAAAGGTTTTGTGCGCGGATTGAGCAGCTACAACAAATACAGCTTTGTTTTGGGCTACGACAGCTATCCAGCCTTCATGGATGTGATTAAGCTACAGCGTGGTGCGCAGCAAACCGACAATTGGTACTGGCAGCTCGAGGGTGATAGCCTGCGTTTTTTCAGCTTCAATGAAAGTGCCCCAGATATGTTTGAACAAAAAGCCGTGTATGTTCGCTTGCCATGAGAGCAGTAATTCAACGTGTTAGCTTTGCCAAAGTAGAGGTAGAAGGCCAAATTGTAGGTCAAATCGGGCATGGGCTGTTGGTCTTATTGGGAGTAGAGCAGGCCGACGACAAAGCGGATGCCGACTGGCTGACCGCCAAAATTTCGCAAATGCGCATTTTTGGAGATGAAAATGGACTGATGAATCGTTCGGTGCAAGATATTGGCGGTGAAATACTGGTAGTATCGCAATTCACTTTGCATGCAGCCACGCAAAAAGGAAACCGGCCCAGCTTCATCAAAGCAGCACGGCCTGAGCAGGCTGTACCCTTGTACGAATACTTCGTTCAAAGCTTGCAAGAAAAGCTAGGCAAACCAGTACCAACTGGTATTTTTGGAGCCGATATGCAAGTTAACTTGCTCAATGATGGTCCGGTTACCATCATTATCGACACCAAAAACAAGGAATAAGCATGAAATGGTGGATCGTTTTCAGTTTGGGTATGTTGCCCTTGATAAGCGAAGCTCGCCCCGAGCCTGATACCATTCCCTTTCCTACCTACCTCGAGCAAACCCTCAAATTGCGCATCGAAGATCAGCCCTACCCCTGCGACAGCATCGATACCCTCGACCGAACCATCTACTACTGGTTTTACGATACCAAAAGATGGTACGCCAAAGTGTATCGCTATTACGACAAAGACTTTAAAATGCTTGCCTTCAAATATTTAGCGCACATGGCGGTAAACCAGGATGGCAGGTGGATCTCTATTATCTTGGGCAACCGATATGATTACAGAAAAGATGGTAAAATAGAAAGTGTGATTCGTTTTGAAGAAGGCACCCGAGCGGGGCCCGCCTTTTTCTATGACCGACATGGTACCTTGCGACAAAAGGGCCAGCACCTGCGCGATGTAAAAAGCGGTCTCTGGTGGTACTACACCAAAGATGGTAAACTGAAGTACGAAGTTGATTACGGCATTCCACCTACTGGCGTGCTTAAACCCTATAGCAATACACAACCCATTCGCCATGCAAACCCAGGATTTGATTGAATATAGCCAACTTTTGTTGAACCTTCCAACCGACAGAAATCCGCTTTGGGGCATGATGACGCCACAGCATATGGTGGAGCATTTGTCGGCATCCATCCGCATGTCGAACGGCAAATTGCAGCTCAATCAAAGCATCACCGATGCCGATATCCCCAAAAGGCTGGCGTTTCTTAACAGTGACGCACCATTCCCCAAAAACATCAGGCAGCAAAACAGTCCCGAAGGCCTCAGGCCTTTGCGCTGTGACAATATGACGGAAGCCATGGCCTTGCTACACGAAATGCTGCACCTTTTTGAGCAGCATTTTAGCGAAAAGCCAGATGACACGCCCATACATCCGCTTTTTGGTCCCTTAAACAAAAACCAATGGCTGCGCTTCCATTTTAGGCATATGCAGCATCATTTTGCACAATTCGGGCTCATAGAACCACAACCATATACCACATGAACCACTCTTCACCATTGAGCTTGGAAGAAGCCCAAGCCCAAGTAGACCTTTGGATAAAAACAACGGGTGTTCGCTACTTCAATGAACTTACCAATACAGCCATTCTCATGGAAGAAGTGGGCGAGCTAGCGCGATTGATGGCACGCACCTATGGCGAACAGTCATTCAAGGAAAGCGATAAAAACCGCGATTTGGGCGATGAAATGGCCGATGTGCTGTGGGTATTGATTTGTTTGGCAAACCAAACGGGTGTTGATTTAACGGCTGCCTTCGCCAAAAACATGGCAAAAAAAACGCAGCGCGATGCCGATCGGCACCTCAACAATCCAAAACTACAGCCCTAATTATATATCAAGCTCGACACGGCTCCTCGACCACATTACCACCGCAGAAGCGGTAACAAACATGATGAGGCTATAAATGGCTGCGGGGATGGCCATTTCGGTGTTATTGAGCATCACCGGACTCAAAGCAATGGCAATGGCCAGCGTGCCATTTTGAATGCCTGTTTCAATGGCTATGGCTACCCGCTGCTTGAATTGTAATGCAAAGGTCAAGCCCGAAAAATAGCCCAAAAACATCGCGCCAGCATTGAGCACAAGTGCGGGAATGCCCGCCTGCTGAAAATACGGCACTATGTTGGCCCGCTCTTTCAAAATGGCCAGCAATAAAATGAGCACAAAAAACACGGCCGACATGATGTTCACCGCCTTTAAGCTTTTCTCGGTAAACTGGGGAAGCCGGCTTTTAATAACCATGCCGATGGCGACTGGAAGAATAGTTACTGCAAAAATTTGCACAATGGTTTTGCCAATGGGCAATTGAACAGCCTCAGCCCCACCCATAAAGTGAAACAACGCCATATTTAAAAAAATGGGGATGCTAAAATTGGTAATAGTAGAGCTGATGGCCGTTAACGAAATGCTCAAGGCCAAATCGGCTTTGGCCAGGTGCGAAATGATGTTTGAGGTTGCGCCACCAGGACAAAGTGCCAAGAGCATCACCCCTACTGCCATGGTTCCTTCTAAGCCAAAAGCCCATATGATGAGTATGCCAAGCAAGGGAAGTAGCAGCAATTGATTGGCAAGCCCTAACAAAACCGCTTTAGGCGATACAAATACACGTTTGAAATCATCGAGGGTAAGGGTCATGCCCATGCCAAGCATGATAATGCCCAATGCCAACGGCAGAAAGAGGGCCGTTAAGGTACTTTGTTCCATACAATTCAGGTTTTAGCGGGTTGAAGATAGAAAACCCATTGGAACCTGCCAACCTATTGCGGCATTGCCGGAACAAGTTCTGGCCCTTGCATTACAGGAACCAAATGATAAACATTACGCTGCAGGCAAAATTTGATATCGTCTTCAATGCCCAATTTGGCCAATCGATGAAAGTGCGACGACTGCTGAATAGCCGCGAAAAGATCGTCTTCAAAACGTGCATACAAGGCCGAAGCAGCCAAAGCCGCGTCGCAATGCGTTTCAAAGTCCTTGCCCAAACCAGCCACCACCGCCCCAGCAAATAGGGTATCTTCGAGGTTAAAATTATCCTTCCAGCCCGCACATACCAGCACCACCGATTGGTTTTCTTGCTTCAAATAGTCGACTATGGCTTCTAGATTCAAAAAAGCCCCCACCAAAATAGATTCAGCTGCGTGCGACAGTTCAATGGCCTTTGTTCCATTGGTGGTAGTAAGGGCCACTTTTTTGCCTGCCAAATCGGCTTGTTGAAAGGCCAAAGGCGAATTACCGAAAGGAAAACCATCTACCACTTGACCATTGCGTTCGGCAGCACCAATATACCCTTGCTCAATGAGCAACTGGCATTCTTCAATGGTGCTTACAGGTCGGATGGCTTGTACACCATGCGCCAAACCTGTAACCATGGCTGAAGTTGCGCGCAGCACATCAATAACTACAGCTGTTTTGCCGTTGAGATTGAAACAAGGCACCAACTTCGGACTTAAACAAACCTCAATGGTCGGCATCAAGCCTGTGGTTGATAAAAGGGCAACTTAACTACCTGGGCGGGAATTTTCTTGCCCCTGATATCGACCCAAATGGTGGTTCCGGGCTTGCTGTATGCCGTTTGCACATAACCCATTCCAATGAGTTTACCGGTCGAGGGTGACTCACTCCCCGAGGTAACTTCACCAATATTTGCTCCCGATTCGTTGTGCAAGCTGTAGTGCTGACGTGGAATTCCTCTTTCCTGCATTTCGAAACCAACCAATTTCTTTTGTAAACCGGCTGCTTTTTGCGCTTGTAATTTGTCGGCATCAATAAAGTCTTTGGTAAACTTGGTGATCCAACCCAAACCGGCTTCCAAGGGTGAAGTGGTGTCGTTGATATCGTTTCCATAGAGGCAGTAGCCCATTTCAAGGCGCAGTGTATCTCTGCAACCAAGCCCACA
The DNA here is from genome assembly GCA_013824115.1 of Sphingobacteriaceae bacterium. Lineage (GTDB taxonomy): Bacteria > Bacteroidota > Bacteroidia > UBA7662 > UBA7662 > PNNG01. The sequence continues at coordinate 91,404 of PNNG01000034.1, read as the reverse complement.
AGGCAAAATGCCATGTGCAGCACCTGCCTGCATCACCGCTTCCCACACCTTCGCAGCATCTGCATTGGTCACATACAACTCGAAGCCACCTGCACCGGTATAACCTGTGGCAGAAATAATCACATCTTGAACGCCTGCAAAATCGCCCACCACAAAACTGTAGTAACTGATGGTCGACAAATCCACGGAGGTCAAGGCTTGCAATGCTTCCACTGCTTTAGGCCCCTGCACCGCCAAGAGCGATAAATTGTCGCTCAAGTCTTCCAGCTGCACGCCCCATTTGTTCTGTTTCTGCAACCAATTCCAATCTTTTTCCATATTTGAAGCATTCACCACCAGCAAATACTTTTCAGCATTCATGCGGTAAACCAGCAAATCATCAACAATACCTCCTTCTCCGTTGGGCAAGCAGGAATACTGCACCTTGCCATCTTCCAACTTTGCCACATCGTTAGAGGTAACATATTGTAAAAAATCCAATGCTTGCTCTCCCTTTACCAAAAATTCGCCCATGTGTGATACGTCGAACATGCCCAAAGCTTCGCGTACAGCCTGGTGTTCGGCCTTGATGCCTGTATAGCTCACAGGCATGTTAAATCCGGCAAATGGAACCATTTTGGCACCTAAACGCACATGGACATCGTAAAGAGAAGTATTTTTCATGCAGATAAATTTTGGCACAAAAGTACAACAATTTCATCCGTGCGTATCTTCGCCACAAATCTCATTGCATGAAACTCAAGAACCCAATTACCCTAAGCGAAGTTGCCCGCTTTTTGAAGTGCAAAATGATAGGCAATGAAGACATGTTGATTACCGGCATCAACGAAATTCACAAGGTTCAAGAGGGCGATCTCACCTTTGTGGATTATCACAAATACTACGACCGGGCCATCCAGTCGGCAGCCACCTTCATTCTCATCAATGCTGAAATTGATTTTCCTGCGCACAAAGGCATTCTGATCAGCGAAGACCCATTTAGAGATTACAACAAGCTAGTTAACCGCTACTACGAAACCCAGCCTGTAATGGGCCACAGTGCCAACCATGGCAAAAACGTAGAAGTGGGCGAAGATAGCCTCATCATGCACAATGTATTTTTGGGCGACCGGGTGAAAATTGGCAAAAACTGCCGTATTTACCCCAATGTAGTGCTCTATTCCGATACCATCGTAGGCGATAATGTAATCATACACTCAAATACAGTGATTGGTGCCGATGGCTTTTACTTCAAGAAACGCCCCGAAGGTTACGACAAACTGTACTCTTGCGGCAGGGTTATTATTGGCAACAATGTGGAGATTGGCGCCAGTTGTACCATCGACAAAGGAGTTAGTGGCGACACTATTATTGGCGATGGCACCAAATTCGATAACCAGGTCCACATTGGCCACGGCGTAGAAATAGGTAAAAATTGTCTGTTCGCCGCCCAGGTAGGTGTTGGCGGAAAGACCATCATTGAAGATGATGTAACCTTGTGGGGCCAAGTTGGTGTTCAAAAAGACATACTCATAGAAAAAGGAGCGGTGGTTTTGGGCCAATCGGGGGTAACTAAATCGCTTAAAGGATTCAAAGTATACTTTGGCACTCCCGCTATTGATGCCAAAACGCGCTACCGTGAATTGGCCTATTTGCGTCGTTTGCCCAATTTGATGGACGAATATTACGGAAGTACTGAAAGCTCATCAGAGGAATAAGTCAACGGTACATATAAAAAATACCGTCTTTAATTTGTTGTGATCCTTGGATACTGGTTGTGTAAATGATGGTGAAGGTGTAGTGGCCATCAGGCATAGGATTTCCTCTGTAAGTTCCATCCCAACCTTGGTCCATGCGCTCGCTGTAAAAGAGTTCGCGTCCCCAGCGATCGAATATTCGCATTCCAAAACTGTTAAATTCACAAGCTGAAAACACGCGAAAATACTCATTGAGGCCATCGCCATTGGGAGAAAAAGCTGTTGGCGCGTATATATTACAGTTGCAATCAACCCAAGCCACTTTCAACTCATAATTGCCTTCACCGCAAGGGTTGATGATGCGGACGTTGCCATTGAACGGTTCCGTAAATTGGCGAGGATAGGCCGTTGACCCATCGGACCAAATGGCTGAGGTGTACAGCCAACTACTATCAGGGAAGTAAAAAGGCCGTTGTTTGCAGTTAATAGTATCCAAAAATCCATCCAATGGCTCATCGAGGGAGTAAACTCGAAGCGTATCATAATGCAAGCCACAGCTATCTTGTAAGCGCAACACATAGGTCCCGGCGTTGAACAATCTTTTTTGCAAACTTTGATCTCCGTCGGGCCAACTAAGCTGATAGTCGCCCGCATTGGCTGTGAGCAGGATGCTTTGGCCTGCACAAATAAAGGTATCCACAGGCAAACCATGTTTAGGAATGAAAACATCACTCACATAAAAACTGTCCCTGCTGAATCCACACCTGTTTTCCCGCTCCAACCAATACCAACCGGTTTCCGTAATGCGCAACTGAGTAGCGGTGCTTCCTGTGCTCCATTGCTGTACCCGACTACCATCGGTGGGAGCCCGCACTATCATTTCTGGCTGCTGGCAAAAGGAAGTGTCATTCAGAAGCAACTCAGGAATATCATCTACCACAATCTGCTTTTGCAAAAGCATGATGGAATCGCAATAATAGGCCACACAATTCAAGGTAATCGTGGCCTTTTGTGTAAAGGTAATGCGCAGTTCCATCAAAGTACTCTCGATGGTTTGTCCAGTGAGCGGATGGTTGTAAAACCAGCGCAAACTATCGAGCCGATGGGGCTCCGACAGCACATAAACAGCCTCTGCTCCCACACATGTGCTGTCAATACCCTTAATGGTGAAACGGTCTTTACGGTTAAAATCTGGCAAAACGTACGAAAAGTAATACCTCCACGAAGGCGTATCCAATCTTGGAATGAATAAGGAGCGATAGTCCCATTGAAGCCGTGCAGCCAACCCAAACGAATCGGGCGCATGGAAGCAAGCAATTTTCAAACGACCACCCAGTGCATTGTCTCGACCACTGATATACAACCGCTGATCTCGCCCCAGATGAAATGATTCAGGAAAATACAAGCCTGCATTAAATGCACCTAAACTTTGGTAAAACTGTGTGCTATCGGTGGCAAGGGCATTAAACTGCACAAAAAATCGCCGCACATTGGTCCTACGCGCATCAAAGTAATAGGCATAATAACGATCTCCCCCACCACTAAAGGTGCCTCCTACCAAACTAAACAAACCAGGCCCGGCTGGAAACCTCACATAAAAATTAAACCCAAAAACACGGGTAACTTGTCCGGTTGAATGATCAAAATCGAGTATCGAAAGGTAGTTTTCTTGTGCGGTAATAATGATTCGGTTGTTCCGTGGACTTACTGACATGTGTAAACCATAAACCATTTGGATGCTTTCGTGGTAAAACGAGTGGGTGCTCACAGGATTAGGATTCACACCAGCAGGTGTTACTGCATAAACGCGTAAGACGGCAGTGGTGGGATTTTCCCGATGAACTAAAAGTATCCAATAATCGCGCATGTTTTGGTGCCTTGCTACGCCAACGCCCATCACTTTTTGAGTATCCAAATTGAAGGCTTGAATCAAACCGTTCGGCCCGAGGCCCTTGTCGTAAATACCTACCCTTGCATTGTGCGGAAAACCTGGAACCACCCAAAACGGATTTGTATGCAGATTGAGATAAATCAACTTTTGACGATCGCCAGGGTAAGGAAACAAATAAGCTTGCATGAGATTCACGTTCGACAGGGTTCCTGTATCAACCGTAGAGTTAATCGGCAATGCACTTTGGCCTCCTAATTGGTGGCTATACACCGTTTTTCCGTGCGCGTAAAAGGTGCGATTTTGCTCACAATCCTTCCAAATCGCATCAGCGACCATGGTGCCAAAATAGTTTGAGTCTAAGTGCTCCCAAAGTTGCCATTGGTCTAGCCTCATGCTGTCTTCTACAATGGCCAAGGTGGGGGTACGGCCATACAAAAGCGTTTTGGCTTCATTTTGAGCATTGGCAATCGCCGAAGCCAAGATACACGTGCCCAAAATGAGGAATACAATATGGAATCGAGCGTACTTCAAGTAGATTTCCTATGATATCAAACATAAGAAAAAGAACATATGAATTGAATTAAAGCTGCATTAAAACAATCTCAACTGACGGGCGCGCAAATTGAATGATTTGCGGTGCAGGGGCGTCTCACCATGCATTTCAAGCGCATGGCGGTGGTCGCTGGTGGGATACCCCTTGTTTTTATCCCAACCGTAATTGGGGTAGCGCAAATGGTATTCATACATCATTTCATCGCGGTAGGTTTTGGCCAAAATACTGGCAGCTGCAATAGATGCGTAGGTAGCATCGCCTTTCACAATGCATTTGTGGGCGATGTCTCTATAGTTTTTAAACCTATTGCCATCAATAAGCAATAACTGTGGCTTGGCGCGCAACTGGTCGATGGCTTTGTGCATGGCATCAAAAGAGGCATTGAGGATATTGATATTATCGATCACCTCATTGCATGTACTTGAAACCCCCCAAGCCAAGGCATTTTTTTCGATATAGACCCGCAAACGATTTCGCTTATCGGCCGTTAAGGCTTTGGAATCACGCAAGGCTCTGGTATCGAATTCGGGACTCAGTATGACCGCTGCGGCTACAACCGGACCAGCAAGGCAGCCTCTGCCCGCTTCATCGCAGCCAGCTTCCAGCAAATGGGGATCAAAGTATGGGTGTAGCATCAGGCTCGTTGGTAGCCATGAAACTACGAAAAGATTTTATTTGATAAAACTTATCCTGCCAATCCGTGCTTAACAATGCGGGCATCTATGAAATAAATGATGCGTTCGGCAATATTGGCCAGGTAATCGCCAATTTTCTCAATCTTTCGAATGATGGTGAGCAGGTTCAATAAATCGGTAACTTCTTCCTCCTTGGTGGCTGCCGTTGCCAAACGGGCAATGACCCCGTTGGCCTTGATATTCAATTGATCAAGAACATCTTCTTGGGTAAGCACAAAACGGGCTCTTTCGCTCGATTCTTCCTCTAAAGCCAACATAAGTGCATCCAACATATTCAGCACCTGGTCGTGCATGCGTTTGAATTCTAACAGCTCCAGTGCCTTTTTATCAAAAGCTTCCGAAGTTTCGAGCAGGTATTTGCCTATGGCATGTGCATTGTCGCTGATACCTTCTAGGTCATCTACAATTTTATTGATAGCAAACACAAAGCGTAAATCGCGGGCAACGGGAGAAAAAAGCGCCAATATTTGTTCACATTTCCGTTCGATGCGAATATCAAGATTGTCCACCTGCCGCTCGTTCAACTCTATTTCATCTATCAAACTCAGGTCGAAATTAACGGTAGCCTGCATGATGCCAACCACTTGAGCCTTGACCAATTCGGCCATTTCGAGGGTGATGGTTTTGAGTTGAAAAAGTTCGATGGATAATTGATTCACGGATAAAAATTCTGCAACAAAATTAGGACGTGAAGCAAGCGATTTTCCACTGGCTCAAAAGCTTAACGTAAATACAATATCGCCTAAATGTCACCAGGTAGCGGACGCATGAGTATTTCCTCTACCACCGCCGATGGACTTAAGTTATACGTAGCCAAAAGCATGTCGGCCACATCACTGGCTTGCATGAAACGATCATCAGGCAAATCGGTACCTTCCCAACTGGCAGTTTTGGTAGGCCCTGGTAAAATGGCCGTTACTTTTACGCCATGAGGTTTCAATTCTTCGCGCAACACCTTACTCATGCCTAATAGGCCAAATTTGGTAATGGCATACGAACCTCCGTTCACATAAGCGGTGATGGAAGCCGTAGAGCACAAATTGAAAATATGCGCGCGCTTGCTCTCCTTCATCAGTGGAAAAACCGCACGGGTGATATGATAAGCGCTGTAAATATTGGTTTCAACCAATTTCTCTAAAGTCCCTTCGGCTTCGGTTAATATACCACCGGGTAAAAAAACGCCGGTATTGTTGAGTAACAAATCAACCTGACTACAATTTTGTGTTAATGCTTGTGAAAAAAGCTGTCGGCCTGCGGGCTTCGACAAATCGGCCGACACCCCCCAAAAACTTTGATCGGCGTATTTTGCAACTAATTCATTTTGCAGAGCTTGTACATCGGCCTCGTTTCGGGCACAAAAAAGCACATCAAAACCCGTTCGGGCCAAACTTTCAACCACTGCCTTGCCTATGCCTTTGGTACCACCCGTTACCACCCCTACCAGTCGATTATGCATGTTCTTCGAATTTAAGCTCTAAAAAATGTATTTTTGGTGAGCTTATTCAACCCATGCGCATTTTTTTCCACTTTGGCCGCTATTTATTATTGTTGCGCCAGCTTTTCAAAAAACCCGAAAACTACCAAATGTACCGTCAAGAGCTCTTCAGGCAAATGGTGGCTATTGGCATTAATTCCTTGGGAATTGTGATGATTATTTCGGTTTTTATGGGGGCAGTAACCACCGTTCAAACCGCCTATCAGCTGGTTTCAGGCTTGGTTTCACGCACCATCATTGGCGCTATTGTAAGTGATTCAAGTATTTTAGAATTGGGCCCCACCATTACCTCTCTGGTGTTGGCAGGTAAAATTGGCTCAAGTATCTCCTCCGAAATTGGTACCATGCGGGTAACTGAACAAATAGATGCGCTTGAAATCATGGGAGTGAATGCGCCGGGTTACCTGATCAGCCCTAAAATACTGGCAGCCATCATCACCATTCCCATGCTCATTGTATTGGCAATTTCATTGAGCATTGGCGGTGGTATTTTTGTAGGCGATTTAACAGGTATATTGTCGGCACAACAATTTATTGAAGGCGCACGCAGCTCGTTTTTGCCTTTCAATGTATTCTTTTCACTCACCAAGGCCTTTACTTTCGCTTTCATCATTTCAAGTGTATCCGCATACCAGGGTTATTATACCACAGGTGGTTCATTGGAAGTTGGTCAAGCAAGTACCCGGGCTGTTGTTTACAGCTGCATTCTCATCTTATTGTCGGATTATTTGCTCGCCCAACTGCTGCTCTGAAATGATTGAAATAAAGAACATTCGCAAAGCTTTTTCGGGCCGACCTGTATTGAACGACATCAGCATCAATTTGCTTCCCGGCAAAGTAAATATGATCATCGGCGCCAGTGGAAGCGGTAAATCGGTATTGATGAAATTAATGGTTGGATTGCAACAACCTGATGGCGGTCAAATTCTATACGATGGTGCAGATTTTGTGCAAATGAACCGACAAGAGAAATCGGAAGTACGCAGGGAAATTGGCATGCTCTTTCAAAACTCAGCACTTTTTGATTCTCTCACCGTAGAAGAAAATGTGCTCTTTCCGCTGAAAATGTTCAATCCCCAGAGCAAAGCTGAAAACCTCAAGCGTGTTAATTTTTGTTTGGAGCGTGTAGGACTTACCAATACCAACCACCTTTTTCCTGCCGAAATAAGCGGTGGAATGAAAAAAAGAGTGGGCATTGCACGTGCCATTGTACTTAATCCCAAATACTTGTTTTGCGATGAACCCAATTCGGGTCTCGATCCACTCACTTCTATTCTGATAGACGAGTTGATTCGTGAAATCACCACCGAATTCAACATCACCACCATAGTAAACAGCCACGATATGAATTCCGTCATGGAAATTGGCGATAAGATTGTTTATATCTACAAAGGGAATAAGGAATGGGAAGGAGATAAAAAAGACATCCTGTTCACCGACAATGAACGTCTCAATCAATTTGTTTTCGCCACCAACTTCCTAAAACAGTTTCGTGAGAAGAGCAGGAACCTCTGAAATTTCGCAAATCGACCGTATCTTGTGGCCGCTTTCAGCACCCATAACTCCTAGTTAAAAAATCATGAGCGTACTCGTAAACAAAGACTCAAAAATCATTGTACAGGGCTTCACCGGCAATGAAGGAACATTTCATGCCTCGCAGATGATTGAATACGGCACCCAAGTGGTAGGTGGCGTTACACCTGGTAAAGGTGGTAGCCTGCACCTCGACAAGCCCGTTTTCAATACCGTTGCCGATGCCGTTGCCAAAACAGGTGCTGACGTATCTATCATTTTCGTACCACCGGCATTCGCCGCCGATGCCATCATGGAGGCTGCCGACGCTGGAATCAAAGTAATTGTGTGTATCACCGAAGGTATTCCTACCCAAGACATGATTCACGCCAAAGAATATCTAAAAGGCAAACATTGCCGTTTGATTGGACCTAACTGTCCAGGTGTAATTACCCCCGAAGGCGCCAAAGTAGGCATCATGCCCGGCTTTGTATTCAAACCAGGAAAAATTGGCATTGTTTCTAAATCGGGTACCCTTACCTACGAAGCTGCTGACCAAATTGTAAAAGCAGGATTAGGCATTTCAACGGCCATTGGCATAGGTGGTGACCCCATCATTGGTACATCAACCAAAGAAGCTGTTGAACTTTTCATGAACGACCCTGAAACCGAAGCCATTGTAATGATCGGTGAAATTGGCGGCGGCATGGAAGCCGAAGCAGCCCGTTGGATCAAAGAAACCGGTAATAAAAAACCAGTAGTTGGATTTATTGCCGGTCAAACTGCACCTCCGGGTCGCCGTATGGGTCACGCGGGAGCCATCGTTGGTGGCGCTGAAGACACAGCTGCAGCCAAAATGGCCATCATGAAATCATGCGGTATAGAAGTAGTAGCATCACCTGCCGATATTGGTAAAACCATGAAAAATCTACTTGGCAAATAAAAGCCCGAGTAATAAAACAAAAAAGCGGCCTCGAGCCGCTTTTTTTTGTTACCTCCTTAACGCAGGTATAAATTGCCGTTGTTTCTGTAACCTGCTAAATCACGGAACCAATCGCTAAAAGAAACACCATTGCTTTGGGCCCATTGCGCCAGCTTCAAATAGCCTCCCAAAATATCTTCCTTTTCTTGCGGGTAAGGAATGCTCATGGGTGTTTGAATAGCCCACGGCAAGTTGGTTGCCGTACGATAGGTTTGTCCGGTTTGAACATTCGACCGATCATCGCGTGTGTTGAAGAGCGCAGTATTGGCCAAGGTTGTAGGCCTTTTGCCTGGCAGGTGAACCTCAACACCGCGTTGTTGGTCTACAGTAATGAACGGATTAAAATTGGCCAGAGATACTTCTTGGAGCGTGACCGGACTGCCTAAAAAGCTGCCCTGCGCATTAACAAATCGAATGGTAAGGGTTAGGGTAACGGGTTGCACAAAGGCTGCACTCAATTGCGTGTTAATTCCTGTAGAATTGCCAGGATGCGTTAAAACGCCGTAAGCATTGCCAAAGACAATGAAGGTGGCATCCGTTTGCCCCACTTCCACACCCGATGCAGTGAAAATGTGATTGGTCGACATATTCATATTTGTACCCGTAACGCTGAAAACTCGGTTAGTGGCTAAACCATCGAAAGCAAATCCAAATCCGTTTTTGAATCCTGCACCCGTTGCCCTTAAAACAAAGGTGGCTACCACTTCTACCACCTGGTTCGCAGCATTGGTAACTCTATTCAGGTTGTAATCAACTACCACATCATTAAAATCATAATCTCCTCGCGAAGGCCAATTATCCTCGAACATCAAGGTGCCAAAATCGGCCGCCAGCACCCGGCTATTGAAAGCCCTTAGGGCATCGTTCGGATAGGCGTCATCAACGTCGGGCACACCATCGGCATCGGCATCCGGATTTGACACCAGCGCTGAACACAAATTGCTGGGGTCGGACGCATGGGTTCCAGGAACATTTACCTCGTCAATGGTTGTTCGTGTATTACCCCCGTTGCCATACGCTCTTATGAAATACCTAAAAGTACCTAGCACCGTGAGGGGTATGCTCACACTTCGAATCACATTGTTATCCGCATTAGTATAGGTATACGACCAAATAACCGTACCCCCGGTATTGTAATTATCATTGGGACCGGCCTGCACCACATCAATAAAACGAGGATTGTTGTCGACCGCACCCAACAAACGGTGCTTGAAAGTTAAGTTACCACTGCTTACAATGGCAAATGGGGTCACAACCCCGTTGAAGTTGGTAAGTGAACTAAGCTGCCCGGTACGGGCGCTAAGCGTACCCGATATTACCCCTTGGGCTGCGGGTGTGGTGCCAGGCATAATCCAACAATTGGCCTGATGGAAGCTTCTGTCGCTATTTTCAAATTCATTGATCAACTGCGCCTGTACCGGCAAAAAGCCCCAGATGAGCAGAAATATTAAAACTTGTTTCATTATTCAAACTCCGGTTTAGGCGAAAAAAACATACCAGATGAAACAGGTATTCGCTTCACAATGGCCCCATACTGTACCTCAATTTCTGTAGCTTCTGCTGGAAGCTGGATGGCAAATGTAGAAACGGCGTCTATAGGAATATTTACGGTTAAGATTGCCGTAGGCTGGCTTGGGATGCGAACCACCAATTTTCGCTGAACAATAACGGGCGGCAGATAGCCTTCAAATCTCAAGTTTGCATGGCGTAAATTACTCCAATTGAATTGGTCACTCACTTGAAGTTCGCCAAATTTTTCAGGAATGCCGGGGGTAGGCTGCGTGGGTTGAGGCACCTCTTTTTTACATGAGGCTAACCCAATAGCCAAAACTGCGATGAACATAAAGAGATTAAGTTTCATTTTGTTGGATTATAATATGGAGATACCACGTTAGTCAAACATCAATCCTAATATTTCGACCAACTGCCTTCAATCAACGACAAACGTAAGTCGGTCGAATAAAAATGCAGTGGTTAAATGTGCATAACTTGAGTAAAACCTACCATTTCCTCAGGGTAAATTCATCATCAAAACTGAACTTATGGGGGCTTTCGAACTTACCGTTGACAATGAAATGCTTCTTTGGCTTCGAAGTATTTCAATCACTCGTCATGATATGGAACCGGTTTACCATGGATTTTTTCCGGTTGAAGATGTTCATTCTTGTTTTGATGTTCCGCTCGACCCCATGGCTTACAGAGGCAAACAAGCCTGTCCCATTTGCAACCGCCCTTCACATCAATTGCACTGGATGCGGTACTCTAGTCCGGCCGAAAGCTGGGCACGTGGTGGCGGGGTTTTAGGAGCCTTATCTGTATGCACCAAATGCTACATCCAAGTTCAATTTCTAGCTGAGCAGCATTAGTATGTTTGGTCTTGATAGGCAGCTGTAGTGAGGTGAGCTTTCAAATCGGCGATGAAGGCATCAATGTGCTCGTTTTTTACGTGATCCATCACCACGATTTTTACCCATCGGGCGCTGTCGTCATGGGCATCGGGTACCAATACATACTTTTCAATCAAACTTTCAGGAATTTGGGAAGCATGCATGGTAACCAAATTCATCCCTTCATTCCTATAAAAAGCAATCCCCAATTCGCGAAGTGCTGCGCACAACATATCGGTTCGTGCAATCAATTGTAGTACCTTTTGCTTCCATCCATCGTGCCCATAGGTTTGTAAAATCATCCATGCCGCTATCAAATTGGCTCCCGAACGGCTTCCTACCAAGGTGGCATCACCCCCTACCACATAGCTGGCGGCACCAGTATGGGTATAATTAATCATACCCTTGCGGCACAGGAAAATACCGGTTCCGTAAGGTGCCTGAAGCATCTTGTGAGCATCAATGGTAATACTGCCTACCTCTTGATTCTTGAAGGTTAATCGCAAATCAGTATCCACAAAAGGATATACAAAACCTCCAAAAGCCCCATCAACATGTACCTTATAAGGCATACCGCTCCGTTTTAGGATGGGTATGTATTCGTCGATGGCATCCACCGAACCAAACATGGTGGTTCCCATATTGAAAATGGCGATGATGGCACGTACTCCACGTGATTGCGCCTCTTGTAGTGCTCTATCATAGGTAGCATGGGTCATTTGTCGGGTAGTTTCTTCAACCGGCACCTCAATAGCCTGGATTTGGAGTAGATTGGATCCTTTGTAAAATGAATAATGACTATCGGCACTGTACAAAACGGCTATGTGTTGCGCTTCTAAGCCATACTCTTCCATGAAGTAATTTCTATTCGTCCACAGGGCCTGAATGTTTGCCTCAGTGCCTCCAGAAGCAACATACCCATCGTAGGCGTGGCTAGATGCGCCAAACATATCAACGGCACAAATCTCCAGTAACTCTCTCTCCAAAGCATGGGTTCCCTCAAAAGCCGATTCACCACCTACCAAGGTATGACAACCAATATGATTTGGGTTTTCCATGAAGGCCTTAGCAAAGGGCGCATCTTTCAAAAAATCCGCATCAGGGGGAAACACCTCCGCATCCAAATAACTCGCAGGAAGTCCCAATACCGTAGTTGTACGGTAGTTTTTATTTTTCCTTAAGGCAGCAAAGACCCTGCTTTGAATTTCCTGTTTTTCGATTTTGCCCCAAGCCATATTGAGATTTTTTGCAAAGCTATATAAATATAGACAAAAAGGCCTAAAAATAAAAAACCCTCTTGCGAGGGCTTATAAACACCATGAGAAAAAGATCACATAGTCACCGATTCAATCACCTCATAACCTAGATGCTTTCTCAGAATATTGTAATACCTTTCTGTAGCAGCAAAACCAAAACCACCTTCCATAAATTCATCCCAAGCTCTCTTCCAATCGCTACCCCTGGGAAGCAATACCCCAAATCTTTGATTGTCGATGGTAACCGCTCTGTGAATCTTCACATTCGCTGGCGATTCTTTCAAAACCGCCCAATAAGTAAGAATATCTACATAGCCATAATACTGATTATTTGTTTGGGCTATTTGCCTCACTATTTCGCGTGGATGTTCAACATATGAAACACGCATTTTTTCAAAATGTTGTTTTTTTACCACCATCAAGTGCTGCTCCAAAGTAGTACCACGCATAACCAAAGCAGTCATATTGGCAAAACTCTTTGGCATATCGGCATAGGCCCTTACGGTTGGTACATCAATATTGCTCACCAACAACGAAGCATTGCGCATATAGGGTGGTGAAAAGGCCACCTGCTTCTGACGTTCTTTGGTGATGGCAGCCGAAGCCAATCCCAATTCATTTAGGTTGGCCTTAATAACATGCTCATAAACACCTGCAAACGATTCATACTGCTCGAATTCAAAAGACAATTTGATTCCTTTGGTGCGCTGCATCCATTCGGCAAAAGCCATCACTAAATCAATTTCAATGCCCGTCAGTTCTCCCGATTCATTTTCATAAGCCAACGGATATTGGTTTAGGTAATGAACTTTTAATTGGCCTGATTTGATTTTTAACGCTTCTTCATAGGATTGAGCCCAAACCGATAGGGTGATGAGCACTGCAAGTGTAGAAAGTACAAGTTTTTTCATAAGTGTTGGTTTATTCACAAAATAGGAAAATGTACATTCAAATGCTTACTAACATCCCTGCAATAGCACCATTGAGCAAACAAGTTATGGTTCCCGCAAGCAAGGCCTTTACGCCCAATTGCGAAAGCAGGGTGCGTCGCTCGGGTGCCAATGCCCCAATACCGCCAATCTGAATTCCAATAGAGGCAAAATTGGCAAATCCACACAAAGCATAGGTAGCAATAATAATGCTCCTTTGGTCGTGCAGCATACCCGAATCTTTAAATCCAGCTAAGCTGGTATAGGCAATAAATTCATTTAATATGGTTTTTTCACCCAATAACTGGCCAATCAAAACCACATCCTCACCTCTAACGCCTATCAACCACGCTATAGGAGCAAATAAATTGCCTAGTAGAAATTGCAAGGTAAAGGCTTTATAACGGCCGTCGGTAGCCTCCAATACCCACTGATTCAACCCAGTTACATTCCCAATCCAATGCTCAAAAATGAAATTGAACATGGCCATGATGGCTGTAAATACCAGCAACATAGCGCCTACATTTACCGCCAGCTTCAAACCATCGGATGTGCCATTGGAAATGGCTTCCAGCACATTATCACCAATGGCCTCTTTGTTGATTTTGAGCTCTTTTTCAAAATTTTCAGTTTCAGGAATCAGCATTTTAGCAGCCAATAAACTGCCAGGCGCTGCCATAATCGATGCCGACAAAAGATGTGTGGCAAACAGCTGCTGTTGCACAGGGTCATCACCACCTAAAAACCCAATGTATGCCGCCAATACACTTCCGGCTATGGTTGCCATTCCTCCGGTCATCAAGGCCATGATTTCCGACCTGGTCATTTTGGATATATATGGTCGAATGAGGAGCGGCGCTTCTGTTTGACCCAAAAACACATTGGCTGCGGCTGCCAGGCTTTCGGAGCCAGAAAGACGCATCAATCGATTCATGATCCATGCAAAAACGAAAACAATGCGTTGTAAGATGCCAAAGTAATACAACATGGCGGTAAGGGCAGCAAAAAATACAATATTGGGCAATACCTGAAATACAAAAATGAATCCGAACGAATCGAGGTCTTGTACCAGTGCACCAAATAAAAAAACAGATCCGGCCTTGGTGAAGCCTAAAACCTGAACAAAAAATTCACTAACAAACTGAAAGCCCGTTTTTACAAAGCTGACTCTTAAAACCAGCAATGCAAAAATCAATTGCATGGTGAGGGCAACGCCTACTGTTCTCCAATTGATACGCCTTCTATTCTCAGAAAGCAGGTAAAGAAGTAATACCAAAAAGGCAATGCCTATAGAACCATTGAGTAACTGCATGTGCTAAAGGTAAAACTATGCACGTGAATTTCTACGCTCCAATTCATCTCGAATTTGGGCAGCACGTTCGTAATCTTCATTCTGCAGTGCCTCCTGCATCATTTTTTGCAGTTCTTCATCGGTTTTGGAATCAAATCCCTTCCTCCGTTTAGGCTGCTGGGGCGGCGCAGGCACTTCTTCCGTGGGAGATGTCCCCTCCTCTTCTGATTCAAACACCATCCCCCCTGATTCTAAAATGTGCTCAAAAGTAAAAATGGGACAATTGAACCGCACTGCCAAGGCCAACGCATCGGAAGTGCGGGCGTCAATGTCTTTGATATTATTACCGTTGCGGCAGTGCAACAAGCTGTAAAAAATTCCTTCTTTCAAATCAGAAATCACCACTTCTTCTAACCGCAGCTCAAAGGCGTCCGCAAAATTCTTGAACAAATCATGGGTAAGGGGACGAGCGGGCTTCATTTTTTCCAATTCAATGGCAATGGCTTGCGCCTCAAATGCACCGATGATCACAGGCAGTCGACGGTTACCGTTTTTCTCCCCCAAAACAATGGCATAAGAATTCGCCGATGCATTGCTATCGGAAAGAGCAATGATTTCTAATTCAATTTTTTTCATCATGCTGAACCAAGAATATAAAATTCAAGACCGCCTCAATTGGCGGCCTTGAATTTCGTAATAGCTTCGTTTAGCTTGGGTAAAACTTCAAATGCATCACCTACAATGCCATAATCGGCAATTTTGAAGAATGGCGCGTCCTTATCGGTATTGATAGCCACAATTACCTTACTACCACTCACTCCTGCCAAATGCTGAATAGCACCCGAAATGCCGATAGCGATATACAGGTTGGGTTTGATAGTGATACCAGTTTGACCCACGTGCTCATCATGCGGACGCCAGTGCATATCGCTTACTGGTTTCGAACAAGCTGTAGCAGCACCCAAGGCATTGGCTAAATTTTCTACCATATGCCAGTTTTCCGGTCCTTTCAATCCTCTGCCGGCCGACACTACCAATTCGGCTTCTGTTAATGGAATTTTACCGGTTACTTTCTTCACTTCTACTACTTTGGCTTTAAAATCTGCGGCAGACACCACACCATTGCGGTTTTCAACCTCTATAGCAACTTCATTTTCAACCAATTTGTAGCTGTTAGGCGTAATTGAAATCACTTTTACCGCTGTTTTCAAAGCCAAATCGGCAAAGCCTTTATTCGAAAAAACCGTGCGTTTCACCATCAAATCCTGGCCGTTCAACTCCGGTAACTCCACAGCACCGGCAGCCAAAGCGGCTTGTAGCTTCACAGCCAAACGAGGTGCCAACGCTTTACCTGTGTAGGTATTCGATAAAACTACAACACCTGCTCCTATGCCTTTAGCGACCTCAGCCACCGCTTTGGCAGCAGCATGTGCTTCAAAGCCATCGAGTAAGGCGTCTTGTACACATACCACCTTCTGGATACCATATTTCCCCAAGCTACGTACTGTATCTTCCGCTACAGTACCCAAAACCACAGCTGCAGCAGTAGTTTGCATTTGTGCAGCCAATTGTACTGCATAGCTCGCAGCTTCATATGCCGCCTTTTTAAACTGACCTGCGTGGTTCTCTACAAATACTAAAACCGACATATTAGATAACTTTTGCTTCTGAATGTAACAATTCTACCAACTTTTCTACTTCCGACACCTCCAAAAAGCGACAACCCGCTTTGGCTGCTGGCAAAGCATATTCCGATACTTCGGTATGCAACGCTCCACCTTGCGCCGGCAGAACTTGTAAGGGCTTGCTCCGTGCCATCATGATACCGCGCATATTCGGAATCCGGGGTTCGGTGATTTCTTTTTGACAACTTGCCACGAAAGGCAGACTTACTTCAAGTGCTTCGCGTCCACCATCAATATCTCTTTCCACCTGCGAAAGACCTCCGTTGATGGTGATGGAAGTGATTACGTTCACCTCAGGCAAATCGAGCATTTCTGCCAACATACCGGGTACAACGCCTCCATTGTAATCAATAGACTCACGACCACATAAAATCAAATCGAACTGCTTGTCCTTAGCATATGTTGCAATTTCTGATGCTACTTGGAATCCATCGGTTGGAGCTGCATCTATGCGAACGGCATCATCGGCACCAACAGCCAAGGCCTTGCGTAAATTGGGCTCCGCATCCGCTAAACCAACATGCACCACCGTCACGGTGCCACCACCTGCTACCTCATTCAATTCGAGGGCTTTGGTAAGTGCCAATTCATCGTATGGATTGATGATGTATTGCACGCCTGTAGCATTGAATGATTTGTTGTCAGGCGAAAAGGTAATTTTCGTTGTAGTATCGGGCACATTGCTGATACAGACCAAAATTTTCATATTGCTCGTGATTGTTATTTTTGAGGTGTAAAAAAGTAGACAAAAATAGCAGAAAAGCATGAAGAATGAAAGTGAAAGTACCCGAGTTGAGCAACTTCAAAAAATGTTGCAAGTAGCACCAAAAGACGCTTTTCTGGCCTATGCCCTGGGTCTTGAATACCAAAAATTGAACAAACATGCAGCTGCTTGCAGCTTCTTTGACAAAGCACTCGAAAACGATTCACAATACTTAGCAGCTTACTATCAAAAGGCTATTTCATTGTATGCCCATGAATTGGTGAAAGAAGCCATCGAATGCCTTGAAATCGGACTGGGCGCGGCCAAAGCTTTAGGCGATACCAAAGCCCAAGCCGAAATGAACAACTTCAAAATGAACTTGCTACTCGAACTAGATTAATCGATCCGATAATGCATGCTTAACATGCCCACCCAGCGGGTGCTGTTAATTAGTACGCCGTCTACCTGCAAGCCACTCACAACGTAAGGTTGGCGGTACTGCTTCCACCAGCTGCGTGTGAGTGAAAAATCAAATGTCACGCTGCTTCTTCGCAAACCCACCCCAAAGGAAGCATCTTGTTGCATTAAATCACCACCTCCGGTAAATACGCCCTGTCGGAATGGTGTCGACCAATAAGCATAACCAGCCCTCCAAGCCAAAGGTCCTGTGTTGAGTTCGCCTCCAATGCGTAAATTATTTCCACCTTTTAAGAAGGTACGTACATCGTTGTTTAAAGATGCAGCCCACGATTCAGCGCCCGGTTCTACACTACCTTCATCTACGCGAATTCTATTAAAACCCACCAAGTCGTAATCTATGCTGATTAAACCAAGCGCACCAAATAAAAAAGCAGCGCTAAGTGTGGTGCGGTTGGCAGACCTGAAGCTGTAAGTAAACGGCCGAAACAAAGGCGAGCGAGCCTGAGCAAAGGTGGGCATGCTATCGAAATTGGCCGAAAGCGAAGTCCGGTAGTCGTCAACAATATTGTAGCGTGACCCCGATTCATAAGAAAGCCCCAACCGCATCCAATTCACAGGCTGTAAAATACCTCCCAATCGGAAGCGAATGCCATCGCCCTCTACCAATAAATTTCTTTCAAAGCTGAAATCTTTAAAATCAAAAATGGTATCCATGTGATCACTTTCGGTGAAGGTTTCAGTAGAATTGAATGTAAGTGAATTCAAACTTATGCCCCCACCCACCAATAGTATATTGTTGTAATTGCCCGCCATGGTGAAACTGTAATCGGTATTGCGTCCCGAACTGCTTACCACTTCACCTTGTTTTATGCCCCCTGGAGGCACCAATCCCAAATAATTGGTCGCCCTATTTCCGGGCACTACAGGGTAAATAAGCCCAACCGATTCTGCCAATGCTGCTGTGAAAGGGAAATCATCCGGAAAAAATTGATTTCCCGCATTCGCCTCATCTAAAAAATAATCGACCATGGAACTCGAACGATTAACCCCTTCATAACGGATGTCTGAAAGGTAATTTGCCGTACGATTCATAGTAAAGCCATAGCTCAGCTGCTTCCAGGAACTTCCCAACTTACCGGGCCGCACATACACAAAACCCAGGTTTCCAAAACCCATCCTACTTCGACCTTCGGATAATGTTTCACCCAAATAAGCAGCTGAATTGCTGTTCGAAACCAATTGAGGCGTTAGGCTCAAAGTGTTTTTTCTGAAAGTGGCCAAACCGGCAGGATTCAATGTAACAGCCCCTAAATCGGCCCCTAAGGCCCCAAAAGCACCGCCTAATCCTGCCACACGGGCCGTAGGCTGGAATCGCGTTGCGCTGTAACGAAATAAATCCACTTCCGACTGGGCCAAAACGAGGGCCGGACTACCTAAAAGTAACCCCAATACGTACCGTTTCATGACCAACCTTATTAACGTGGACGACCTGGATTTCCACCACCCGAAGGCCTGCCGCCTCCGCCACCTGTTGACCCTCCACCGCGCGATGGTGTTGAAACATCCGACCCGCCTCTTGACGGGGTACTCCAGCTACCTCTGTCGCTGTCGAAACTGCGAGAAGGTGTGGACCATTGACGTGTTGGACTTTCTGTTTGCACACTTGGATTCACCCTTCTACTAGGAGTATCGTCATACCGGCCTCTTTGCGGGGTTTGGGTTGGACGACTATCTGTAATTACGGTTCTACCCGAGCTCGGACGCTGTTCAGATCCTGTGGGTACTTCTCGTACCGATGAATTGCGCGTAGGAGCTGTGCGCGACGGATATCTTCCATCAGTGGCAGTGGTTGAACGAGGTGCGGACATCCCTGCTGTTCCTGCTTGTCCGGCCCTGCCTGGATTGGGATTAAACAAACTGGGTTGTTGAGGCAAGCTACCCCCCACGCGTGAACCGCCTCTGGGAGGTGCGGTTGCCAAGCGGTTGCCTGCATCGTTGCCTGGATTTCCTTGCCAGCCTCCTCCCCATCCGGGTTGGTGCCAACCATTATTCCATCCCCAAGGATTGCCCCATCCGGGACCCATCCAAGGATTATGCATCCCCATCATCCATGGGTCGTGCATACCCATCATCCATGGATCCATGCCACCAAAGCCCCAGGGGCTCTGCATGCCCCAACCCATGCCCCAACCCATACCGGCGTTGAAGCCATTGAACGAGTTCCAACCCAACGATAAGCCAGGTTGCATCGACCAGAAAGGAGGAAAATAGGGATTGTAGAGCATATAATTGCGGCCACCAAAAAAACCACCCATGCCTAAACCCATACCCATGGAAGGGCTCGACCAAAAAGGATCGGCGTGTCGGCGCATGGTGCGGTCGTAAGCCGCTTCGTTAGGATCGTAAGGTGATACGCCACTGTTTCTGCCCTTGCGTGCCTGGAGGTAGGCCTCGTAGGGATCTTCAGGCTCGGCTTGGGCTGAACGGGCTTGAGATCGTACATCCACCACCCGACTGGCCTCGCCACTTGAAACAAAATACAAGTCATCATCAGCAGCTTGTTGCGACCATTTTGCCCATTGCGTAGAAGAGCAAGAGGTGCCAACCAAAACTACAAACACATAAAAAAACCACCGTACCATAACCATCAATTTAATCTAACTTAATAGGTAACAAACGGATTGGCTATCTTTGTTCACCAATTCGCATAAATATACGTCAATTTTCGCTCCAAAGTATAGAAACAAATGGCAAAAGAGATTACGCCCCGAGAAAAAGATTATTCACAATGGTATAACGACCTGGTTATCAAAGCAGGACTGGCAGATTATTCAGCCGTGCGCGGTTGCATGGTTATCAAACCCTATGGTTTTGCCATTTGGGAGCGCATGCGCGATGCTTTGGACCAGATGTTCAAAGATACGGGGCACAGCAATGCCTATTTCCCCCTTTTTATTCCTAAATCGTTTTTCAGTAAAGAAGCCAGTCACGTTGATGGATTTGCCAAAGAATGTGCGGTGGTAACCCATTATCGACTCAAAAACGGAGAAAATGGTGAAATCATAGTGGATCCAGAGGCCAAGCTTGAAGAAGAACTCATTGTTCGCCCCACTTCCGAAACCATCATTTGGAATACTTATAAAGATTGGATTCAGAGTTATCGCGATTTGCCTTTGCTCATTAACCAATGGGCCAATGTTGTTCGTTGGGAGATGCGCACCCGCTTATTTTTAAGAACCACTGAATTTTTGTGGCAAGAGGGCCATACCGCACACGCAACTGCGGAAGAGGCTGTAGAAGAAACCAGAAAAATGTTGGATGTATATGCCCATTTTGCTGAAACATGGATGGGCGTACCTGTAATTAAAGGTGTAAAAACTACCAATGAACGTTTTGCAGGTGCAGTAGACACCTATTGCATAGAGGCATTGATGCAAGACGGCAAAGCCCTGCAAGCTGGCACTTCTCACTTCCTGGGCCAAAATTTCGCGAAGGCATTCGATGTGCAATTTGCCGGACAAGATGGTCAACGTGACTACGTTTGGGCTACGTCTTGGGGTGTTTCCACCCGTTTGATGGGAGCCCTGGTAATGGCACACAGCGACGATGATGGGTTGATTCTGCCCCCGAAGCTTGCACCCATTCAGGCGATTATAGTACCCATTTACAAGGGCGAAGAAAGTATAGCTATTTTACGCGAAGCCGGCGAAAAAATCAAAAAAGAACTCGAAGCAGTGGGCATTCGTGTGAAATTTGATGCTGATGACAAATACCGTCCGGGTTACAAATTTGCCGATTCAGAGTTGAAAGGCATTCCCGTTCGTATTGCCCTGGGCATGCGTGATTTGGAGAATGGCACAGTGGAAGTAGCCCGCCGCGATACCAAAGAAAAAGAGACGCTACAAACAACTGATTTGGCCATCAAAATCACCCATTTGCTAGAGCAAATACAGACCAATATTTACCAAAAAGCTCTTGACTTCAGGGCCAGCATGACGCACAAGGCCGACAGTTGGGAGGAGTTTGAGCAGCTTTTGGATGAAAAAGGCGGCTTTATTGCAGCCCATTGGGACGGTACTGGGGAAACCGAACAATTAATCAAAGAAAAAACCAAGGCCACCATTCGATGTATTCCATTGAACAATGCCGAAGAAGTAGGCAACTGCATACTCACTGGCAAACCTTCGAAGCAAAGAGTACTGTTCGCAAGAGCGTATTAAGGCTTTGACTTAGCCTCTGAACAAATCAATAAACTGATACTCCAGCCCGCCTTCGGTTTCGAAGCGCGGGCTTATTTTTTCTATTAGCCAACTGTCGTCCATTTCTGGAAAAAATGCATCAGCATCAAAACGGCTGTGTACACGGGTAAGGTACACCCGCTTGCATTGAGAAAGAAGTTGGCGGTAAATTTCGCTGCCTCCAATTACAAAGGCTTCTTCATCAGGCAAAGTAAGCGCAACTGCCTCATCGAGATTTGAAACCACCGTACAGCCAGGAATCTGTAAATCAGCTTGTCGAGAAATGACAATATTGGTACGACCAGGCAAGGGCCTGCCTATACTCTCATAAGTTTTTCTTCCCAGTATGATTTTGCGCCCCATGGTGAGGGCCTTAAAGCGCTTCAAATCATCGGGTATATGCCAAATAAGTTGGTTGTCTTTGCCAATGCCATTGGCTTCGTCGGCAGCTACTAAAATGGAAAGCATGAGAAAAATTAAACGGCCACCGGGGCTTTGATGTGGGGATGTGGATGGTAATTCAAAAGTTCAAAGTCCTCGAAACGGAACCCAAAAATATCTTTGACTTCGGGATTGATTTTCATTTCGGGAAGAGGCCTAAAATCTCTGCTCAATTGCAATTCGGCCTGCTCCAAATGATTCAGGTACAAATGAGCATCGCCAAAAGTGTGTACAAAATCGCCCGCTTCGAGACCGCAAACCTGAGCAACCATCATGGTTAGCAAAGCATAAGAGGCAATATTGAAGGGTACTCCCAAAAAGATGTCGGCAGAGCGCTGGTACAGCTGACAACTTAACTTCCCATCGGCTACGTAAAATTGGAAAAAGGCGTGACAAGGCGGGAGCGCCATGTTTTTGATTTCACCCACATTCCAAGCAGATACAATGATCCGTCGTGAATCAGGGTTGTTTTTGATGGTCTGGATTACTTCCGAAATTTGATCGATGTATCGTCCATCGGCAGTTGGCCAACTGCGCCATTGGTAGCCGTATACGGGTCCTAATTCACCGTTTTCATTGGCCCACTCGTCCCAGATGCTCACCCCGTGTTCCTTCAAATAGGCAATATTGGTGTCGCCTTTCAAAAACCAAAGCAATTCATGAACGATAGAACGCAGGTGTAGTTTTTTGGTGGTGATCAAAGGGAACCCTTCTTGCAAGTTAAACCGCATTTGATAACCAAAAACGCTGATTGTACCTGTGCCGGTACGGTCTTCTTTGCTGGCACCATGTGTTAGCACATGCCGCATCAGATCGTGGTATTGTTGCATGATTCTATCGGGAAACTAAAGCACAAAAGAATGACAAATCACTCAGTCAAAATGCACGAGTTGTCCACGTATTTTATCACCTACCAGCAACTACAAACTTTTTATGGTAGATCCCGTACTGTCCTTGTAAGCGCATATGGTATACGCCCGCACGCAAATCGCGAACATCTATAAAACTTTTACTGCCGGGCTCGTCGTACAGCACCCTGCCTTGTTCGTCAAAAACCTGAATGTGCTCTAATCGATCGAGGGAACTAACGGCAATAAAAATCAACTCTCGGGTAGGGTTCGGATACAAAACCACTTCTCCAGGATTGACGGGGACGCTGATTGGAGGAACAATCCTCGGTAAATTATATCGGTATTGAACTGTAGTAGGCGTGAACAGTCCGAACAAGCTGTTTCCTCTGATTTGTAAAACAGGTACCTTTTCTCCCTTTGTCAGCCACTTGTATTCTATTTCTGTGCGCAAAGGCAGGGCCAAGTTAAATCCATTGAAGCTAATGCTGTCGATGATGCGTAGGGTGCTTTTTACCCGCAAAGTTTGATAAGTGCCAAAGGGAGTAACCAATTCACCCCAGGCATCCACTTCGGTTAGTCGTCCCCCCCTGCTGTTATATCCGCCTGTGCCAGGAATATTAAGCCCATATGCAAAGGTACTGGTATCGCGTCGGCCAAATTGCAGCGGTAGAAAGTACACTTCATCAGCATCGGTGTATTGGGCAGGCAACGGAAAGCCTTGTACCGTCACTCCCCTACCCACCGCGGCAAATCGGGCATTGGTAGTATTGTAAAAATCGTAAACATTTTGCAAGCTGAGCAAAAGAAGATTGATAGAATCGGCTACCTTGGTGCCATAGGCATTGGCCAGAATGAAGAAAAAATAGGGGGTTTCGGTGGCGCCTCTGAAGTACACCAGTTCGCTTTGTGAAGGCTGTAAATCGCTAAAATCCCAACGCTTTTGAGCACCCACCACATTCAAACGTGCCGTCAAATTGGACGGTGCAGCCGCATTCATTACACGTGCCGAATCGCCGGCTACCGGCATGTCTGCCCTATTGAAAACAGGCTGGGCATGCAATTGTGAAAATACCAAACCAAGCACGCAAAGTAACGTTCTCAACATATGGAGATTTATACAACGAATTTAGTGATAATTGCATAGAAGCAGCGCTTAAACATTTGAAATGAAAGCAGAAATCATAACCATTGGCGATGAAATACTTATAGGCCAAATTGTAGATACCAATTCTGCTTGGTTGGGCAGCCAACTGAGCCTGTTGGGTGTTCAGGTGGTGCAAATAACTTCGGTAAGCGATAATGCGAAAGCCATAATTGACGCCCTGAACCTGGCTAAAACACGTGCACAACTGATTCTGATCACGGGTGGATTGGGCCCCACCAAAGACGATATTACCAAGCATACTTTGGCCCAATACTTTGAAAGCAAGTTGGTAACAAATCCCTCGGTTTTGGAAAAACTCCGCGATTGGTTCGAAAAACGGGGAAGAGTGATGAGCGAGATGAACGCCAAACAAGCCGATTTGCCTCACAATTGCGAAATTTTGGCTAACGAATTAGGCACCGCCCAAGGCATGCTTTGGAGAAGCACGGAGTATTGGGTTCTGAGCATGCCGGGAGTCCCTTACGAAATGAAGTTCATTGTAAACAACGGCCTTATACCCCTTCTGAAGCAAGAAGCCAACTTGCCTGTAATTGTGCATCAAACCATCATGACCTGTGGCATGGTTGAATCGCAAATAGCAGCCACCATTGCACCTGTAGAGGACGCGCTTCCTCAGCACATCAAGCTTGCCTATTTGCCAAGACCTGGCATTGTGCGCTTGCGATTGTCGGGCAAGGGAACCGAACGAGAAAAACTTGAAGCAGAAATTGCCAGCTACGAACTACAAATACGAGAACGCTTAGGACACTTTGTATACGGAGTAAATGAAGAACCGCTTGAAGCTGCCATTGGCAAAAAGCTACTGGCACAAACCGCTACCCTTGGAACAGCTGAAAGTTGCACAGGTGGCAGCATTGCCAGTGCCATTACACGCATTCCGGGCTCAAGTGCCTATTTCACAGGAAGCATCGTAAGCTATGCCAACGAGGTAAAAATAAAGCAACTGGATGTTTCACCTGCCACCTTAGAGAACTACGGCGCCGTAAGCGAAGCCGTGGTACTTGAAATGGCTTCCGGACTTAAACAACATTTGGGAGTTGATTACGCCTTGGCTGTAAGCGGCGTAGCTGGCCCCACTGGTGGAACCGAAGAAAAGCCTGTTGGTACGGTTTGGATTGCGGTATCAGGGCCAAAAAGCACCTACGCAAAGTCATTCAACTTTGGAACCGAACGTCAACTCAACATAGAACGGGCCAGCATGATGGCCTTGTATATGCTTTGGAAAATGCTGGTATCGAATTGACCTTTCGACGCCAAAACCCTACCTTTGCACAACTTTTAAATTGAGTTCTATGGCAAAAGTTGAGTTGCTCATGCCCAAAATGGGTGAAAGCATCATGGAAGCTACCATCTTAAAATGGCTGAAAAAGCCAGGCGATAGCATTGCGCTTGATGAAGCAGTGCTTGAAATTGCTACCGACAAGGTAGATTCGGAAGTGCCTTCGCCAGTTGCTGGTATTTTAGGCGAGCTTTTGTTCAAAGAAGGAGATGTGGTTCCGGTTGGTGGCGTTTTGGCCATCATAGAAACCGAATCTGGTACTGCTGCCGTTGCACCTGTAGCTACACCTGCTGTGGCTGCAGCCGCCCCTGTGGCAGCTGCCATGCCTGTGGAGACAGCAAACCTGGCTACAGCCCTTACCACCAAAGTTGAAAATGTAGGTGGACGCTTTTATTCCCCCTTAGTACTGAACATTGCTTCACAAGAAGGCATTGGCATGCAAGAATTAGAAGCCATCGCGGGTACAGGAAACGAAGGCAGGGTAACGAAAAAAGATATTCTGCAATACGTAGCTGATAAAAAAGCAGGTAAATCA
Source organism: Sphingobacteriaceae bacterium (assembly GCA_013824115.1). GTDB lineage: Bacteria > Bacteroidota > Bacteroidia > UBA7662 > UBA7662 > PNNG01. The sequence continues at coordinate 65,420 of PNNG01000034.1, read as the reverse complement.
ATGGCGCCTGTTGCAGCTACTGCTCCCGCAGCCCCTATTACAGCCCCCACTACTGCCCCAGCCATTGAAGCTGCTCCAGCAGTGGTAAAAGCGCCTGCCAGCACGCCATCGGGCAATGTAGAAATATTGGAAATGGACCGCATGCGCCGCATGATTGCCGAAAATATGGTGGCGTCGAAGCGCATCTCTGCACACGTGACTTCCTTTGTGGAAGCCGATATGACCAACGTGGTGATGTGGCGCGACAAAGTGAAGAAAGAGTTCGAAAAGCGCTATGGCGAAAAACTTACCTTCACTCCCATATTCATTGAAGCAGCGGTTAAAGCCATCCAAGACTTCCCCATGATCAATGTATCGGTAGATGGAAGTAACCTTATCATCAAAAAAGACATCAACATTGGCATGGCTGCTGCTTTGCCCAGTGGCAATCTGATTGTACCGGTAATTCACAATGCCGATCAGTATAATTTGGCTGGTTTGGCCAAACGCGTAAATGACTTGGCTAACCGTGCGCGAAACAATAAATTGAAACCCGATGAAATTCAGGGCGGAACTTACACCATTTCCAACGTTGGAAGCTTTGGAAACGTAATGGGTACCCCCATTATTCCTCAACCTCAAGTAGCCATCATGGCCGTTGGCGCCATCCGCAAAAAACCTGCGGTGATTGAAACAGAGGCAGGCGATTTGATTGGCATCCGCAGCATGATGTTCCTTTCGCATTCGTACGATCACCGTGTTGTAGATGGTGCTTTAGGTGGTATGTTTGTTCGCCGCATGGCCGACTACCTTGAACAATGGGATATTAATCGCCCGATCTAATAACAAATTCAAAAGCTCGATTCTTGTGAATCGGGCTTTTTTTTTGGATTGATCACCTTATTGCAATCGCTGAAGGTCGAACCAATCGCGACGGCGGGTGAGCTTCAATTCTTGAAGCATTCGCGCTTTGGCATTGATAGTGAAAGTGTATGACCTGAACTGCCCGAATGGCACCATATTGAAACTCATTTCCCAACAATGCAGGTCACGGTATAAATTAATAACCGTAGTAGTCATGCGTTTGTTGGTGAAGTCATATCCTGAATTGTAGCCAATTTTCCATTTGGGAGTCAAACTTACATCTCCATTAAACAGTACAGCCTGGGTAATGGTATTGGGGGTTCCTTCAATAAAAGAACGGTTAAAATTGAGCGTATAATTGAAATTGAGCGAATAAGGAACCGTCCAGTCGATGAACTGATTCCACGACTGCCTGCGCAAGTAATCTTGTTCACGGGCCTCGTTTTCGTCGAGAGGCGCTGGCATTGGTGCATTCCCCAAGTTATTCCCAGGTTGCCGTTGGGCATTGCCGCTTTTCCCTTTTGGGCGAATGCTGCCACTGAGCGCCAAATTGGCATTGGTTAAATAAGCTAACTTCCCTTGCTGATCTACTAACCATTGATTCACCCTTTGTCCATTTTCAGCCCGGGCATAGGGATCGAGCTGACCACCAAATAACAGGCTAAAGTTGTTGGTAAAAGTGGTTCGGCCGCTAAAAATGACTGGCGACAACCGCAAGCTATCGGCAGCAAAATTATAGGAGGCTCCAAAATTGAATGAGTCAAAAATTTTGATTTTTTTCATTACCACTCCCGTATCGGTTCTCTGCCTGATTTTGGCTTCCAAGTTGTTGTCTACATTTAAGTTCAAAGCACCTTGCCTCCCGCCTCCTGGACCACCGAAACCAAAGCGTTCAAAACGATTGAAAAACCGAGTATTTCCCAATGAATCGGTTTGCACTTCTTGAAAAAAGCCAAAATTCGGTGCCGAAAAATCGGGCCGCAGGTTATAACCTAAACGCGGATTTACTACATGTCGGATGGCTGCAATTTTACCCGTTCGAAATTGTTTGAGGCCATACAAACGGGTATTTACACTCAAATTGAAGCTGTATTCGTAATTCCTAAAAAACCCACTGACCGTGTCTGTAATCACACGGTTTGAATCCCGATCATAGAAACGGTCGAGCGAACGAAACGACCACCGCTCGGAGTAATTGAGCGCAGGAGTAACCTGAAAATACTTAGCAACCACAAAAGCCGAGGTACTTATTGGCAAATCGTGTTGAAAGCCCGCGTCCATCTTGTCTAAAAAGTTGCCTACAAACAAACTGCTATCAAAATCATTGATATTGTTCCTGAAGTTGGTTCGGTAGGTGAAACCGATTTTTTCATACCAGCGCTCTTCGCCCACCATCGACTTGCGCTTGAAAGGCTCGATGCGGTTCACATTAAACGAACCTTCGGGCAATGCCAATTGAATCTGTCGGGTTTGGGTGTTTTGCGTATGTCGGGCTGCTAAACTTAACCGGTAAGGCTTTCCTGCAAAATTGCGATTATAGCTGATAGAGGAGCTCAACTGGTTACGCAAGAACTGGTTGCTGCCAAAGGAGTTATTACGGAGAAAATTCCCTGTCATGGCATCCACGCTGGCAGTAAAGCGCCCATAGGGATTGGCTTTAGGGTCTTGCTGGTGTTGCCAGTTGATGGCAAAATCACGGTTCCGAACGAAATCATCGGCCAAACGGTCGCCACGCTGTTGATTGCTGTAGGAAAAGCTCACCCTACCACTGTATTTGTATTTCTTTACGTACTGCGTAGAGGGGTTAAGACGAAAACTACCCCAGGAATACACATCTGCACGCAAGGCCAAATCGACATAATCGTTGATGGCAAAATAGTAGCCGAAATTCCGTAGGAAGAAACCCAATTCGGGCGATCGGCCATACTCGGGTGGAAGAATGCCCGAACGCTGACCACGCTGCGTAGGAATGATGGCAAACGGCAAGCCCAAAGGAACAGGAATGCCTTCTACCACCATATTCGACGGACCACTCACCACACTGCGATTGGGGATGATTTTGGCTTTGTATAAATTCAGGTAAAAATGCGGATGATCGGTATTACTGCAGGTGGTATAACGGGTATTTTTAATGTAAATCGACTGATCGGGGTTTAATTTTACCTCTTGACCAATCAGATACGACTCGCCTTCTTTGGTAACCATCTGAGAGATGCGCGCCTTTTTACTCTTGAAGTTGTAAATCATTTTGCGCGACTCAAATTCCTGATCACCATCCTTGAATTTAGGCTTGCCTACCAAATTGTTCAAACTGTCGGTTACGGGCAGCGCAATTACCTCGTTGGTTACCCAATTTTGCTCAATGATTGCAGCTTTTAGGTTAATTTGTTCGTAATCGACCTGCGCGCTGCCATACAATTTCGCGCCTTTGTCACGTAAGTTGAATACGATGGAATCTTCCGCCTGGTATTTTACCTCCGCATCAAGAGCACCCTTCTTTTTAGACGTTGTGCGTGTGCTGTCTAAGGTAGTCGTATCCTTCCCAATCGATATTTGATTTGAATCGGCTTTCGAAGATTGAAAAGTTGAGTCGAGAAAAGAAGATTTTCGGCTATCTGGTATGTTTTTTGAAAGTTCCTGCGCGCTCGATTGTCCAGCATAGTGGAAAATAAATACTGCAATGAGGAAAACGCGCAACACCTTCAAAGTAAAAAAGCCCAAATGGTAGTTAAATTTGCTGTGAATAAGCTGCCCAAAAGTACGTAAACTGAATCAAAGTGAATAAAACCAAAGTAATCGTCCTTCTGATTGCCATTTTAACGTTGGTGAACATCAATCCAACAGGGCTGCGTGCTTACAAAATTCGTACCGTTGTAATCGATGCCGGGCACGGTGGTCACGACTCGGGTTGCTTGGGCAAAAAGGCCAAAGAAAAGGATGTAGCCCTTGAGTTGGCCATCACTGTAGGTAAACTAATTGAATCGAAACACAAGGATGTTAAAGTAATTTTTACCAGAAAAGACGATCGGTTTTTAGAATTACACCAGCGTGCGTCGGTTGCGAATAAGGCGAATGCCGACTTGTTTTTGAGCATTCATTTGAACAGTGCCAAACCCATGGCCTTCGGTACAGAAACCTATACTCAAGGCTTGCATGTAACCGGTGCCAATTTGGAGGTTTCGAAACGAGAAAATGCCTCAGTTTTGTTAGAAAGTGATTATACCGCCAATTACGATGGTTTTGACCCCAAAGACCCAACCACGCACATCATTTTTGAGCTTTTTCAATCGGCCTATCGCAACCAAAGCATCCGATTTGCAGAAAAGGTGGAGCACAATTTTGTGAAGCATGCCGGCCGAAGCAGTCGCGGTGTAAAACAAGCTGGTTTTTTGGTGCTTTACCGCACCACCATGCCGGCTGTATTGATTGAAGCTGGATTTCTAACCAATCCGAACGAAGAAAATTACTTAACTTCGGCCGAAGGTCAGCAAAAACTTACGGAATCGATCTACAACGCATTTACTGCGTACAAGGCAGAAATAGATAAAGAAGGCAAATAAACCCACAGTGAACAAATTCAAAGTATCTAACGAAACCCTGGTTGGTGCATTTGCTGCCATCACCATCGCTATTCTGCTGTTAGGTTATAATTTCCTAAAAGGAGAAGAACTTTTTAGCACTACCACCAACTATTATGTGTCTTATCCCGATGCTTTGGGACTACAATCGTCTGCTGCAGTAATGCACAAAGGCATCAAGGTAGGTTCAGTCCGCAAAATTGCCTTCCGCGGCGACCTTGCCGGAATTATGGTTCAATTTTATGTGAACGACAAAGTGAAACTCCCGATAGGCAGCGAAGTCCGATTGATTAGCACAGATCTTTTCAACACCCGTGCTTTAGAAATCACGCTGCCCAATGAAAATAATGGCAAGTTTTATGGAAAGAACGACACCATCAGAGGAGTGATAGCACCCGGCATGCTCGACAAGCTGGGAGATGAGTTCAGCCCTTTGGTAACCAGCCTCAACCAACTCATCGACTCCTTGCGATTGGCCATTGAACCTCAAAAAATCAGAGGAACGGTGAACAACTTGGAGCAAACTACATACAATCTGAATGCCTTATTGGCCGATAAAAACAGCCAATTGAACAAAATACTGAGGGATATTGCCTCCATTAGCAGCAATTTGAAGTCGAACAATGAGACTTTAACAGCAGCCATGGCCAATGTGCACGCTATCACCGATAGCTTGGCCAAAGCTAATTTGACACAAACCATTGCCCAAGCGCATGCATCCTTAGAGCAAACCAGCGAGATTATGCGAAAAATTAATGCAGGTGAGGGAAGCATTGGATTGTTGTTGAACGACAAACAACTGTATCAGAATCTCAATAAATCGGCAGCCGATTTAGATTCGTTGGTCATTGATTTGAAGGCCAATCCCAAGCGTTACGTGCACTTCAGCATATTTGGTAAAAAGTGATTTGACTTGAATAAGTATAAAAAAGGCTGACGCACTTGGTGCATCAGCCTTTTTTAATTCAAAACGTACAGTTCACTATTGCTTTACCAAACGTTGATTGAAAGTTTTGCTTCCTGAGGTCAATTGTATGTGGTAAATGCCGGTAGCAAGTTGACCAATAGAAACTTCCGATTGCTGCTGCTGGAGGGTTGTTTCAAATACCATGCGACCTGCAGCATCGAATAAACGAAGCTGGCTTCCATCGCTTTCGGTTTCAACGCTCAAAATGTCGGTAACCGGATTGGGGTAAACCTTGGCCTTCAGCAGACTTTCTTCGGCCACGCTTACGCCCAGGGTAGTAACCCTGCGAATGGCGCTTGTGGTACCTTTGAGTAAAATGGCCGTTGGATCGAGCTGCGCAGAAGTAACAATTCCATTGATTTGAAAACGATTCACGCCTGCAGTTGGATTTACACGTAAATTGACGAACTGCCCTCCCACTGCCAAGCGTACTGGAACAGGGGTTGAGAAGGAAGGCGTAACCGGACTGGTGGTGGTTTGCAATACTTCTACATATACCGTGCTGTCAACCTGGTTCCAGTTCACAGTGTAGGTGGGAAAGCCTTCCCCATATACCCATTGATCAAAAAATGCTTGCAACGATTGCCCCGAATAGGCTTCCAAAATCTGACGCAATTCGTCGGTGGTTGCCACGTCGTTTGCCTTTTGCTGAAGATAATCTACCAAGCCACCAAAAAACAGGCTATCATTGCCTAACTGCCAACGCAGCATGTGCACTACGGCACCTCCCTTTTTATAACTGAGATTGCTGCTAAAAATCCGGTTGACGGTTGAGCCAGCGGGCACATATACCGATCCTGTATTTTGACGGGCGCTACCATGTGCCGACTGCATCCAGCTATCGGCGCTGCTCTGGCTAATCCCAACTTGACGATACAAATATTCGCCGTAGGAAGCGAAACCCTCGTTCAGCCAAATATCGCTCCAGGTAGCACAGGTAACATAATCGCCAAACCATTGGTGAATGAGCTCATGAGCGGTTAAATCTTGCCCAAAGCCCCCCATAGTACTCATGGTTTGGTGCTCCATGCCTCCTCCCAGCGGTGCTTGCATGTGTCCGTATTTTTCTTGCCAAAACGGATATAAAATGAATAGGTTGCTGAATACCTCCAGCATATCGTTGGTAGCATCAAGTTGCGGTTTAAAGAAATTGATGGCACTTACGTTGCTCGAATTATTAGCATTGTAAACCCAATGCTGCACCCTGATAGAGTCACCGGGTAAACGCGTAGGCTTGGCAAAAACAGTATAATCGGCATAGTTGGTTACGCTGAAGGCAATCAGATAAAATGCCATCGGATAACGTGTTTTCCAGGCAAATTTGCTCTTATTTCCAGGCAATGGGGTAACCGACGTCAACAAGCCAGCCGAGGCTACCTTATTTGGATTGGTAGCTATGCCGTTGAAGTTTACAGAGTCGATTTTATCCCATAAATCTTGCTTGCATGGTAACCAATCGGGAGCCGAAAAGGGCTCCGACAGTGTCCAACTAACATTTACTCCCCATGTGCTGGAAGAACCAGTGCTCAAGCCACTGAAAAAACCGGCTTGGGTAGCGGTTCCCTTGTACCAAATGCGCGCCCTCACCTCTTGCCCTTGCAATAGGGGCTCCATAAGAGGTACACGAACGACATTGTTTAGTCGATTGATTTGCGTGCGGCGCTGACCATTAATGTAAACACTGTCGACCGTCATATTGTCTTTGAGCTCGAACCAAAAGGTGTCCAAGGAAGCCGAAATCACCTTAGAACCGATAAGTACATTGCCGTCTACATAGGTTGTGGTATTCGATACTTCAAGCTCAATGTCGTAAAAATGAATATCGTATAAATCGCCTCCTCGGGCAGCACTGATGCGGTTAAGCGCCGAAAAATTGCTTGCCATGGCTTGGCTTTTCACGTGTGAACAGCCATGGTCGTGCTCCTGGTTGTTTTGAGCAAAGGAGTGGAAGGTGTTAAAAAGGAGTAATCCTAAGGGTAAGAGCTTTCGCATGTAGGTAAAAAATTTACCTAATATACGAAAGTTGCGCTATTCGGGCTTTTCTTGGGCCAACTGCAACTCATACAATGCTTGGTAATGACCGTTTTGTGACATAAGCTGCTGATGGGTTCCCCGCTCGGCTATGCATCCGTCTTCAATCACTAATATCTCGTCTGCATCGGTTACGGTCGACAGGCGATGTGCAATGATGATAGAGGTGCGGTTTTCGAGCACCTTTTTCATGGCTATCTGTAGGATTTCCTCTGTTTCCGAGTCTATGGATGCAGTAGCTTCATCGAGCACCACTACGGTGGGGTTGTATACCATCACTCTTAAGAAGGCCACCAACTGACGCTGTCCTGTCGACAGCAAACCGCCCCTTTCGCCCACTGGTGTATCGAGTCCTTGCGGTAATTTATTGATAAACCTGTCGATGCCCGATACCACAGCCATTTCCAACATGTATTCCTTTGAAATGGCGGAATTAAACATGCTGATGTTATCGGCGATGGTGCCCGAAAACAAAAAAACATCTTGCAATACCACCCCAATGTGCCTTTGAATGCTTGCGAGTGGTAATTCTCTGATGGCTATGCCGTCAAGGAGTACCTCCCCTTTTTGATACTCATAATAACGCCCCAAAACATTGATTACAGAGCTCTTTCCAGCCCCTGTTGGGCCTACAAGGGCGATTTTTTTTCCTGGCTCGGCAGTAAAACTAATGCCTTTCAAAACCATTTGTTCACCATCGTAGGCAAACCAAACCTCATTGAATTCTACCTGACCCCGCGCGTTTTCGAGCACTTGGGTACCTGTATCTGCCACTTCCTCTTCCAAATCAAGTAATTTGAACACCCGTTCAGAAGCTACTACGCCCATTTGCAGGCTATTAAATTTATCGGCCAACAACCGAATGGGCCTAAAAAACTGATTCACATAGAGTATGAATGCAATGATTACCCCTACTGAAATTTCGTCCTTCAAAGCAGCACCCGCGCCATACCAAACCAACAAACCCAAACTGGCTGCAGTAATGATTTCCACCACAGGAAAAAAAACGGAATAGTACATTACACTCTTGAGATGCGCCTGGTTGAGCGATGTGTTTACCTCTACAAAGCGCCGTTTTTCTTCGCTCTCGCGATTAAAAAGTTGCACCACCCGCATTCCCGTAATGTGTTCTTGCACAAAGGCATTCAAACGCGCTACTTCATTTCGTACTTCTTGAAACGAAAGCCTCACCTTTTCTTTGAATATGTACGTGCTATAAACAAGGAGCGGTAAAACTGATAAGCTGATGAGCGTTAAACGCCAATCGGTATATAACATCACTGCTAAAATGGCGATGAGCTGAAGTAGATCACCCACAATGGTTAATAGCCCTTGCGAAAAAACTTCGGCAATGGTTTCGATGTCGCTAACTGTACGTGTGGTAAGGGTTCCGATGGGGGTTTTATCAAAAAAACGCAAGCGTTTTTGAAGTAATTTATGGAATAACCCGTTGCGCAAATCGTGGATGGCCTGCTGTCCGAGCCAAGTACTCCAATAGCTGAAAGCATACCGAAAAACAGACTCCAAAATCAATACAGCCGCCATGAGTGCCGTCATTTTTAGCAAGCCTTCGCGATCGAAAGCTGCAATAGGCCCATCTACGGTGTACTGTATTAACCAAGGGCGCAAGGGCGCCAAAATTGCCAGTGCAATCACCAAAAGCACGGTGGCAACAAAAATTTTTCGGTATGGCCTCACCAAACCTAAAATCCTAAGGGTCACTGCCCAAGTGGTATAGCTCTTAGCTTTTTCCATTTTTCAAAGCAAATACCCAATCGGGATAAACTACATCCACTAAAAACAAGCCGTGCGCAGCTACCGATTCGCCGGCCTGGGAACGTTCGCCCGAAGCCAAGAGTTGGGGAATATTGTGCGGACTCCTTTTTCCTTGACCAATTTCTAAAAGGGTGCCTGTAATGGCTCTAACCATATTTCTTAAAAAACGATCGGCAGTAATTTTGAGTACGGCTTTCGTATCCGACTGCTCCCAGCTTAGATAACTCAAATCACAAAGATTCGTTTTGTGGTCGCTGCCGAGCTTGGCAAAACTCCCAAAATCTTTTTTACCCAAAAAGTAAGGAATGGCCTGCTGAATGAGCGAAGCATCGGGCCAAAAGTTCAATTCATTTGAAAAATCCTTTAGAAAAGGGCTTTTTCCTCGATGCATGCGGTATTCATAGCTTCTGCTTAATGCCGAAAATCGGGCATGTGCCTCTGCAGGTACTTCAAAAATATCGAAAACTGCAAGATCATCGGACAACAGCGCATTGAGGCTTCTGAGAAGCACTGGTGCCATTCTTATGGGAACATCAATATCAAAATGCAAGTAGCACGATTGTGCATGAACCCCGGTATCTGTACGTCCTTGCCCAGTGGTACTCACCTCTTGGCGTAAGGCAGTAGTCAGTGCCTTTTCTATACTTTCCTGTACTGAAAAGGCATTTTGCTGCCGTTGCCAACCATGAAAGTGCGTGCCTTTATAAGCGAAATGGAGGAAGTACCGCGGCACTTGTCAACACTTTTCATAGATGATAGCCGACCCTTGTCCCACCCCTACGCACATGGTGGCCAAGCCATAACGCACATCTGCTCTTTTATGCATTTCATGAATGAGGGTAGCAGAAATGCGTGCACCTGAGCAACCGAGCGGATGGCCCAAAGCAATGGCGCCCCCATTTACGTTCACGATATCGGGATTGAGCCCCAAATCGCGCATACAAGCTATGCTCTGACTGGCGAAGGCTTCATTTAGCTCTACCAAGCCCAAGTCGTTGGTGGTAAGTCCGGCTCTTTTTAACGCCTTTTGCGTGGCTGGCACTGGCCCTATACCCATGATCGACGGGTCCACCCCTGCCACTGCTACGGCTGCTACACGTGCCAAAGGCTTCAACTGATGCGCCTTTACATAGTTTTCTCCAGCCAAAAACAAACAGGCAGCACCATCGTTCAGTCCAGATGCATTGCCCGCTGTTACAGTACCATCTTTTTTGAAAGCGGGCTTTAATTGGGCCAATTGCTCAACAGAACTGAGGCGCGGATGCTCATCTTTGTTAAACATTTCTGTCTTTCCCTTTCCCGCCGCCAATTCCAATGCCACCATTTCCTGGGCAAAGCTGCCTCGTTGGTGCGCTGCTTCATATTTCAATTGCGACTGATAGGCAAAAGCATCTTGTTCTTCACGGCTGATGCCCCATTGATTTGCAACGTTCTCAGCGGTTTCACCCATGCTATAGGGGTAGTAAAGTGCGGCTAAGGCTTGATTGGTGAAGCGCCAACCAATGGAAGTATCGTAAATCTCTACATTTCTACCGAAGGCCTGCTCACTTTTGGCCATTACAAAGGGAGCCCTCGTCATGCTTTCTACACCTCCTGCTAGGTAAGCTTCTCCATCGCCATGGGCGATGGCCCGTGTGGCATCCATCACCGCTTGCAAACCGCTGGCGCAAAGCCTGTTTACCGTTACCCCAGCCACGCTCGTAGGCAAACCAGCAAGTAACAGAGCCATTCGTGCCACATTTCTATTGTCTTCACCCGCTTGATTGGCAGCACCCAATACCACCTCTTCAATACTTGCAGGATCGATAAACGGATTGCGTGCCATGAGCGCCTTGATGACCATAGCGGCCAAATCATCGGGCCGGGTTTTAGAAAGACTTCCCCCGAATTTACCGATGGGTGATCTCAGCGCATCGATTACATAAACTGCCTGCATGAACCATATTTTGAAATACAAAAATAGGAATGTTGGTAGGCCTTTCGGCTTTAGCCTTAGATTTGCAAAAAGAATAATGAAGAAGATTGCTCATTTGATGGTGGCTGGCTGCTTTTTAGCTGCCTTGTTTTTGCCGATTTTCACTTGGAAATTCGTTGAAGCGCAAGAGGCAACACTCCAATATACCTTGAAGCACCTCACCTACGCTCATTCTCCCGGCAATGTGGTAAGCCAAATGGACAATATGGCCTTGTATTGGCTCAGTTTAGGACTTGCAATTCTTCAAATCACATTGGCTTTCAGCAACTTTTCGTTGCTCGTTGTGCAGAAACTTTTCAATGCGAGTGCCTTGCTCTCCTCTGCTTTGGTGTTTTCCATTGCGGTTACAGCATATAGAGCTGAAAAGACCATTTTAATGGAAGTAGCACAAAGACTGCCAGAGGCTGCTTCATGGCTTATTATAATGGGTTGGGCTGGTAGCTTGATACTCTTTTTTAAGCACCGCAAAGCAGCCTAACTACGACAATAGACGTTGTCGCAATAAAAACTCAAGTTGCTCATTGGCACGCAACAAGCTTTTCACCAGCTCTTTATTTTCGGCTCGCAGCGCGTATACCTCATACGCCTTTTTGATGATGTTTCTGAGCTGCTCCTCGTCCCAAGGCTTGGTGATATAATGATAAACCTGGCCTTTGTTGATCGCATCGATTACGGCCTGAATGTCAGTGTAACCGGTCAACAAAATCCGAATGGGTTCGGGATAGTGGGGAATCACCGACTCTAAAAACTCAACTCCAGTCATTTCTGGCATGCGTTGGTCGGTAATAATCACTTCAATATGTTCCTGCTCCAAGATGGCCAGGCCTTCCTTTGCCGATTCTGCCGTAAATACCATAAAATCGCGACGAAATGCGGCTTTGAAGGAATGGAGGTTGTTCACCTCGTCATCAACATAAAGTACCTGAATTTTTTCCTCAGCCATGTGACAAGAATTTCCGTCAAAAATAAACTTTCTCTCGGTATTCAATAACTTCCGAGCCGCCTTTCTAATTATATTGGCTGCGGATTTGGTTACGAAAGCACTCAAGAAAGATGGATTACCTCGATTATAGACCAGGCGCCGACCCTCTCGACTATGCGCCAAGGATTTTTAAAATCACAGATCCCGAAGATGCTGAGCATTTTAATCTGCTCGTTGGCGACCCTGACCTGGTGATTCACGATACCATTCAGCTTCAATTGGCAGAACTGATAAAAATCCGCCGACCTGAAACCCCTCTTGATAAAGCACAGCTGAATGTGTTTATTCAACAACACTTGGGTGATGTTGGCTTGCATGAATACGGCGCCTGGGTTTGGTACCCCTGGAGCCGAAGAATGGTGCATTTATTAGATGAAGCAGAATTCATAGAAGTAAGAACCTCCCGTAACAAGTACAAAATCACGCCAGAAGAACAAGCTGCGTTGGCCACCAAATGCATCGGAGTAGTAGGCTTGTCGGTTGGAAGTGCCATTGCCTATACCATTGCTTTAGAAAGAGGTTGCGGTCGGTTAAAGTTGGCCGATTTCGACACCATTGATTTAAGCAACTTAAATCGTATACGTGCGTCGGTGCAAGATATAGGCCTTCATAAAGCGGTGCTAATGGCACGTGAAATTGCTGAATTAGACCCCTATTTTCGCGTAGAAGTATTTGTCGATGGATTAACAACCTCGAATTTAGACGACTTTTTGGGTGGTAGCAGTCCGCTCGACTTGCTGATTGACGAATGCGATAGCTTGGAGATGAAATTAGCCATGCGTTTTGCTGCACGTTCGCGAAAGTTGGCCACCCTGATGGAAACATCCGACAGGGGCATGCTCGATATCGAACGTTTCGACTTAGAACCTCATAGGTCGTTGTTTCATGGCAAAATTGAACACCTCTTGCAAAACTACCCACCGGAAAGCTGGAATCCCCTTCTCAAAATGCAGTATCTCACTGCCATTGTGGATGTGGCTCAGGTGTCGGACCGACTCCGTTTTTCTTACAGCGAGTTGGGCAAAAGCATTACCACCTGGCCCCAACTGGCTTCTGCGGTGTATGCCGGAGGTGGTCATGTTGCTGATACTGCCAGGCGAATTCTGCTGCAAGAAACTATACCCTCGGGGCGCTACTACATTGATGTACATCAAATAGTGCGCAGCAATCAACAACAGGATGTCGGTGAATAGCATTCGAATACGTGCTTTTAGGGCAACCGATGACCCTGCTTCATGCGACCGATTCATTGAAGGGCATGCCCACGTATTGGAAGTAGCAGGCGTGAAAAAAGTAACTTCTGCCAATCACGATTGGAAATACAATCCGGGTAATTTTGTGATCATTGTTGAAAATGAAAATGGTGACCGCGTTTTAGGCGGGGCACGATTGCAATGCAGTGGTGGCAATCAACCGCTTCCTATTGAGGAAGCCACTGGTGAGTTCGACAAGCGGATCTACGAAGTGGTTGCGCAATACGCTCAAAATGGCACTGCAGAGTTATGCGGACTGTGGAACTCGCGTGAAGTTGCCGGTTTGGGCATCGGTGCCTTTTTTGCTACCCGTGTGGGAGTAGTGATAGCCGAGCAAATAGGCATTGAGAGCATCTTCGCCTTGTGCGCCCCTTATACAGTGAAATTTGCAGAGAAAGTGGGCTGTAGGGTACTAAAAAGCATTGGCAACAACGGCACATTCTATTATCCCAAACTCGATTTACTGGCTACCATTGTGTTGCTTGAAGACGCGCAAACCATTACGCAAGCCGATCCCCAAGAGCAACAACGTATTTTTGATATACGAAAAAACCTAAACCAGGTTTACACCGAAATGTCGCCGCTACGAAATGTGGAAGTAAATATCCACTATAACCTTGAAATCAAAGGAGTTGACGTGAATGAGTTTAAACTAGCCCTGCAATGAAGCACAAATGGTTATTGTGTGTGCTTTTTTTAGCATCTCTCCATCGATTGGCATTTGCAGAAATCCCTTATATCATATCGGAAAGAAGTCCGAGTATCATTGAAGGTCGCTATTTAGGCATATACGAAGATGTTGATGGCGTTTGGGATGCAACTTCTATTCTCAAAGAAGCCGGGAAGTTCACCCCATTTCAGGGAAGGGTCCCCAATTTACAGTACTCTACTTCCACCTATTGGTTGAAATTAGAAATCATCAATGGTACAAATGAAAAATTGCTTGCTATCGAATTAAGTAACCCTCAGCTCGATTCGGTAGAAGCCTTTTTCATAAGAAACAATGAATGGTTGTCATTCAAAACAGGTGATGCTTTGCCGTTCTCGCAACGCCTTTTTCAGCACCAGCATTTCATTTTTCCATTTGAACTCGACTCGGGTGAAAATTGCATCTTGCTCTTAAAGGTCAAGTCGATGGAGCAAGTGAATATCCCTCTTTTGGCAGGAAGGCGCAAAGACATTCTTACGAATAACTACCAAACCGACCTCATTGCGGGGATTTATTTCGGAATCATGTTCGTGATGTTTTTTTACAACTTATTTCTATTTCTGAGCATTCGCGATAAATCATATTTATACTACATTACCTATATAGCGGGGATTGCCCTCGCCCAAGCGGCCTTACAAGGATATGTTTTTAAATACGTCTTATTTGATTGGCCCTATCTCAACCAATTATCGGTAGTAATATTCAGTGCCGTCAGTGGCGTGGGGGCAATACAGTTTGTGCGGACCTTCTTGCCCATCAAGTCGAAACTACCCCTTATCGACAAAGGGTTGAAATTATTTGCCATTGTTTATGTACTTGCGCTAATTATATATCTCCTTGGCTGGAGGCAGCTAAGCTATAATTTTTTGGATGCCTTGGCCTTGACTTTGAGCTTTTACGCCCTTTACTTTTCTATTAGGTTGAGCATTCAAGGTGAACGAAGTGCCATGTTCTTCTTGTTTGCCTGGTCCATTTTTATGATAGGCATGTTTGTGTTCGTGTCTCGAAATCTGGGCTGGCTTCCATTTAACTTTCTCACCAAAAATGCGCTTATTATCGGTTCTGCCATTGAGGCAGTACTTCTGAGCGTTGCCCTTGCCGATAGAATTAACATATTGAAAAAAGAAAAGGAAACTTCTCAAGCCTTGGCGCTGCAAGTATCTCTCGAAAATGAGAAGTTGGTAAGAGAACAAAACCTGGTTTTGGAAGCGAAAGTAGCCGAACGCACTGAGGCACTGCAAAAGACCAACTATGAGCTCGAAAACACCCTCGATGATCTCAAAAACACCCAAACACAGCTCGTGAATTCAGAAAAAATGGCCTCATTAGGTCAGTTAACTGCTGGAATTGCGCACGAAATCAACAATCCTATCAATTTTGTAACATCCAACATAGTGCCGTTACGTCGCGATATGGATGACTTAATGACCCTATTAAATGCTTATGGCGAGCTTCATGTTGCCGGGGTAGATTATCAAGCGCAATTGGCTAAAATCAAAAAACTCGAGAGAGAGCTCGATTTTGAATTTTTAAAGGAAGAAATCAACATTCTGCTCAATGGCATGGAAGAAGGCGCGAAACGGACCGCAGAAATAGTGAAAGGCTTGAGAATATTCTCGCGGCTCGACGAGAGCGATCTCAAAAAGGTAGATATCAATGAAGGTATCGAAAGCACCTTGATTTTATTGAACAGTAGCATGGGAGGCAAAATCGACTTGGTAAAAAATTATGACCCCGATGCCTTTGTAGAGTGCTATCCTGGTAAAATGAATCAGGTCATTATGAATATAACCAACAATGCCATTCAAGCCATTCTGGAGAACGAATCACCATTGCAACGTGGGGTAGTAGAAATTACCACACAGTCGGAACAAGATCATGTGCGCATATCTATCAGAGATAATGGTCCAGGTATGACTTCCGAAACCAAAGAAAAGATATTCGATCCCTTTTTCACCACCAAGCAAGTAGGGCATGGTACCGGCCTGGGCTTATCCATTGTATACAGCATCATAGAGGCACACAATGGAAAAATTGACGTAGAAAGTACGCCCAAAGTGGGTACTACTTTTCATATCTTGCTACCTAAACAGCACACCAAGTGATTAATCAAAAAATAGCTGTGCTTTATGTAGACGATGAAAGGCATAATTTATATGCTTTCAGGGCCTCATTTAGAAACGATTACCAAATTTTCATTGCCGAGTCGGCAGAAGAAGGACGTGCTTTTTTGGCCGAGCATGAAATACCGGTGGTAGTTGCCGACCAACGAATGCCCAAAGAAACCGGCATAGAGTTTTTAGAATCGATTAAAAAAACGAACCCGCATACCATGCGTATTTTGCTCACTGGCTATACCGATATACAAGCGGTCATTAGTGCGGTGAATATGGGAAATATCTTCAGGTATTTGCAAAAGCCCTGGCAAGAAGAAGAAATTAGGGAAGCCATTAACAGTGCTTTTGAGGTATATCATACGCGTGTTCAGCTCATAGAAAAAAATATTGAGCTTGAAAAAGCCTACCAGGAGCTAGATAAATTCGTGTACAGTGCTTCCCATGATATGCGCTCTCCATTGATGAGCATCTTGGGAATTGTTCGTTTATCGCGCATGGAAAAGGATCTGAGCAATACCGAAAAGTATTTCGATATGATTGAAGAGAGCGTTCAACGCATGGACGAATTCATCAAAAACATCATTGGATACTACCGCAATAACCGTATTGAGGTAAAGCATACCGAAATCGATTTGGAATTATTGGTGGAAGATATATTGCGAGATCTTGATCCGAAATTAAAGCTTCAAAACATAGAGCTGAGAAAAAGGCTTCAATGCACCGCTCCTTTGGTGGCCGATAGAACCAAACTACAAATAATACTCACCAATCTCATTAGCAATGCTTATCGGTATCAGAAGCAGGAAGGAGCGAAATGGGTCGAAATACGGGCAGAAATTTCCGAGCAGCAGGCCGCATTTGAAGTTGCCGATGGTGGTATAGGCATCGCCACCGACGAATTAGAGGGTATTTTCAAAATGTTTCACCGCGCTACCAACAATAATCCAGGCTCGGGAGTAGGGCTTTACATTACCAAAGATGCGGTAAACAGGATTGGTGGCACCATCGAAGTCACCTCTGTTTTGGGTGAAGGCAGTGTGTTTAGGGTAAGCTTCCCTAACAAACTTACCATCGGAGCATAAGCTGCCAACTTTGGCACATGCTCGGTCGCACACCAGCTATAGCGTTCTAGATTGTGTCAAATTGACAGCCTTCACGCGGCTGGCACCGCCTTTGAACAGCCTAAAAGAAACGAATCACATGAACAGAACCGGTAGTATTTCGGTGAATACCGAAAACATCTTTCCCATTATCAAAAAGTCGCTTTACTCCAACCACGAAATCTTTCTACGTGAGTTGGTAAGCAACGCGGTAGATGCCAGCCAAAAAATAGCCGCATTGAGTTCCATGGGTGAATTCAAAGGTGAAGTGGGCGAATTGAAAGTGCAAGTGAGTTTCGATAAGGATGCCAAGACCATCACCATCAGCGATTCGGGCATTGGTCTGACGGCCGATGAAATGGAAAAGTATATCAATCAGGTGGCTTTTTCGGGCGCAACCGAATTTGTAGAAAAGTACAAAGACAAAACCGACCTCAACAATATGATTGGGGCCTTTGGTTTGGGTTTCTACTCTGCTTTCATGGTATCGAAAACCGTAGAAATACAATCACTGTCGTGCCAAGAAGGTGCTCAGGCTGCTTGCTGGACCTGCGACGGAAGTACTTCATTCGAAATCAGTGAAGGCAGCCGAACAGAGCGTGGTACCGACATCATTTTGCATGTTGCCGAGGATTCAGAGGAATTCCTCAATAGCTGGCGCCTGAAAGAAATTCTCAAAAAATATTGTCGCTTTTTACCTGTGGCCATCGAGTTTGAAGGCGAGCAGGTGAACGACACAAAGCCTTTGTGGACTAAAAAGCCCACCGAGCTCAGTGATGAGGATTACCAGAAATTCTACGAGGACCTCTACCCCATGGCTGAAAAGCCGCTTTTCTGGATTCACCTCAATGTGGATTATCCTTTCAACCTCACTGGTGTATTGTTCTTTCCCAAACTCAAAGCCGATTTTGAACCCAACCGGAACAAGATTCAGCTCTATAGCCGCCAGGTGTTCATCACCGATGCTGTGGAAGAGATCGTGCCCGATTATCTTCGATTGTTGCATGGTGTAATCGACTCACCCGACATTCCGCTCAATGTATCGCGTTCGTTCTTACAAACCGACGCCAATGTGAAGAAAATCAACAGCCACATCAGCAAAAAAGTAGCTGATAAGTTGCACGAGATTTTCAAGAACAACCGTGAAGATTTTGAAGGAAAGTGGGAAAACCTCGATCTTTTTGTGAAGTATGGCATGTTGAGCGATGAAAAGTTCTACGACCGCGCCAAGGCTTTCTGCTTGTACAAAGACACCAACGGCAAACTCAGCACTTGGGAAGACTACGCCGAAAGCATCAAAGCCCTTCAAACCGATAAAAACGAGCAGTTGGTGGTTTTATACACGAGCGATGCGGAAGCGCAGCATGGTTTTGTGGCTGCTGCCGAAAAGCGCAATTACAATGTGCTTCAGCTGGGCAGTGTAATTGATAGCCATTACCTCAGTTTCCTCGAAAGCAAATTGGAAAAAACCCAATTCAAGCGTGTGGATGCCGATACCATCGACAAATTGGTAGAAAAGGAGGAAAGCTATCACGCCCTATTGACCGAAGACCAACAAAAAGCGGTAATTAGCCTTTTTGAAGATTTGGGCAAGGAAGGTGAGTTTACCGTAAGCGCTTCTCCCCTTTCGCCCGACGATCAACCGGTGGTAGTAACGCGTTCGGAGTTCATCCGTCGCATGAACGAGATGGCCGCTACAGGTGGTGGCAGCATGTTTGGAGGAAATATGAAAGAGCCGAAACAGTTGGTATTGAATACTGCCCACCCGTTCTTACAAAGGGTGGCAGAAGCTTCCGACGACAAAAAGGAAATGCTTGCCCGTCAGGCTTTCGATTTGGCCTTGCTTTCACAAGGCATGCTAAAGGGGCCTGCACTCACCGCATTCATCGAACGCAGCATTCAAATGAGTTAAAAAAAAGGGGCTTCGGCCCCTTTTTTAATACACCAGTCTGATTTCTTGGTTGGTTAGATTTTGTTCGAGGCGCATTAACTCAAGCATACACGTCATACCGTTTTTGCAGGCATTCTCATGCAGTAGCAATAACCGAAGCTGTTTCCAATGCTTAAAGTCGGTTGGAAACGATTCGATATCGTTTTCTGAAAGGTCGAGCTCATGTAACCATGGCATTTGGTATAAAGCGGCCGGATAAACCAAAAAACGGTTTCCAAGCAAACTTAGCCTTTGCAACGACCCAAGCTCAGAAAAGCTTGAAGGCAAGGCTTCGAGCTCGTTGTTCTCCAAATACAAGTAGCGCAACTGCGACAATTTGCCCAAACTATCTGGCAGACTTATCAAGCAATTATTGGCCAAGTACAACTCGGAAAGTTGGGTCAATGCCCCAATGCCATGAGGCAATTCATAAATACGGTTGTGGTGTACATCTATTTCCTGGAGTGCATGCATGGTCCATACAAAGTCGGGCAAGTGAGTGAGTTTGTTTTTATAGAACATCAAGCTTTCGAGCCTGCGCATGCGTGCCATCTCTGCAGGTATGCTTTCGAAATGATTATTTCCTAAAACCAACTTGCGCAAATGCCTCAATTTACTCACCCCTTGAGGTAAAGTAGTAAGGTAATTAGAATGCAACACAAGTACTTCCACCCTGGGCTTGCGAAACAAACCCCACGACAATTCATTGAGTCTCGAAGAAGAAAGATCGATTTCTTTTGGCAATCTGCCTTGGAATTGCACTTTTTGCAAACCCATGCCATAGAGCGACAGTTTTTGTAAGCGTTTGGACGTACGAATCTTCAAGCTTTTGCTGAATCGATTACTGCCTAAATCAATGATTTTGAGATTTTTAAAAGGCCTCAAGTTGACTTCATTTCCCGACAGCAAGTTCGACCGCAAAGAGAGTTTTTCGAGCTTGGTAAACTGACTCAACTCCACTGGCAAGGCCACTAAATAGTTGTTGTCGAGGCTGATTTTGGTCACCTCTCTGTATTCCAACAACACCTCTGGAAATTCATGCAGCCTCATGCCGTCGAGCCGCAGTTCTTTGACAGAATCAACTGGAAGTTGTTTTAATTGGAACCAATAATTTTCCCATTCGGGCGATTGTGCCACAGTAATTTTCACAAGCATGAACCACAACAAGCTCCACTGAAATATATACTTTTTTCGCATGTCAACAACCTTACTTTTTAGTCAATATACCAAGGTTTTCATACCTTTGTGCCTTCTTAGCCCCAACCCTTTATGAGTAACGTTCGCCCGATTCAAACGGCCCTGATTTCAGTATATTACAAAGATGGTCTTGAACCTTTGCTAAGGGCGCTTGAAGCACGTAATGTAGAGATTTACTCCACGGGTGGGACGCAGCAATTTATAGAATCACTGGGCATTCCGGTGCATACGGTAGAAGGATTAACGGGTTATGCCTCCATTTTAGGTGGCAGGGTAAAAACTTTACATCCCAAAGTTTTTGGTGGCATACTGGCACGTCGCGAAGAGATGAACGACATCAACGACTTGGCTACTTACGATATCCCCACCCTCGACTTGGTGATTGTTGACCTCTACCCTTTTGAAGAAACCGTGGCTTCGGGCGCTACCAATGCCGATATCATCGAAAAAATAGACATTGGCGGAATTTCACTCATTCGTGCGGGTGCTAAAAACCACAAGGAAGTGGCGATTCTTTCATCCAAAGACCAATACAGCCGCTTGCTTGGCCAGCTCGAAAGTCAGGAAGGCACCACACTAGAAGAAAGAATCACCTACGCTACCGAAGCTTTTGCGGTGAGTAGCTATTACGACAGCCAGATATTCAACTATTTCAATCGCGCCGAAAAATTGTCGGCCTTGCGTTTGGTCAGCAACAATGCTTTGCCTTTGCGGTATGGCGAAAACCCGCATCAGAGAGGTAGCTTTTATGGCAAGCTGGATGATGTTTTTGAAATTCTCAACGGCAAGCAACTCAGCTACAACAACTTACTAGATGTAGATGCAGCGGTTAACCTATTGGCCGATTTCGATGAGCCTACTTTTGCAGTAATCAAACACAATAACGCTTGTGGGTTGGCATCACGCCCCACGGTATTACAAGCTTGGCACGATGCCTTGGCTGGTGATCCAGTTTCGGCATTTGGTGGTATTTTGATGTGCAACCGCGAAATTGACTTGGCCACGGCTACTGAGATTGATCAGATTTTCTACGAAGTACTCATTGCGCCCTCCTACGAGGCAGCGGCGGTTGAACTACTCAAAAAGAAGAAAAACCGCATTCTGGTGCGTATGAAGCAAGCTGTAGGACAGCATATTCAAGCACGATCGGTGTTGAATGGTGTATTGGTTCAAGACAAGGATACTTTTGTTGACAGTCTTCAGAATTTGAAATCAGTTACCGAAAAAGCACCTACAGCAAGCGAATTGGACGATATGATTTTTGCTGCCAAGGTAGTAAAGCACACCAAAAGCAACGCCATCGTTTTGGCCAAAAACAAACAGCTCATCGGTAGCGGAACAGGGCAAACCTCGCGTATCGATGCCATGAAACAAGCCGTTCACAAAGCGCGCACCTTCAATTTTGATGTACATGGGGCCGTATTGGCGAGCGACGCCTTCTTCCCTTTTGCCGACAGCGTAGAAGTAGCCTATAACGAAGGCATACGCGCTGTAATTCAACCGGGCGGCAGCATAAAAGACCAAGACAGCATCGATTTTTGTAATTCACACGGAATGTCGATGGTGTTTACTGGCATTCGTCATTTTAAACATTAAATTTGTCGGTATACCGAAGTAATACATGGGATTATTTGACTTCTTCACTCAGGAAATTGCGATTGACCTGGGCACAGCGAATACGCTGATCATATTCAAAGATAAAATTGTGGTGGATGAGCCTTCCATTGTGGCCATTGACCGCACTACCAATAAGGTACTGGCCATTGGCAAACAGGCCCAACAGATGCATGGTAAAACGCATGAGAACATCAAAACCATTCGTCCTCTGAAAGACGGGGTGATTGCCGATTTCCATGCTGCAGAGAACATGATTCGTGGAATGATTGACATGATCAATCCCAAAAAACGATTCATAGCTCCTTCCTTGCGCATGGTGATTTGTATCCCTTCGGGCATTACTGAAGTTGAAAAGCGTGCCGTGCGCGACTCTGCAGAGCATGCTGGAGCCAAAGAGGTATACCTCATCCATGAGCCTATGGCTGCCGCCATCGGTATTGGCATCGACGTGGAAGAGCCCAAGGGCAATATGATCATCGATATCGGAGGTGGTACCTCTGAAATTGCGGTGATTGCGTTGGCGGGCATTGTGTGCGATCAGTCCATTCGCGTAGCGGGCGACCAGTTCACTGCGGATGTACTCGAGTATATCCGCCGCCAGCACAATATGCTGATTGGTGAAAGAACTGCCGAGAACATCAAAATCCAGGTAGGTTCGGCCTTGCCTGAGCTCGATGAGCCACCTGCTGATATTACCGTGAGTGGTCGGGACTTGATGACTGGTATTCCCAAGCAAATCACTGTCAGCTATACAGAAATTGCGCATGCCCTCGACAAATCGATTTCAAAAGTAGAAGGAGCTATTTTGAAGGCACTGGAAATTACCCCACCCGAATTGGCTTCCGATATCCATGAAACCGGTATCTACCTCACCGGTGGTGGTGCCTTGATTCGTGGATTGGATAAGCGAATCAGTCAAAAAACCAAATTGAAAGTACACATTGCCGAAGACCCCCTTCGCGCTGTGGTACGCGGTACTGGCATTGCATTGAAGAACATCGACAGGTTCAACTTTTTGATGACCTGATAGTCCGTTATGGGCACCATTGTTCGGTTTCTCTACAGGCTTAGACTGTTTTTCCTGTTTGTTTTGCTGGAAACAGTAGCCATTGTGCTCACCATTCAGCAAAGTGCTTATCATCAGGCTTCTTTTTTCAACAGCAGCAATGCTGTAGCTTCAGGCATTTACAAAAAAATAGCAGATGCTCATTATTACATCAGTTTGAGAAGCGCCAATGACAGCTTGGCTACTGAAAATGCCCGATTGCTTAGCATGCTTTACAGCGACACCCTTGCCATTACTGATTCCATGAAGTTTCCCTCTGATGTACTTTCATATTCCTTTCAAAGCGCGCGGGTCATAAACAATACAACGGCCTTCCGCAATAACTTTCTCACGCTCAATAGGGGTTCGCTTCAAGGGGTGAGGCCACGCATGGCTGTGGTTTCGGCACAAGGTGCTGTGGGCATTGTGAAAGATGTGTCGGACAATTACGCCACTGTCATCAGTTTACTCAATAAAAACGCGAGAATCAGTGCTAAACATACAAAAAGCCAAACCACAGGCACTATTATCTGGCAAGGAGGTTCCTATCAATTTGCGGAGTTGATTGAAATCCCCATTCATGTGAAGTTGAAGGTGGGCGATAGCATTACTACTAGTTCTTACTCCAACATTTTTCCAGAAGACATATTTATCGGCAAGGTATCGAAAGTAGAAAAAACAGATGGCGCGAGCACCTATGAGATAAAGGTAAAATTGGGCGTTGATTACAAACAACTCACCTTTGTAAACCTGATAGACCACCATGGTCAGCTCGAGCGAGACTCATTGGAAACTAAACTAAATTTCAATGAATGATTTGATCAAACATATAGTTCGCTGGCTGTTTTTGGTGCTCCTGCAAATTGGCATATTCAACAATATTGAACTGGCCGGACTTTTCAATCCATTTGTGTACGTATTTGCCATTTTGGTTTTTCCATTGGGCATGCCTCGCTCTTTATTACTCATACTGGCCTTCATTACTGGACTTACGATTGATATTTTCAGCAATACAGGTGGCCTTCACGCCGCCGCAAGCACCTTATTGGCCTTTATAAGGCCTTGGTGGGTAGGCATCACCATTCCGCGCACCAACTACGACGAACTGCAAAACATTCGCATCAAAGACATTGAATTTGGGCAGTTCATCACCTATACCGTGCTTTTGGTGGGCGTTCATCACCTCACCCTATTCTGGGGAGAATCGATGAGTTGGTCAGACTTTTGGCTGATTACAGGAAAAACCATCATCAACACCTTGCTAACCGTAGTTTTGGTAGTTGCTTTTCGTTATTTCGACTTTTCATCGAGCAAGACGGCATGAAAAACAACGGTCAACAAGGTGTGATTGCAGCCATCATGCTGGCCATTTTTTTGGTATTTGTAGCTCGGTTGTTTTACGTGCAGGTAATCACCGATTCTTACAGTATTTGGGCAACCCAAAACGCTATTCGAAAAGTAACTGTTTATCCTGCCCGTGGCGTGATGTTCGATAGAAATGGCGAAAGAGTGGTTGTAAATCGCCCGATATACGACTTAATGGTAGTGCCTCGGCAGCTTGACCCTCAAATGGACACCCTTTCGTTTTGCAGACTATTGGGCATCGAAAAGGATATTTTCATCGAACGCATCTCAAAAGCCAAGAAATTCTCTCGCTTCAAAGCCTCTTTGTTTCAAGCCCAAATCAGCGTAGAGGAATTTGCTGCCATTCAAGAAAGATTGCATGAATTCCCGGGCTTCTATCCTGAATCACGTACGGTTCGCACCTACCCTTTCGCCAGCGCCGCTCACGTTTTAGGCTATATTGGGGAGGTAAACGATCGTCAAATAGAAAAGTCGGAAGGCTATTACCAAATGGGCGATTACATTGGTATTGCAGGCATTGAACTTTCGTATGAGGAAGCTCTACGCGGTAAACGTGGCGTAAAGTACCAATATGTAGATGTACATAACCGCATAGTAGGCAGCTACAAGGAGGGTGAATTCGACAGTATGGCGGTTGCAGGTGAAGCCTTGCAACTTTCATTGGACATTCAATTACAGAACTATGCCGAACAGTTATTGGCCAATAAAAGAGGGTCGGTAGTTGCCATTGAACCAGCAACAGGTGAAATTTTAGCATTTGTAAGTTCCCCTTATTATGATCCAAACCTCTTGGTGGGAAGCGTAAGAGGCAAAAATTACCGAACGCTGGTAATTGACCCAACTAAGCCACTTTTCAACCGTCCGTTGCAAGCGCAGTATCCACCTGGATCGATTTTCAAACCCGTTCAAGCGTTAATTGGACAGGAATTGGGCATTTTAAAGCCCGAAACCCGCTATCCCTGCGGAGGTGGATACCGTATGGGTTCCCATACCGTAAAGTGTACGCACGTACATACGGCACTCAATCTCGAAGAATCTGTTCAGTTCTCTTGCAATCCATATTACTGCTGGGCATTTAAGAATATGGTAGATCACAATCCTGGCCACAGTTCAGCTGCCGGATACGACATTTGGAGGGGCTTCATGAACCGCTTTACTGTGGGGGAAAAAACGGGCATCGATATTCCCAACGAAGCAAAAGGCATTTTACCTAGCGTGAATTATTATGATAAAATTCATGGAAAAGGACGTTGGCGAGCCAATAGCATCATTTCATTATCGATAGGGCAAGGTGAAGTGGGTATGACCCCTTTGCAAATGGCCAATATCATGGCAATCATTGCCAATAAAGGATGGCACTATCCCCCTCACTTTGTGAAAGGCATTGGAGATAGTTTGGCACTGCCTGAAAATTTCAAACAGAAAAAAAATGTAGGTATACAAGAAGGCTACTTTGATGTGGTAATTGAAGCCATGCAAAAAGTGGTGGATGCCGGAACAGCCCGTGCCTATGGGAAGTTAGATAGCATTACCATTTGCGGTAAAACAGGAACGGCACAAAATCCACATGGCAAAGACCATGCTGTCTTTGTTTGTTTCGCCCCACGGGAAAACCCCAAAATTGCTATAGCTGTGATTATTGAAAATGCCGGTTTTGGTGGTGTTTGGGCAGCACCAGTGGCCAGTTTAATGATTGAAAAATACCTGCTTGGAGGCACCAAACGTCCTGAATTGGAAAAGCGCATTTTGGAGGCTACGATTCAATGAGAACAACATCACGCACAGAAAAAACCATTTTTCAGTATATCGACAAACCTTTGTTGTTGCTGTATGTGGCACTTACGCTCATTGGGTGGATTGCCATTTATGCAGCCGTATACAATGAAGAACACAAGAGCATTTTCGATTTAACGCAAAACTACGGCAAACAACTGGTGTTCATTGGAAGCGGATATTTGATTTTGACTATCATTTTAGCGCTCGACTTCCGATTATACGAAGGCCTCTCTCCTTTTGTATATATCGCAGCGATGGTGTTGGGCATCGCGGTAATATTTTTTGCCAGGGAAGTAAACGGAGCTAAAGCCTGGTTCGAAATAGGCAGTTTCCGCCTTCAGCCCGCCGAATTTATGAAATTGGCCACCGCCATGATGGTGGCCTATTACTTCAGCAATACCGACATCACCTTGCAAAAAAACAAGGCCAAGTTTGTATTGGGGGCCATCATTTTAGTACCCATTGCTATCATCTTCTTACAACACGACACGGGAAGTGCGTTGGTGTATTTTTCATTCATTTTTGTTGCCTACCGCGAAGGGCTGTCGAGCTTCTATTTGGTAGCAGGTGCCTTGGCTATTTTTATAGTGGTAATGACCCTGCTGTTTAATGAGTGGATCATCAGTTCTATTCTGGTGGTTATTGCTACCTTGTATGTTCTGTTTGCTCGAAAACTGAAACCAGCCATACTCAAAGCTGTGGTCATTCTTTTGCCCGCCTTATTCATTATCTTTTCGGTAAACTATGCCTTCGAAAACATCCTTGAGGAGCATCAACGTCAGCGCATTAACGTTTTGCTAGGAAAGGTGGAAGACTTTAGGGGCGCTGGTTACAACGTGCATCAATCGCTTATTGCCATCGGTTCTGGGGGTTTTTGGGGAAAGGGATTTTTACAAGGTACCCAAACCAAGTTCGATTTTGTACCAGAGCAGAGTACCGACTTTATTTTTTGTACCATAGGTGAAGAGTACGGATTTGTTGGCAGCCTGATACTGTTGATACTCTATGGCGCCTTGTTGTTACGCATTTTAGAAGTATCGGAAAGGCAAACTACCCGATTTGCGCGGGTGTATGGCTACAGTGTGGCCTCAATCCTGTTTTTTCACGTGTTCATCAATATAGGTATGACCATTGGCCTATTGCCGGTAATTGGCATTCCGCTGCCCTTCATCAGTTATGGAGGTTCTTCGTTGTGGTCGTTCACCATTCTGTTAGGCATACTCATCAGGCTCGATAGCGGACGAAAACTAACTTTACGCTAAGCTGTTAGGTTAATTATGAAACAGGTATTCTCCTACTTTATCCAAGTGTTCCGCCCGAATGGACCACACAAGGCCACCAATTTTAATCTGAAAGTGATGCATGGCATCAACAAGATCAGCATTGTGATGTTCTTGTTTTGCTTGCTGGTAATGCTTTACAGGGCGCTGCGCTGAGGCTTTAACTGATGGCACTCCAATTCTTATGCTTGTGTCGCATGCTTGCATAGGCAAGTTCTAATGTTCTTACCACTAGGCCTTGGCCCTGAGGGTCGTTCTCAAAGATTTGTTCCAGAGCCATACGGGCCTGCCTCAATAACTCGCCATCTTCGGTGATATTGGCGATGGCAAAATCGAGGGTACCACTTTGTTGAGTGCCAGCCATATCGCCCGGTCCTCTTAGCTGCAAATCAACTTCCGCAATCCTGAAGCCATCATTGGTTTCGCACATGGTTTTGATACGCGTAGCAGCGTCGGCACTTAACTTTTCACCGGTCATTAATATACAATACGACTGTTCGGCACCTCTACCTACCCTTCCTCGTAGCTGATGGAGCTGCGACAAGCCAAAGCGCTCGGCATTTTCAACCACCATTACGGAGGCATTCGGCACATTTACCCCTACTTCAATGACCGTGGTAGCCACCATGATATTGGTGTTTCCAGACGCAAAACGTGACATCTCTTGCTGCTTGTCATCGGCTTTCATCCTTCCATGCACAATACTTAACTGGTAATTGGGTCGAGGAAACGCACGGGCCACCGATTCGTAACCGTCCATCAAAAACTTCAAATCCGATTTTTCCGATTCCTCAATCATGGGATAAACCAAATAGATTTGGCGCCCCAAGGCAATTTGCTCACGCATGAAAGCAAACACCCGCAAGCGCTGCGAATCGTTGGCATGAAGCGTTTTGATAGGCTTCCTTCCCTTCGGCAATTCGTCGATGACAGAAACATCTAAATCGCCATACAAGGTCATGGCCAATGTACGGGGAATAGGTGTGGCAGTCATTACCAAAATATGCGGCGACAAAGCGTTTTTTGCCCAAAGTGCTGCCCGCTGAGCAACGCCAAATCGATGCTGTTCATCGATGATGGTAAGTCCTAAATTCTGAAATGCAACCTCAGGCTCAATGAGTGCATGGGTACCTACTAAAAAATGCAACTCCCCTGAGCGAAGTGCCTCGTGGAGCCTGCGACGTTCTTTTATTTTGGTACTGCCAGTCAAAAGGCCAACTTCTAAACCGGTGCCTGAGAGCATTTCTGAAATGGACTGATGGTGCTGCGTAGCCAAAATTTCTGTAGGGGCCATGATGCATGCCTGAAAGCCATTGTCGGCAGCCAACAGCATGGCAAGTAAAGCCACTACCGTTTTTCCACTGCCAACATCACCCTGCAATAACCTGTTCATCTGCTTGCCACTTCCTAAATCGGCACGTATTTCACGTAAAACACGTTTTTGGGCTTCGGTTAGCTCAAAAGGCAAATGGTATTTGTAAAACCCATTGAAAAAATCACCGACCTTCAAAAAAAGGTGACCTCTACTGCCAGCAAGTCGTCTTTTTTTGTTGGAAAGTAATCCGAATTGCAAAAAAAATAACTCCTCGAATTTAAGCCTTTGCCGTGAGGCCTCGAGTTTCTCAGGATCTGATGGAAAATGCACCTGCCGAAAGGCCAAAGTCCGTTCCATCAGTTGATACTGCTGCCTTACTGTAAGTGGTAAATTTTCTGTGATTTGATGTCCATGCAATTCAAGCAACTGCCAAATCATTTTTGCAATGGCTTTTGAATCGATTGATTTCTGTTTGAGCTTTTCTGTGGTATTGTAAACCGGGTGAAGACGCATGCCTTGCGGTTTGGAGCGCGCTTCCGATAACAACTCCATTTCGGGATGAGCCATGTTGTATTGCCCCTTAAAAAAGTTGGGTTTGCCAAAAACCACATATGGTTCGTTCAACCGCAAGCCCGATTGCACCCATTTAATTCCTTGAAACCAAACCAACTCCATCTTTCCAGTTTCATCAATAAAATCAGCAACCAAACGACGTTTTCCGCCTTCTCCTACTAGTTTCAGAGAAAGTAATTTGCCCACAACTTGCACATAGGCTTGTAATTCGTTGAGTTGGTTGATTTTATAGAAAGTAGTTCTATCGATGTGACGGAATGGATAATACTGCAGCAAATCGTCGAAGGTACTGATGCCCAGTTCCCCCTTAAGCCACTCGGCGCGCATGGGCCCCACTCCCTTCAGGAACTCGATGGGGGTTTGCCACAAATCAGGTGTACGAAAGCTCACAAAGCGAAAATACAAGAATACATCACCGGATATTGCTTACTTCCAGCGGAAAGTTTCAAGTAAATGTTCTAAGTCGTCGCGTAGATACAGAATCAGCGGTTCCAAACTATCGGCGCGCGATTGGCTTTCGAAATACACTGCTCCTCTCAAAAAATGCCGCACACTGTCGGTTACATAAAACTGAGAGCTACTGGCCGCATTGCCACCCACCCTGAAATAGAAGCCATATAGCTGCTTGTTAGAATTACTCAAGGGAACCTCTTCTATGGAAGTAGCCTTCACCGTATGCTTATAAGTCATCCGATGAGCATCGTTGATGTACTTGCCTAAACCATCACGTGAGTCAAAAGTGGCATAAGTCAAGTGAATCTTGGCATTCAATTGCGGGTATTCGATGTTTAACCAGCATTCATTGGGAGCACCCATGGGGCGAGAAATGCGGGCAGATTCAAGCATTTCAAAGCTAAAAGGACAGGCATCCTCATAAAGCCGATAGGTTTTAGGGGGCAGGTCGAGGCGGTGATAAGCATAAGGTCGTGCGAGCTGTCCTTCTTCCGAACTACAAGCAATTAGCAAAAACAAAAACCCAAACCAGCTTTTAAACATCCGCATTGTTTCTCTCATCCTCCTTTTCAGCATCTACTGCTGGTAGCTCTAACTTTATTTTAATAATTCGCCTGTCATCGGCTTCTTCCACCCAAAAACGATATTTTTCGAAGGCTATTTCTTCTCCAATCTCTGGGAATTTCCCTGCCAACTCCAGTACCAATCCAGCCAGTGTATCAGCATCGGCCAAATAATCCTCAAACAATTCCAATTCAAAGCCTGTTTGTCTGCTTAAATCGTGCAACAATACGCTGGCTTCACATACAAAAAGGCGCTCGTCGATTTGCTGAATTTGGCTTTCTTCTACTTCATCGTACTCGTCGTTGATTTCACCTACGATTTCTTCCAGCACATCTTCGAGGGTAATCAAACCTGCACAGCCACCATATTCATCTACCACTACAGCCATGTGGGTGTGTTTTTTCTGAAAATCCCTGAACAAATTATCGATTTTCTTCTTTTCAGGAACAAAAAAGGGCTTACGAAGCATCACGCGCCAATCGTATTCGGCACCTTCATTGGTTTTGGTAAGTAAGTCTTTGAGATAAAGAATGCCTTCAATCCGATCAAGCGATTCCTTGTATACCGGCACTCTTGAATAACCCCACTCAATGAGCTTCGACTTGATAGCGTCAAAATCCTCCTCCAAGTCAACCGCCTTGATTTGTTGGCGAGGTACCATGATTTGACGGGTGGTGATTTCCCCAAAATTCACGATGCCTTTCAGGATGTCTTTCTCATCAGGATACGCGGGCTCCTCTTCATAAGTGAGCTCAATGGCCTGGTTCAGTTCGTCTTTCGAAACAGATTGGTTGTACTTTTTGAATCGGCCATCAATCAAGTGGGTTCCCCTTACAAGAATCGCTATAAATGGCTTTAAAGTGAAAATCAAAAAACGAATGGGAGCATGAAGCTTTCGTGACACAGTCAAATTATTCTCGGTTGCGTAGACTTTCGGAACAACTTCTCCAAACATCACAATTAGAAAAGTAATGATGATGGTCTGCAAAAGGAGTCCTAACCATGCCGAATCACCAAAACTGAAAAACCTCACAGTTACGTAATACGAAATGATCACTGTACTTACGTTCACCAGATTGTTAGCTATAAGTAAACCTGCCAACAAATCTTTGGGTTTCGAAAGCAATTGAAGTAAATCTTTATCGCTTTTTGATTCGCTCTCCTCTAATTCATCCAAATTAGACCGGTTTAACGAAAAAAATGCGACTTCACTGCCGGAAATGAGTGCCGACAAAAACAATAAAAAAGCAATCAATAAGCAGGCAAAAACCAATTCTAAACTACTGGCATGCATTTCTATTTGCAGCCAAGTGGCCATTGCCTGCGGTACCTCGTCGGGGTTATCCAAAATCAGGAATTTAAGTTAAACATTAGAAGGGCAGATCGTCTGCCGCATCTGTCATTAATTCATCGTTCGATGGCCGGGTGGAAGTCATGCCAGCACTAAAAGCAGCTCCGCTTTGCGCTTGGCCTCCACCTTCGCCTGCCCGACCCAAAAGTACCAAGTTATCGCCAATCACTTCAGTGGTATAACGTGTATGGCCTTCTTTGTCTTCCCATTTGCGTGTCGACAAACGGCCTTCCACAAAAACCTGAGATCCCTTGTGTAAGTAATTTTCGGCTATGTCGGCCAGCCCTCTCCACAATACCAGATTGTGCCATTCGGTTCGGGTTTGGCGATTGCCTTCCTTGTCTTTGTAGTTCTCCGAGGTTGCCAAAGGAAAAGTAGCGATTTTCGCGCCATTGTCGAGGGTTTTTACCTCTGGATCTTTGCCCAAATTACCAATGAGCATCACTTTGTTCAGTCCAGCCATGTTGGATGTGTCTTTATAAACTTGTCTATCAATCTTGGTAGCGGTTTTGAGCCCAACTGATCATAGGGTACAAAAATAAGCTCCTTCGACTGCAAGTTAGAAAAAATTTGAACCAGCCAAAATCTGGCTAAAAGTCGCTGATGTGTTAAAATATGCCTCTGAGGCTCAGAAACCCGCTTTATGACCAAGGACTCTGCTGAAAGTGAAAATTTTTGCTGCAAAAGCAGCATAATTTCCTTCTCCTCGAGCAGCGCGGCGCTTTCTTCCACGGCAAATTCCCACAGATTTTGCCAAATGTCCTTTTCAATGCGTTCGCGCAGATACGTACCACCCTCTACTTGAAAAACCAAATAGTTGAAAAACCGTTCGGTTTGCTTCACTTTGCCCACCTTTACAGGAAGTAAATCTACTTCGTTGCGGTTGAACGCCACACAACTCGTTTTAAAGATACATATATCACATTGCGGCTTAACTGGGGTACATTGCATGGCTCCGAACTCCATGATTGCTTGATTGTGCTGGGCGGGTTGTGCCGTATTGAGCAGACGCCGGGCCAATTCGGCATACAAACGTTGTCCCGACACACTATCTACCGGCTCGTGAATGCCAAAATGTCGCGAAAGCACCCGATAAACATTACCATCAACCACAGCGTGTGGCAAATCGAAGGCAAAAGAAGCAATGGCAGCCGCGGTGTAGGGCCCAACACCCTTTAATTTGAGTATATCATGGTAATTCTCAGGGAATTTGCCCTGCATTGACTGAACCACCTGCTGAGCAGCTAAGTGCAAGTTTCGTGCACGACTATAGTAGCCCAAGCCTTGCCAGCAATTCAACACCTGCTCTAAGGGTGAGCTGGCCAAATCTTGTATGGTAGGAAATTCACGCACAAAACGTTCATAGTACGGGAGACCTTGCACTACCCTGGTTTGTTGCAATATTATTTCCGACAGCCAGATGAAGTACGGATTTCTGGTCTGTCGCCAAGGCAAATCGCGCTTATTTATTTCATACCAATGTGTGAGTTGGGCACTCCATCCATCCATTTCCTACAATTCTTTAGATTTAACCAAGTTAGCAGCTTCGAATTTCGCCCTAATCCTGTATTTTTGCATTCCGTTTCAAAAATAGATAGTCTTTAATAGTTAACAAGATGACCAAAGCAGAAGTGATTAGCCAGATTGCCGAAGAAACCGGCATTGAGAAGGTGGATGTTCAACAAGTGGTAGAGGCCTTTTTCACTGTGGTGAAGGACTCCATCAAAAATGGAGAGAACATTTATGTGCGTGGGTTTGGCAGCTTCATCGTAAAAAAGCGTGCCCGTAAAATTGCCAGAAATATTTCTCGCAATACCTCGATTGAAATCCCCGAGCACTTCATCCCCCACTTCAAGCCGTCGAAACAGTTCATCGACGAAGTGAAAGACACCATCAAAAACGGCGTAATCGCTTAACATGAATAAAACGCAACTTGTTGTTGTTTCTGCCTGCGTAGCCCTTGGGGTGAGCATTTTTGTTTTTGGCAAAAAAACAGTGCTTACCCAAGATACCATGGCACCAGAAGCTGTGGCTGCTAGTCGCGGCATGGATGAAGCTGCTGTGCTCGATATTGCACAAAGCGGACTAAAACCCGAAGAAACCGACAAGTTGAAGCCCATTTTGGCTGCCTTAGACACGATCAATCAACCTGCCCAAAGAGCAGGTATGCTACGCAGTATTGCTGCCTTTTGGGATACCAAAGGGCAATATGCTGCTTCAGCGATTTATCATCTACAAGCTGCCGATTTGCTGAAAGAAGCTCCGTTGTATATGCTCGCCGGCAGCCGCTTTCAAGCTGCTGCTGAAATGGCTAACGATACCTTATTGCGTAACTTTATGTTTCGCAAGGCAGTAGTTGCCATGGAAAGTGCAGCAAGTATCTCTCCTGATGACCTTGACATTAAGGCCGACCTGGCCAATGTGTTTGTCTTGAGCTCTCCGCAGCCCATGCAAGGCATTCAGCGCTTGCTCGACATTGTTAAGCAAGAACCCAAACACCTCCGTGCCAATGTGCATTTGGCCCGCTTGGCCATTACCAGCGGTCAAAACGACAAAGCCATAGAGCGTTATCAAAACCTGGTCACATGGTATCCGGCTTATGCCGACGCTTACCTTGGACTGGGAGAAGCCTATTACAATACCGGACAGCTAGAACCAGCAATTCGGAATTTGGAACAATACAAAGGACTTGTACGCGACGAGCAAATCATTGCTCAGGTAAACGAGTTCATCGCAAAAATCAAAAGTTCAACCCCTTAAAATCATTACTATGCCTTGCGGTAAAAAAAGAAAGCGTCATAAAATCGCTACACACAAGCGTAAGAAGCGCCTCAGAAAGAATCGTCACAAGAAGAAATAATTTCTTCCAATAACCGATACCTGCAATTGCAGGTATCGGTGTTTTTTGTCGGTAAGCCGACTATAATTTCTTTTCCATAAGCTTTACAAAAGGAGGTTCCTTGAACAAGTCCTTATATGTAAGGAGTACGCCCACCGGCTTCGACATTGCGATGTTTGAAGACAAAAGGCTTGTGGAATTCAGCCAGGAAATCAACGATAAGTCGTTTCAAGTAGGTGATATCTATTTGGGCAAAGTCAAAAAAGTGGTTCCCGGCTTGAATGCCTGTTTTGTAGACATAGGGTATGAGAAAGATGCTTTTCTGCATTATCTCGACCTGGGTGCACAATACAACTCCTTGAAAAAATTCACGGAAGACGTCACTTCCGGCAAAAAAAAAGGCGCCATGCTCCAGCACTTCAAGCTGGAAGAAGACATAGCCAAAGATGGCAAAATAGCAGACCTTGTAAGCAAGGGTGATTTGGTGATGGTGCAGGTGGTTAAAGAACCCATTAGTACCAAAGGCCCTCGCCTGAGCAGCGAAATATCCATTGCTGGACGTTACTGCGTACTCGTTCCCTTTGGTGATGCCGTGAATATCTCCAAAAAAGTAACAGACAACGCCGAGAAAAAGCGATTGAAACAAATTGCATTGGGTGTGAAACCCAAAAATTTCGGTGTAATCGTACGTACAGCTGCTATTAGTTGCGAAACGGAAGAGCTAGAACGAGACATCAAAGAGCTGGTGCAAAAATGGGAAGCGGCAGTGCAGCTACTCAAAAGCGCTAAACCTGCCGACCGTATTGTTCAAGAAGTAGCACGCACCACATCGATGTTGCGTGATTTACTAAATGATTCGTTTCAGTCGATTTACTTCGATGACCCTCGGATGCACGAGGAGGTGAAGGAATATGTGAGCAGCATCGCTCCCGACAAAGCTGAAATTGTGAAGCTCTACAAGTCGAAACAGGACATGTTTGAGCACTTTGGCATCGACAAGCAGGTAAAAAGCACTTTTGGTAAGAACGTAACCATGCCCGGTGGTGCCTATATCATCATTGAGCATACCGAAGCATTGCATGTGATTGACGTGAACAGCGGAAATCGCATGAAACAAGAGCTCGACCAGGAAAACAACGCGCTGAACACCAACCTCGATGCAGCAGATGAAATTGCTCGCCAGCTAAGACTCCGCGATATGGGTGGAATCATAGTCATCGACTTCATTGATATGCGCAAAGCGGCGAATAAAAAGCTGGTTTATGAACGCATGAGTGAGGCCATGAAAACCGACCGTGCCAAACATACGGTGCTGCCCATCTCCAAGTTCGGTTTGCTTCAAATAACCCGCCAACGCGTTCGCCCCGAGGTGAACGTGGTTACCCAGGAGGTTTGTCCTACCTGCGAAGGTACAGGGCACATTCGCCCGAGCATTTTGCTTTCCGATGAAATAGAATCGCACTTGCGATATATCCTTCAAGAGCAAAATGAAAAGAAGGTTGCCTTACACACACACCCCTATCTGGCTGCTTATTTCACCAAAGGGTTCATGTCGAAGCAAATGAAATGGTGGTGGAAGTACAAGGTTTGGATCAAAGTAACCGAGGAACCCAGCTATCAAATCAACGAATATCACTTCCTCAACAGCAATGGCGAGCAAATAAGTATTTAAAAAAGGGCTTCGGCCCTTTTTTTATTGTAAGTACCTGGCCACAATGGGCATTCTACGTCCCATGCCAAAAGCCTTGTTACTAATGCGCAAAATGGGTGGTGTTTGATGGCGTTTGTACTCATTCATATTCACCAAACGCATGACCTTGTCAACCACTGCGGCTTCAAACCCCATGGATTTGAGCTCTGCAGGCGACTTGCGTTCTTCGATGTAGTGAAAAAGCAGTTTGTCGAGCAGGTCGTATTCGGGCAGTGAATCCTGGTCGGTTTGATTGTGGCGCAATTCGGCACTGGGTGCTTTAACGAGTATGTTGTTCGGGATAATTTCTTGCTGAGCGTTGATGTGGCTGCTAAGGGCGTATACTTCTGTTTTATACAAATCGCCAATCACCGATAGACCGCCACACATATCGCCATAAAGGGTACCATAACCTACAGCCAATTCGCTTTTATTACTGGTATTTAGGAGGATGTAGCCAAACTTATTGGTGTGGGCCATGAGTAACATCCCTCTGATACGCGATTGGAGATTTTCTTCTGTGATATCGGGATGGGTGCCCTCAAAACTGGGTGACAACGTTTGTTCAAATGCTCCAAACGCGTTTTCTATAGAAATAATGCTGTGGCTGATGCCCA
Organism: Sphingobacteriaceae bacterium; assembly: GCA_013824115.1. GTDB lineage: Bacteria > Bacteroidota > Bacteroidia > UBA7662 > UBA7662 > PNNG01. The sequence continues at coordinate 28,477 of PNNG01000034.1, read as the reverse complement.
AATGTGTCACCAACGTCAAACTATCATCCACTGAGTGGTCGCTTGAATAACGCGATGGCATGAGCAGTACATGTACATTCTCGGCTCCCAGCGCACGAGCAGCCAATACGGTAACCAAGGCAGAATCTATTCCACCCGACAAACCGAGGATGGCCTTCTTAAAGCCCAATTTTCGGAAATAATCGCGTATACCCAGCACCAATGCATCGTGAATAGCATCTAGCTCATTGTTGAAGTCGGGTGTTGTAGCATGGTGGGGTTGTTCGGAAGTAAGCTGGCCGCCTTGATAGTGTACGTACGCCAAATCGGGTTTGAAGAAGGGCATTTGCAAAACCTTGTTCCCATGGGCATCGAGGGCCAATGAGCCCCCGTCGAAAATCAACTCGGTTTGAGCTCCTACGTGATTGACGTACAAAAGTGGTTTTTTCCAACGGGCTACTTGCGTGCCAAGCACATACAAGCGCTCTTCCCATTGTTGCTTCGAAAAGGGCGATGCCGCAATGTTGATGAGTATATCGGCCTTGTCTGCTTGAATTTCCTCTAAAGGATTACGCACATAACGGGCGTGGTGCCCCACATTCCAAAGGTCTTCGCAAATGGTAACTGCCAATTTTACCCCTTTGAACTCCATCAGTGCATTTTCAAAGGCGGGTTCAAAATAACGGTACTCATCAAATACGTCGTAGGTAGGCAACAAGGTTTTGGAAACAGTTTGCTGCACTTTTCCTTGGTAAAGCAGGTACGCGGCATTAAAAAGCGGTTTCCCTTGGCCGTGTGTATTGCGTAGAGGCGCACCTACAATCACGCCTATGTCGGTAGCAACTTCCGCCAATGAAGCAATTACCCCATCGCAAAGCTGCAAAAAGTGTTCGAACTCCAAAAAATCACGGGCTGGATATCCGGTGACTGCCAACTCGGCAAAAACCACTAAATCTGCTCCCTCCGACCTTGCTTCTTGAATTTGCTGCACCATTTGCTCTTGGTGCAATGCAAAATTGCCGGTATGGTAGTTGAGTTGCGCAAGCGCTATTTTCATGCTCAGAAGATAATGCCCAGTTGAAGTCCTGCCGAATTGGTGCGACCGTTGAGCTTTTCTCCGCGATAGGCGTCGGTGAAGGGATTATCCAACCGTAAACCAATGATCATGTGTGTATCGCCACTCAACAAATACTCTACCCCAGCTCCAATGAGGATACTAGCTCTGAAAATATTCACCCGATCATCCACAAAGTTTGACATCGTGTTGGGGTGGTAATCTTCTACCCTATTGACGAAAAAAAACTCTTCCTTATCAAAAACGGCCGGCACATTTTCAACCCTTGCTTTGGCCTGAAACATGATACCAGTATTGAGTCCAAATTGACCATAAATTCTTACGGCCCCCATTTGATTGGTGCGCATTTTCATGGTAAGCGGCAAATCGAAGTATTGCACCCTGTATTGATAAAGGGCATTGGTAGCCACCACGTCGGTATTGGTGGTGTTGGGCAACTTGTAATAAGCTTGATCGATAGAGCTCTTGTATTGAAGCTGGTTTACCGATAAACCGGTGCTGAAGAAATAATTGGTGCTTCCTATGGCCCTTTCTATCAATAAACCATATCCAAATCCAAAAGCCCCACCTTCGGGATTCAACAATCGCGTTTCGGCAGAAACCCAATTATAATTAGGCGTAAAATGCAATCCAAAACGATATGGGCTTTGCTGGGCCAGTGCGGTGCCAGTACAAAGAAGCAGGGCAAAAAGCAAGTGGAATCTAAAACGCGACATACTCAGAAGATTAATGCGTGGATGCTTGGGTTTGTTTTAATTTCGTGGCACTAAAGTACGCTATAAAATGATAACAGCGGTTTCTGTGAACAAACGCATTATTGGAGTCCTCATTGCCTGCTTGGTGCTTGCTGCCATGGCCTGGTTCTTTTGGCCAGCAGCCCGCATTGGTAAAACATCGGAACTGGCAAATGAAACATCAGCAGTCACTTTCGAGCGGCTCGACTTGGCTTTAACCGAGGGTGATAGCTTGACCGAAGACCGCCTGGCTACTTTGCGCGTGCAATACGGTGAAATATGGGATACCTATTTGGAGAACATTATTTCATTGTGTAGTGCCAAGGATCCTGATTTGCCAAAGCATCTGAACGCTTTTTTAGCCGATCCGTACATCGATACCTTGTTTTCCGATGTTCAAAAAGCATACGGTCAAACCGCCGAGATTGAAGCCGAACTCCACCAGGCACTCTCCTACTTTTACCTGCTTTTCCCAAAAGCAACGCGTTACAGAATGATAGGCATGGTGGGGGCTTTTCAGTACAAGCATGCGCTTACCGACAGTGCCTTGTTGTTTGGACTCGATTTACATTTGGGCTGTGACTATCGATTTTATCCAAAGGTGAGTTACTTGACCCAATACATGCTGCCGCGGCTTGAAAAATCTCATTTGGTGGCCGATGGCATCAAATTGCTGGTAGACGATGTTGTACCACCCATCGCTAAAGATCAGGTTTTGGAGGAAATGGTTCGTGCGGGCAAAGTACTTTTTATCACCAAAAAATGCATGCCGAACCTCAACGATAGCATTTTGTTGGGCTTTACGGCTTCACAAACCCAGTGGGCCAAAGACAATGAAAGGAATATGTGGGAATACCTGATCGCTCAAAATATCTTGTATAGCAGCGACCCGAAGGTCATTGGCCGATTGATGAACGATGGTCCGTTTACAGCGGGCTTACCCGAAGGAAGTCCAGCACGCATGGCTGCCTTCACTGGCTGGCGCATGGTGGAACGTTTTATGGACAAGCAGCCCGAAATCACCATAGAGGAGTTGCTTCAAACAGCGGCAGCCGAACTACTACAAAAATCGGCTTATAGAGGTAAATAAGGCTTACTTATTTACTTCTACAAACTTTTCAATGTCGTCGCTCTTACCGAGCAAGATGATGTAATCGGTGCTGTAAAGTACAGTATCAGCTTTAGGTACACCCAAAATGTGATATTCGTAATCGATATCTCCATTTTCGGTTTTCACTTCGTAAGCCCTGCGCAGCGTAATGAGGTTGAGATTGTATTTGTTCCGCAAACCAATTTCAATTACCGTTTTATCGGCTACACCTGTTGGCGTTTTGAGCTCCACAATTTGATAATCGTCGGGCAACTGGAAAAAACTCACCAAGTCGGGATTGAGCAACCTACCTGCTACCGATATACCTACTTCATCTTCAGGAGATAGCAATTCCTTCACTCCCAATTTCTCCAAAATACGTCTTTGCTGATCGGTGGAAGCGCGGGCAATGATGCGCTTTATTTTCAACTCCATGAGCGTTACGGTGGTAAGCAAAAGCGACTCAAAATCCTGACCAATGGCCACTACCACGGCATCGAGTTCGTGTACATTTTGAGAGCGGAGGGCTTTGCCATCGGTGGCATCCAGCTGAACGGCGTAGGCCACCTCATCGCGCAGGTTGTCGACCTTCTCGGCACTTGAATCGATGGCTATCACCTCGGCGCCCCGCTGCGAAAGCGTGCGAGCGATGGTGGTTCCAAAACGTCCTAATCCTATAACACCGAATCTGTTTTCCATGACACTTTGGCTTTGAGGTGATGAATGAGTACTTCCAATCCTTTGCTGAAAGATACGTTATTCGTAACAATGATATCGCTTTGCGATTTGTAAGGGGCTAAATAAAAACGATAGGCTGGCATTACGTGGTTGTCCCACTGATATCGCACCTCCTCTTCGGGATATCCCCTTTCTGCAGCGTCTCTTCTGATGCGACGTGAAAGTTTGATGTCCTCCTCGGCATCGAGATATACCTTTAAGTCGAGCATATTTCGAATTTCCTCGTAGTGAAAAACAAACAGGCCTTCCATAATGATAATGGGAGCTGGTTTGTAGCAGATGAGTTCGGGCTGTCGGTTGGGATTGTTGAAAGTATACTCCTGCACATACACATCATGCCCAGTAACCAACCGCAACACATCGTCGTGGAAGCGCTGCCTATCAATGGAGCCTGGCAAATCGTAATTCACAACGCCATTGGCATCTTTCAGCTGTTTGTCGATAGGCACGTAATAATGATCCTGAGAAATAACGGTAATCTGATCGGTATCAAACTCACGGGCCAGTGCATGAATAAAAGACGTTTTACCAGAGGCGCTTCCGCCAACTATACCTACCAAATAAGGTTGCTCCATGCCATACATTGTGTGGGCAAATATACCGAACAGAATAAAATGAACCGTAGAAATTGCATAATTGAACGGCTTTATCAGATTTTTCCGAAATTTGAAGTTCTACCATGGCAAAGAAAAAAACGGATTTCAGTTTCGAGGGCAAATTGCTTCAAATCAAGCAGATAGCCGAGCGTATGCAAAACGGCAACCTCCATTTAGAGGAAAATATGGCCTTATTTAAAGAAGCCGACCAACTGATTGCCGAATGCAGAACCTATTTACAGCAGGCAGCTGTACAGGTTGAACAATTGGTGAATCCACAAAGCGACGAACGTACTCCCTTTGTATGAAGCTCGAATTAGCACTAAAGGACCCATTGGCCATGCTTGAGCAGCAATGGGACTTAGTATCGGCAACCATCGCGCAAATAGAGAAAGATTTTATGCAAAATGGCCTGGCCTTAAATTTGGCCGACCATGGCGCTTTGACTGTATCACAACTTTCGGTCAAACTAGAAGAAGCATTTGGTTGGTTGCTGGAGCGCGACGAGCAGCGTCTGCTACAGCTGCTGTACCGCATCGATTTGGGAGAAGATGCGTTGAAAAAAGCCATTGTAAACCAAAGCGAACAATCGCTGGCGGCCATTTTGGCCGCAATGGTGCTTAAGCGAGAAGCCCAAAAAGTAATCATCCGACATTTTTACAAAGCGAATCAGCCATGAAAAGCAGTATTTCTGTTGTCACATTCAAGTGGATTGCCCGTTTGGAAGGTACCTCTTACCTCCTGCTCCTATTCATTGCCATGCCTTTGAAGTACCTTGCTGGCATTCCCCAATGGGTGTTGTATGTGGGCTGGGCGCATGGAGCTCTGTTTGTGGCCTATGGCTTGGCTTTGCTTTGGGTATGGACGCACGAAAAATGGCGCTTTGGAAAGGCCTTTTTAGCAGGCTTGGCCAGTTTGTTTCCTGCGGGTACTTTTTGGTTTGAGAAAAAATACCTCAACCCATGAGGTTGTGCCGAAGTCTGCTCAGGTAATCGTTCAGGGCTTCGCGTTCTTCGCTCATGAAGCCTTCCCACATTTTCATCAAAATTTCGTTGGCCAGCTCTTCGGCGGGTGCTCGTAGGGCTTCTCCCTCGGCAGTGAGCTCTAATTTTTTAGCGCGCTGGTCTGCCTCATCATCCAACCTTTTCACAAATCCTTGTTTTTCGAGCAACTGAATCATGCGGGTAATGGCCGAGCGGTCGCGTCCCAGTTTTCGGGCATAAAACTCCTGATGTGCGCCATTTCGTGCCCACAGCAAATTCATGAGTCGGTATTGATCGGCAGTAAGTGGGATGCCCTTTTCGCGAAAAGCCTGATCGAGCTGCAGGGCGTGCATCACCCATACACGTCCGAACAGGGCAGTTAATTGACCACGATCAAGCATTTTAGGAGGAGGCTAGACTTTAAGCGACTTTCTCTGATGTAAGGCGGCAAGTTAATGGAAATTTGTACCATTTACATTAGATTTGGAAGTGCGAAATGGGTTATTTCTGCTTTTTTGCCTGTATTCCTCCTGTTTACTGGCCCAACAATCGGCGGATAGCAGCCAGGCCATTGCAGTTCTTTGGGCCAATGAGCGGCAGGTTGACGACCCCACTCCCCGTTTCGAAGGCGACGAAGTAGTACTGCCCTTCAGCATGGCCGGTCGGCTTATTTTGCTTGAGGCCAAAGTAGATACACTGGTAGGCAACTTTATTTTAGATACTGGAGCTCCTTTTTTAGTACTCAACAAGAGTTGGTTTAGGGGATACGGCACTGCTGCTATGGTGCAAGCTGGCGGTATCACGGGTGGTGCCAGCGAAGTAATGACCACCATGGTAGGCCAAGTGCAATTGGGGAATGTATCGTATTTGCGGGTAGAAGCCGATGTGATTGAACTGGGACATATTGAAAAAAGCAGAGGGGTGCCCATCTTCGGCCTCCTGGGCTTGAATCTTTTCAAAAGCTTTGAGGTATTTATCGACTATGATAAGCAACAGCTCAAGCTCTACCGCCTCGACAAAAAAGGAAAAAAGCTCGCGCCGTTTTTCAAAAAGCCCTTGGGACAAATGCCCTTCTATTTATACAACAACACCATTCTGATGGACGGCACCTTGAACAGCGTTCCCATGCGTTTTTGTTTAGACACAGGCGCCGAAGTAAATGTGCTGCACAATAGATTACCCAAAAAGGCCATGGAAGCGGTGCAAATTAACAGTCGTAGCGTTTTAAGCGGCACCAGCAATCGCAAAATTGAGGTATTGCGTGGCAATATGGAACGTATCCACGTAGGTAAATTCCACTGCCCCATGATGCCTACCCTCATTACCCACTTGGGCAATATGAGCCGCGCCTATAATTTGCGCATTGATGGTATGCTGGGTTACGACTTCTTGTCATTTGCACCAGTAAGTATTAATTTCGTAACGAAAGAGATTACATTTTGGGAATTGGAGGAGACGCAACCATGAGAAGTGCCATAGTATATGCTTTCCTTTTGGTGGTTGGTTTGTTTCTGACAAGTCAGGTGCATGCCCAACTTCCATTCAAAGGCGAAAAACCCATTTATGAATGCACCGATAAAGGCACCGTGATTCACTTGCCTAAAAACCTGAGGGCAGCGCAACTCGACTCGATCATCAGCAATTTCGATTTGGCAGAGCTACAATTGCCCCATTTATACAAAAGCGGGAGCTTGCATCCAGAGGTTTCTGCCATGGGTTGGAAGCTGGAAAATGCGGGCAGTAAATATTACAAGATCAGTAAGGCGGCCGATAATGAAGTGCTGCTCCCTCCCCATTTTGTGCCCGGCAAGCCAGGCGAACCTCTCATTCCGTGGGAAGACAGGATGCTGATTGCCGATTTTAGTGGCATCAGCAAATTTAATCCAGCGCATTTCTATCCTACGGCCACTTGGGGCATCAATAGGTTCAAGCGTATGTCGGTGATTGAAGAAGAGGCTGGTTTATTTACCTTCATTTTATTTGGCCATGAAGCGGCGCGGGAAGTGCGGCTTTCGGGTTCATTCAATGGCTGGAGTTTGAGCGGCGATTTGATGCACAAAACTGCGCGCGGCTGGGAAATCAAAGTGGCGCTCGCCCCCGGAAAACACCTGTACAAATTCATCATCGACGGGGCGTGGAATGCCGATCCCTCCAATGAAATGAGGGAAAGTGACGGTTTTAGGGGGTTCAATTCGGTTTATTTTAGGAACAATAAGCGTTTTGAATTTGATGCGCTGGCACAAGCCAACAAAGTATATCTGCTGGGCAACTTCAATGGTTGGAAAGACAAGGAAATTGAAATGCGCAAAGTTGGCGGAGTTTGGGTAGTGGATATGTACCTGGCAGAAGGAACCTATGCGTATAGATTCAAAGCCGATAAAAAATACTACCTCGACCCAAGTAATCGCATTTCACTTACCGATGGCGATGGTTTTGAAAATTCTTATACCAGCGTAGGCGATACCATGTATTTCCGTCTAAACGGCTTTCCTCAAGCCGCTGAAGTTTTTGTTGCCGGAAGTTTTAACCAATGGAATCCACGGGAATTGCGGCTTCAGAAAAAAAATGGCGTTTGGATTTTACCGTATGTGCTTGGCCAAGGTGTTTATCCTTACAAATTTATCGTCGACGGCAAATGGATGGTAGACCCGAATGCCAGCCTTTTTGAGGGAGAGCCACCGGTAGACAACGCCTTGATGATTGTTCAGTCAAACCATCAATTTATCCTGAAAGGCTACGATTTTGCGGAAAAAGTAGTGGTTGCAGGTAGCTTCAATGGGTGGAATGAGCAAAGCCTCAGCATGAAGCGCACAGAAAATGGTTGGGTTCTCGACTATTATGTGCCACCAGGCAAACACACCTATAAATTCAAGGTGGATAATGAATGGATCTTAGATCCGCACAACCAGCTTTGGGAAGAAAACGAATATCATAGCGGCAATTCTGTTTTATGGAAACGTCCCTGATCTCTTTTAAGCTGGGCAGGATGCAAACAAATGCGAATAATGCCAAATTGTAAACCAAGCTCCTGCCGAATACGTTAGCTTTGCAACCATATCTTCAATATTTCAAATGACCGTTTTAATTATGATTGCCCAGTTGTTGCTGGGATTGTCGCTTTTAGTTTTGTTGCACGAATGGGGGCATTTTGCTGCTGCACGCGCCTTCAAAATCAGGGTAGAAAAATTTTATGTCTTTTTTGACGCTTGGGGCAAAAAGCTCTTTTCTTTCAAAAAAGGCGATACAGAATACGGCATTGGCTGGTTACCCTTGGGTGGTTATGTAAAAATCACCGGCATGGTAGACGAATCTCTCGATACAGAGCAGTTAAAACAACCTGCCCAAGACTATGAATTTCGTTCGAAACCAGCCTGGCAGCGTTTGATTGTCATGCTGGGAGGAGTTACGGTGAATGCCATTCTTGGAATCATCATATTTACCGGTATACTGCTCTATTGGGGCGAAAAATACATTCCGGTCTCAGCCGTTAAACATGGCATTGTTGCTTCTGAATTTGCCCAGGAAATGGGATTTCAAACAGGCGATCAACTGGTAAGCATCAATGGCAAAACCATTGAAAGACTCGATGAAATAGTGAGCAGCGAAGTTCTGTTAGGCACCAATGCCAGCATTGGGCTGATGCGCAATGGACAATCGGTTGAAGTGACGCTGCCATCCGACTTCACCAAAAAGCTCCTAGAAACCGATAAAACACTCTTTTTGTCACCACGAGTTACATTTACAGTGGGTGAGGTGATGAAAGGCATGCCGGCCTATGAAGCTGGCCTCCAGCAAGGCGACAAGATCATCAGCGTAAAAGGTCAAGAAATTGCTTACTTTGATCAATTGCAGGACGCCTTAAAAGCCCATAAATCGTCAACCTTGCCACTAGAAGTTTTGAGGGATGGCAAAAATGTGACACTAACGGTAGCTGTAAGTGAACAAGGCACCATTGGCTTTTATCCCGAGGTGGAAGCATTAGAGGCAGCAACCAAGTCGTACGGCATACTACAGGCCGTGCCCGCAGGGGCACAAATGGCTTGGAAGGTCATATCCGACAATGTGAAGGGTTTTGGCAAAGTGTTTTCGGGTGATATTCCCGTTGAAAAATCTATTGGCGGGCCTATTGCCATTGCCAAAAAGATGTACGGCGGTGTTTGGGACTGGTATCGCTTTTGGATGACTACTGCATTATTGAGTATGGTGCTTGCCTTTATGAATCTGTTGCCTATTCCGGCTCTTGATGGTGGGCATGTGCTTTTCTTACTCATTGAGATGGCCATTGGCCGTCCGGTTGGAGAAAAAGTAATGGTGGCTGCTCAGTATGTAGGCATGGTGCTGGTAATTTCACTGATGGTATTTGCCTTTGGGAACGACATCTGGCAACATCTGCTTAAGTAAAACCTCCAAATGCAAAAAGGCGGGAATTCAATGATGAAGTCATCGAATTCCCGCCTTTTTATTTGGGATTCAGTTGCCTTTCTCAACCCATTCCTTCACCTCTATTGCTGGCTTCTAAAGCTGCCAAGGTTTTGGAGTACAGATCTTCTAGGTCGAGGGGTTTGGTAATGAAATCGTCCATGCCACTATCCAATACACGCAAGCGTGTTTCGTGCAAGGCATCGGCAGTCATGGCTAAAATGGGTATTTTGCTATTGTGTGCACCCGCCTCCCCATCTCTGATTCGAGAAGTGGCTTCAAATCCATTCATTACAGGCATCTGTAAATCCATGAAAACAAGGTCATAATACTGCTTTTTCAACATCTGCAAGGCCACCTCGCCATTTTCGGCAGCCTCTACCCTGGCTTTCCACCGCTTCAAAATTTGGATGGCTACAAATTGGTTCATCAAATTGTCTTCCACCAAAAGGAAGCGATAGGCCGAAAGATCGGCCTTATCTGAAGTAGGTGCAGCACTTTTGGCAGCAGACACAATTTCTTGGTCGGCAATATCGTAAGTCACTGTAAAAGTGAATACCGACCCTTTTCCTACCTTAGATTCAACGGTAATATCTCCTCCCAACAAACGCGCCAAATTTCTGCTAATGGCCAAGCCCAAGCCCGAACCACCAAACAAACGTGTTGTATCGGCATAAGCCTGCGTAAAGCTTTCAAACACTTTGTCAATCTTGTCGGATGGAATACCAATGCCAGTATCGCGCACCACAATGGCTATTTCACATTGTTTTTTGCCCAGTATTTTACTTGAAACATCAATGGTAATTGACCCTTCTTTGGTGAATTTTAGGGCATTTCCCGAAAGATTCATCAATACCTGGTTCAAGCGATAGGGATCTCCAATGAGCTTATCGGGCACATCGTCGTTGATGGTAAGTTTGAGTTTCAAGCCTTTGTCGTTGGCCTTGTGCACCAATGACTTCATCAACTGATCGAAAACTTTGTGTAAGCTAAAATGGATGTGTTCCAAAGCAATTTTACCCGACTCAATCTTCGAAAAATCGAGAATATCGTTCACAATCACCAACAGATTATCTGCTGAGTACTTGATAGATTCGATATATCTAGGATACATTTCGGGCTCTGTACCTTTGATGAGCAATTCTGTAAGTCCGATTACGGCATTTAAAGGCGTACGGATTTCGTGGCTCATATTCGATAAAAACTCAGCCTTGGCTTTGGCAGCAGATTCGGCCACTTGTTTTGCCTCTTTTAGGGCGACTTCCGACCTTTTCTGTTCTGTTATGTCGGCGATTACTGCTACTACAAACTGCTGCCCTCTATCATCCACATAATTGGAAATGCGTGCCGAAAGGTGAATGGCCTTGCCGTGCTTGGTTTTGAGCACCCACTCTTCGGGTGGAATTTCCTCTCCGGCCAAATATTTCTGATGCAAGAGTTCTGCTTGCTCTCGGAATTCAGGTATGAAAATCTGGGTGAACGATTGGCCAAGCAACTCTTCCTTGTCCCATCCCAAGATATCGCCAAACGCTCCGTTTAGTTTAACAAACTTTCCTTCTGCATTGGTGAGCGATATGCCTACTGGTGCAGCCTTAAAAACGATATCTAAAAGCCGGTCTCTTCCAGGCAAGTTATCGTACATATCGCGGTAACGCGATAAATCTTTGGCTAAAACCAAGATGAAAGTGCCTTCGTCGGTTCGCAGTGGCTGAAAACTGATTTGGAAGCGCACCATGGTTCCTTGGAAATCATACACCTTCTGTACGATGAAGGCTTCTTTGGCCACCGCCCTCTGGTACCACTCTTTCCAATCATTTTGCAAAGGCTCGGGCAATACCTCCACCATGCTTACGCCTAACTTGAGAGTAATATCGTTGAATCGCTGAAAGTAGACGACCGACAGTTCATTGAATTGCACCAATTCAATCTGTTCGTTAACGAGCCAACATGGGTCGGGCAGATGCAAAAAAGCTTCTTGGAATAGCTGTTGTTTCAAGGTAAAAAATTGATACGTCCAAAAATGGCAAAAAAGATGATGACCTAAAAATAAAAAATCCCAATCTGTTCGATTGGGATTTGTGCCCAGGACCGGAGTCGAACCGGTACGAGTGTAACCTCACAGGTGTTTGAGACCAGCGCGTCTACCAATTCCGCCACCTGGGCAATCTTTGTTTCCACCGAGTGGATGAGGTCGGAAGCGGATTCGAACCGCTGTAGGAGCTTTTGCAGAGCTCTGCCTAGCCACTCGGCCATCCGACCCGGATGGGAGTGCAAATATAGAGAGAAATTTATTTGCTCCAACTATTCGTAACGCAAAGCTTCAATGGGATCGAGTTTTGCAGCTTTCGCTGCGGGATAATAGCCTGAAATCAAGCCAACTAGCAAGCATAAAATTACGCCAGAAAAAATCCACAACCAGGGTATAATGAAGCCCACTCCTACCAAAAACGACACCATATTACCTACCAATAAGCCCAATAGGATGCCACCAAAACCTCCAATTTGGCCAATGGCCAGAGCTTCGAACAAAAACTGCTGCCTGATGGCTTGCTGGGTGGCCCCCATTGCCTTGCGTGTGCCAATTTCTCGGGTGCGCTCGGTTACCGACACCAACATGATGTTCATGAGGCCAATAGCCGCACCAAAAAGAGTAATAAAGCCAATGGCAGTTGCAGCCACACTGATGAAGCTGAGGTTGCTAATGAGGCTGCTGGCAAAACTATCGGACTTCAAAATATCGAAATTATCCTCCTCCTCGCTGCGCAAACGCCTGATTACACGAAACAATCCATTGGCCTCTTCCACTGCCGCTTGTAGCAAGGTTGGATCTGTAATGAGTACCGAAATGACGTAGGAGCGGTTTGGATCGGGAAAAAAACTGCGGCCATTGGTAATGGGAATCACTACCGACCGGTCGCCACTTTGTCCGAAGCTCGACCCCTTGGAAGCCATCACCCCTATCACCCGGTATTTGCCATTGCCAATTTTCACCAATTTGTTCTCTGGATTTTCGTCTTTGAAGAGATTCTTGGCCACTTCGGCCCCCAAGAGGGCCACGTTGCTACCCGAGCGCACTTCAGCTGGACTGAAATTCCTGCCTTTTTCCAAATCAATCGCCCCAGTAGCAAGGTAATTTTCATCACTGGCGAAGACAGTCACATTTGGATTGGTCTTCCTCAAGCCGTACTTGATGGTGGAAGCGCCCGAAACCATCCCTGACAAAGAAATTTGAGATGGAAAGTCGAAACGCTCAGCAAAGCTCGATGCATCTTTGAAAGCTATGGGCTTTTTAGCTACCCGCTTGCGTGGCCCCCCAAAGCTGATGTTCAATCCCCGGTTTCTGATGGTAAAGGTGTTAGCCCCCATACTGGTAAAAGTATCGGTAAGTGACTTTTCGAGTGCATCAATGGAAGTGAGGATTCCAACCAGTGCCGTAATGCCAATGGCAATGATCAATGCGGTTAAACCAGTACGCAGTTTATTCCCCAGAATGGCACTGATGGCAATCTTCACATTATCGATAGAACGTAATTGCATGCCACGAATTTAAGGGCTAGGCCAACAGTGGCGGATGTATTTGTAAAATCTTCATGTTTTTTAATACTTCACCTCCTTTTGAGGCGTGGTTTGCGTATTTTCGCGTGCAAATTACTTTTCGTTTAACCTGCTAAAAATCATCGATTCCCATGGTATTTGATTTGGATATGATCAAACAGGTGTACAGCCGCATTCCGGCCCGCGTTGCCGCTGCCCGCGCTGCTGTAAACCGTCCACTTACCCTCACCGAAAAAATCCTCTACGCCCATTTGTGGCAGGGTGAGGCCAGTGAAGATTTCGCACGCGGTGTTTCGTACGTTGACTTTGCCCCCGACCGTGTAGCCATGCAAGACGCAACTGCACAAATGGCACTTTTGCAGTTCATGCAAGCTGGTCGCGATCAAGTAGCCGTACCTTCAACCGTACACTGCGACCACCTCATCCAAGCCAAAGTAGGTGCTGTGGAAGATTTGCAAACGGCGGTTGACAAAAACAAAGAGGTTTACGATTTCTTGGCTTCGGTTTCGAACAAATACGGCATTGGTTTCTGGAAAGCCGGTGCAGGTATCATTCACCAAGTGGTGCTTGAGAATTATGCCTTCCCCGGAGGTATGATGATTGGCACCGACTCACATACCCCCAATGCGGGCGGTTTGGGCATGATTGCCATTGGTGTAGGTGGTGCCGACGCGTGCGACGTGATGGCAGGATTGGCTTGGGAACTGAAATTCCCTAAGCTCATTGGCGTAAAACTTACTGGCAAGCTCAGCGGCTGGACTTCGGCCAAAGACGTGATTTTGAAAGTGGCCGGCATCCTCACCGTAAAAGGCGGAACTGACCACATTGTAGAATATTTTGGCGAAGGCGCCCGTTCACTTTCGGCAACCGGTAAAGGCACCATTTGCAATATGGGTGCTGAAATTGGTGCAACCACTTCCATTTTCGGGTACGACGAAAACAGCGCGAGCTATTTGCGCGGTACCAGTCGCGCCGAGGTAGCTGCCCTGGCCGACGGCATAGCCGAGCACCTCACCGGCGACGCTGAAGTGTATGCCAATCCGGAGAAGTATTTCGACCAGGTAATCGAAATCAACCTCAGCGAATTGGAGCCACACATCAACGGTCCATTTACGCCCGACCTCGCCTGGCCTTTGAGCAAATTTGCCCAAGCAGTTCGTGAGAACGGCTGGCCTGCTAAATTGGATGTGGGTTTGATTGGCTCTTGCACCAACTCTTCGTACGAAGACATTAGTCGTGCCGCCTCTTTGGCACAACAGGCTGTTGACAAAAACCTCAAAGCCAAAGCCGAGTTCACCATCACCCCTGGTTCGGAAATGGTACGTTATACCGTAGAGCGAGATGGTTTCCTCGGAACCTTTGACCAAATGGGCGGTGTGGTATTGGCCAATGCTTGCGGACCGTGTATTGGTCAGTGGGCGCGTCACGGTGCCGAAAAGCAGGAGAAGAATTCTATCATCACCTCTTTCAACCGCAACTTCGCCAAGCGTGCCGATGGTAACCCCAACACCCACGCCTTTGTAGCCTCGCCTGAAATTGTAACCGCTTTGGCTATTGCCGGTGATCTCACTTTTAATCCGGTTACCGACACCCTCACTAATGAAAAAGGAGAACAAGTAAAACTTGAAGAACCCAAGGGTTTAGACCTGCCAACCAAGGGCTTTGCCGTTGAAGATGCGGGCTATCAAGCACCGGCTGCCGATGGAAGTAAAGTAAGTGTTGCCGTTTCCCCCACCTCTGAGCGCTTGCAGTTGCTCGATCCGTTTAAGGCTTGGGAAGGCACCGATTTGCACGGCTTGAAGCTACTTATCAAGGCCAAAGGCAAGTGTACTACCGACCACATTTCGATGGCCGGACCCTGGTTGCGTTTCCGTGGTCACCTCGATAATATTTCGAATAACCTGCTCATTGGCGCCATCAACTACTACAACGAAACCGCCAACAAGGTGAAAAACCAAATCAGCGGCGAATACGGAGAAGTACCTGCAGTTCAGCGCGCCTACAAGGCAGCTGGCATTGGTTCTATTGTGGTGGGCGACGAAAACTATGGCGAAGGCTCATCGCGTGAGCATGCGGCCATGGAGCCCCGTCACCTGGGCGTGCGTGCCATTCTGGTAAAGTCATTTGCCCGTATCCACGAAACCAACCTCAAGAAGCAGGGCATGTTGGCCTTGACTTTTGCGAACAAGGCCGATTACGACAAGGTGCAGGAAAACGACAGCATCGACATCCTCGGACTCACCAGCTTTGCACCTGGCAAGCCGTTGAGCATTGTGCTCAACCATGCCGATGGCAGCAAAGATGAAATTGCAGTCAATCACAGCTACAACGAACAGCAGATTGAGTGGTTCAAAGCCGGTGCGGCCTTGAACATCATCCGCGCGCAGTTCGCTGGCTAAGTGAAGCTGATTAAAAAGGAAAGCGGGCCAAATGGCCCGCTTTTTTTATGACCATTGCTGTTGTAAGGCTTCGAGCTGCTGAATGTATTTATTCATCTCAGCCTCTTTCTTTTGGATGATGCGAGGCTTAAATACAAACCAATTTAAGGCAAACCAGCCCATGGCCAGGGCATAAGCCAGCCAACCGTACCAGCCGGGCATGCGCAGCACAAACTCCCACATGTACAAAAGGATGCCGGTGCCCAGCAACAGAAAATAAGCGGTCATGAGCTTTGTGCCTAGAAAATGTTGTTTCTTTCGCTCCGCGTGCAGGTAGCTGAGGTATTCGCATGCATTGGCCGATACCAATCCTTCACTACGTACTTTGGTGTGGCGGTTGTACTGCCACAAATACAGCAACATGCTGGCCTCGGTAAGCACTATGCCTGCTAGTGTAGACCATTGCATGGGCCAGTAGGCAATCGCAATAAAGGCCACAAAAGCAATGGTTACTCCCAGTAAGAAATTGACTCTGTTCTTTTCATTGCGTTTTTTTGTTTCCATTGCAGCCAATTGCGAGGCAAATTGCTGCCAATCGGGTGCCGGTGCAGCAGCCTGTTGCCACAATTGCTCGATGTTGGGTTTATGCTCCATGGGAAGGCTCCTCCAATAACTTTTGTAATTGTTCTTTGATGCGGTGAATGCGAACACGCACGTTTGCGTGGCTAAGGTTGAGCATTTCACCCATTTGTTGCTGTGGGATTTGCTCGAGGTGTAATGAAATTAGCAGACGATCGAGTTCGGGAAGTTGGCCAATAGCATCGAATAACCGTAGTTCGAGCTCCGTGCGCCTTTCACGCTGCATTTGTTGGCGTTCGTGGTGCTCGGCCTCCCAACCTGCCCTCTTCTCCTCTCGCTTGAGCTGTCGGAGGCAGAGGTTGACAGCAATCCGGAAAATCCAGCTGCTCATTAGCGCCTCGTCTCGGAATTGCTCGCGTTGGCGCCAGGCGATTTCGAAGCACTCTTGACATACATCCTTGGCCCATTCCCGATCGCCAACATACGCCAAGCAAACTCGATAAATGCGCGGCCAATAGGCTTCATACAATTGCTGGAACGAACTCATGCTTTCAAAAATGCGATTAGGCTTTCGAAATACCAATCGGCTGCATCGATCATCACAAAATGGAGTCCTTTGGGAGCATATACCAGCTCTGCCCCTTTCAACGTTTCGTATTGAGCGGCGATGGCACTCTGGTATCCGGTGAAGGGTGCTTCAAGCTGAACCAGCACCCGGGCTTTGATTTGCGACAATTTCGGACGCATATCCGTCTGCAGGAAACTGCAATACACCGCCGCCAGGGTATGTCTATCGCTTTGCATGCTCCAATCGACCAATTTTTGCTGCCAAGCCACATCGTTCACCAACCAAGGCGCACCTTGTTGTTGCATGGCCTTAAAGGCAGAATCGCTGAGTGCTGTCATTTGCCGGATGCTGGCTTCGCATGAAAAATGGGGATCGACTTTGAAGGATGGATTATTGAGCGCGCTCAAACAGGGCAAAGCGTCGACTACCACCACTTTGGCCACCTTATGGGACAACTCAGCGGCCAACCACAGGGCCATCACCCCACCCATGCTGTGGCCGATGATGGTCACTTGGCTATCGGGCATCAACCGTAGCCATTCGGTTACCGCATTTGCCCAAGGTTCGAAAGCCGGCTGGTCAGCTGGAGCTTTACCCGCAAAGCCGGCAAAATGCAGCACATACAAGCGGTAGTTGGCTTGCAGGCGCTCGATGGTAGTTTGCCAAACTTCGGGCGAAGAAGCATAGCCTGGGAGCAGGACAATGGCACTGCCTTGTTGTCCGTAGGTGGTTATTTCAAATGGGCGCGCCTCGGCTTTTGCCAGGCAACCAATTAAAAACAGGTGGAAAAGAAAGATGCGCATATTTTAAATTTTTGACCTTTAGAGCCAGCCCTCTGAAGATTGTTACAGGGCACTGGTATTTTTTTTCACACTTCCCCTATTGCCAGCAGTGCATTGTATGTTTGTAGTATGTCGCCTTTGCTTCACTCACTACTCGAACGCCTACAAGCCATACCTACCCACGAATGGCACCGCACAGCAATGGTTTTTCCCAGCCGGAGGGCTGGTGTAGCCTTTAGGAAACTTTTGGCAGAAAACATCAAATCACCCGTTTTTTCGCCGAACATACTCACCTTGCCCGAGTGGTTGTGTCAAGAAACAGGCTGGCAATTGGCCGATGCTACCCAGTTGCAATTCGACTTGTATGAAGCCTATTTGGAATATGAACCCGAAGAGCCTCTTGAATCATTCTTGCACTGGGCTCCCAAGGTCTTGAGCGATTTCAGCGAAGTAGATGCCTATTTACTCGATGGAGATCGGGTTTTTGGCTACCTCACGCAAGAAAAGGCCATCGACCTTTGGTCGCCCGAGCTAGGCCAACTCGATGCTTATTCGAGCAAATTTTTGGCTTTTTACAGTCGGCTTGGCGGCCTCTACGCCCGTTTGCACGAAAAAGCGCGGAGCAAACAACAAGGCTGGCAGAGTTTAATTGCCCGTACGCTGAGCGAAAAATGCGCTTTAGGGGAACACCAGTCGGCCTATAGCCACTACTTCTTTGCGGGATTTAATGCTTTGAGCAAGGCCGAAAGCAGTTTATTTACGCATTGGACGCAAACACATGCAGCAGCCGTGCTTTTTGAAGCCGACCACCACTACCTTGTAGAGGAACACGAAGCTGGTCTGTTTTTAAGGTCGTACCAATCCGACGAGTGGCTGGGTAAAAACATCCTGATAAGCAACCAACTAGCAGCGGGGAAAAGCAGCATTACGGTAGCTGATGCCTTGGGCAACAGCGCACAAGTGCAGTTTGCTGCAGCGCAAATCAGGAGGTGGTTAGCGCAAGGAGTATCAGCCGATGAAATAGTGGTGGTATTGGCCAATGAACAGTTATTGATACCCATGCTACAGGCCTTGCCCGAAAATTTACCGGCGGTGAATGTGAGTATGGGCTATCCGATAACCGAGAGCCATGCCTACTCCTTTTTGCTGGCATGGTCGAATTGGGTAGAACCCCTTGCCCAACATAAGGCCGGATACCTTCCACACCTCTTGGCGCTGCTCAAACATCCGTTCATGCACCAGGCAGGTACAGCAGCATCGATGCAAACGCTGCTCAAAAGCGGTCGCTTATGGATAGATGCCAACGAAGCCAAAGAACGCACCCTATCGATAGCAAAAGCCATGGGCATGAAAGGCGAAATTGCGGATTATTCGCCACTGGCATGGGTAGCATATTGGCAGGAGTTACTGCAGATTGCAATTAAAGCTTCCGATAAATTGCAAGAAGCCATGTGTCTGCAAGCCATTGTTTTATTAAGAAAATTAAGCATTCAGCTTCAGCGCTTTCCGGCCCTCAATGAATGGCGTTTGTTTAAGCCCTTTTTACAACAATCGAGCAAAAACGAACAGGTAGCCTTTTTGGGAGAACCCTTACAAGGCTTGCAGGTAATGGGACTGCTCGAAACCCGCGCCCTGGCCTTTCGCTATGTTTTGGTGGTGGGTATGAACGAAGGCACTATACCTAAAGCACAGCCCATAGATGGATTTATAACCTACACCCTGCGCCGCGAATTTGGTTTGCCAGGTGCACGAGAAAAGGAGGCTGTATTTGCCTACCACTTTTACCGGCTCTTGCAACATGCCCACGAGGCGGTGCTGCTTTACAACAGTGGCACCGACGATTTCGGACAAAGCGAAGCATCGCGCTATTTGGCGCAATTGCGTACCGAATGGAAAGGCGTAGAATGGGGTAATTTCCACGAAAGCAGCCTGCAACTGGCCACTCCAACGCAGCACATCAGTGCAGATATTGTGATTGAAAAAACAACTGAAATACAGCAGCAAATAGCCGATTTACTTCAACAAAAACTTTCACCTTCGGCCTTGCTGCTTTACATCAGTTGTCCCCTGCGTTTTTACTTTGGCCGGGTGCTTCGCTTGCGCGTGGCCGACGACCTGATGGAAGAATTGCAAGCCAATGAAATTGGCGAAGTGCTGCACGAAGTATTGGAGTTGTTATACAAACCGCACGTAGGCCAAGCCTTGTCGGCTCAAACCTTGGATTCACTGCGCCAAGAGGCTACCCCACTTTTGTTTGAACGCTTGGCTGCTAAATTCCCCTTCAAGGATTTTGGAACCGGCATTAATTTGCTAATCGCAGAAGTATGCAAAAGTTACCTCGATACCTTTTTGGAATTGGAAACCGAATGGAGCAAAAACAATGAAATTAAGGTTGAGGAACAAGAACTAAATATGCTGGGCAGTCTCAGCACAGCACAGGGCGATGTGCAACTTTTCGGCAAGGCCGACCGCATTGACCGGCTGAATGGGCAATTGCGCATTATCGATTACAAAACAGGGAAGTTCGACGACAAGGAAATGAAGCTTCAGTCGGCCGAAGAATTATTAAAACCCGAAAAATCGAAGGCCTTCCAATTGCTGGCCTATGCCTGGCTTTACCGGGCTCAAAAGGCACCGCTTCACCTGCCCGAAGTAGGCATCATGAGCTTCCGCATGATGCGTCAAGGCGCCAAAATGCTCGAAATTACGGGTGCCGACCTGCCCACCGCTTTGCAATGGTTTGAGGATGCCGTTCGGCACATTGTTGACCAACTGAGCAACAGCGCTGTGCCCATTACCCAAACCACGGAGCTCAAAACGTGCCAAAACTGCGACTTCAAAGGCATTTGCAACCGCTGATCAACCGGCTGCTCTATGGCAACCTTTGGATTGCCTGCATGGCTGCTGTGCAACCGCACTTTGCGGCGCTATTGCTTCAAAAACCAGCTGTTCCCCTGCTAGATTTCTTCTTGTTTGCCGCAACCCTAGCCTACTACAACTTCGACCGATGGGTCGACTTGTGGTTCGAAAAAGCTCAAAACGAACGACAAAACTGGCTCAAAGCGCATACGGGCGAATGGCTGGCGTTTACGCTTGCACCAGGCATTTTAGCAGCTTTCATTTTTATACTATTGAGCTTTAGCACTCAAATCGCACTGCTAGGAGGAGTCGGTATCGCTTTGATATACTCCATTCCTGCACGATTTGCCTTTGCCCCCAAACGCATCGGCTGGCTCAAACCCGTGCTGGTGGCTGCCGTTTGGACTTGGGTGGGACCAGGAATGATGTTGGCAGAAAATGGCCAATGGATCACTGCCCAACTCCTCCTCACATTGAGCTATTTTGTTTGGATTGTTTGTTTGAGTTTGGTTTTCGAATGGCGCGATCGCAAGCATGATAATCAGGCTTTCGCTGCCAATCTCTGGCGAAAGAAGTCTCTGTCACAGCTCGTGATAACACTTATACTTTTACATGCAGTAACTTTCATTTTTATACTGTTTTTCAGCAATTTGAATTTGATATTTACTGCTATCTCTTTTTCAATGAGCTTAGGCATTTCGGTATGGGCAGCATGGCGTGAGCGTGAGTTGATTTACTTGTTTTGGGTAGATGGTTTGCTGCTGTGGGTACCCGCCGTGCTGTGGTTGGGACAAAGATTTGGGTAAATTCACTTACTTTGAGCTTGTAAACACACCGCCATGGCCATACGCGCACCCTTCAACCTGCAAAAATGGATCGATGAAAACCGGCACCTACTCAAGCCGCCGGTGAATAATAAGAATTTGTATCCCGAAGGTACCGACTACATTGTGATGATTGTGGGCGGTCCGAATGCCCGCAAAGACTACCACTACAACGAAACCGAAGAGCTTTTCTACCAGTTGGAAGGCGAAATCACAGTGCGCATTCAGGACGAAGGCAAGCCGGTTGACATACCACTGGGTCCCGGCGATATGTTTTTGTGTCCACCCAAAACCCCCCACTCGCCCATTCGCTCGGCCGGTTCTATTGGCTTGGTGATTGAGCGGGTGCGCTTGGGCAAAGGTTACAACGATGGCTTGTTGTGGTTTTGCGAAAAGTGCAACCACAAGCTGCACGAGACCTATTTTGAGCTCAGCAACATCGAAACCGACTTCCTGCCCCGCTTCCGCCATTTTTACGGCAGTGAAGATTTGCGCACTTGCAAAAGCTGCGGGCATGTGATGGAGACCGATCCCCGATTCGTTTAATTTCTGAACCTTACCGCATGTCCTTTTTGCAGCCCTACGGCAGCTCCAAGCTCACCATCGACATCCACACCCACATCATGCCCGAACATTTGCCCCGCTGGGCCGAGAAGTTCGGGTATGGCACTTTTATTCACCTGGAGCACCATGCCGACAGCTGTCCTCGCTGCGCCAGCATGATGCAAGGCGATAAATTCTTCCGCAAGGTGGAAGAAAACTGCTGGGAGGCCGATGTCCGTTTGAACGAGTGCGACCAGCACGGGGTGCATGTGCAGGTGTTGTCGACCATTCCGGTGCTGTTTCACTATTGGGCCAAGGGCGAAGACGCGCTCGAAACCTCGCGTTACCTCAACGACCACCTGGCCGAAACCGTGGCCAAAAATCCGAAGCGCTTCGTAGGGCTGGGCACCGTGCCCTTGCAAGACCCGCAGCTGGCCATTCAGGAGATGGAAAGGTGCATGCTGGAGCTTGGTTTCGCAGGGATAGAAATTGGCTCACACGTCAACGACTGGAATTTGAGTGCTCCCGAGCTTTTCCCCTTCTTTGAAGCGGCAGAGCGTTTGGGCGCTGCCATTTTTGTGCATCCGTGGGACATGATGGGCAAAGACAAGATGCAGCGTTACTGGCTGCCTTGGCTGGTGGGCATGCCAGCTGAATCGTCGCTGGCCATTTGCTCGATGATTTTTGGCGGGGTATTCGAACGCCTGCCCAAACTGCGGGTGGCCTTTGCACACGGCGGTGGCTCCTTCCCTGCCACCATTGGCCGCATTGAGCACGGTTTTAATGTGCGTCCCGACTTGGTGGCCATCGACAATCCCGTGAACCCACGCGACTACCTGGGCCGCTTTTGGCTCGATTCGCTGGTGCACGACCCTGCCATGCTGCAGTACATCACCGATTTGGTGGGTATGAACCGCGTGGCCCTGGGCACCGATTATCCCTTCCCCTTGGGCGAATTAGAACCCGGCCAGCTCATCCACAGCATGCCCTTCAGCACCGAGCAGAAGGACTGGTTGCTGCATGGCGCTGCGCTTGAGTGGCTGAATTTGCCATTACAAAGATTCATTTAGAAAGTTAATAGGAGCATTTGTCTTCATTGATGTTTACCATGATCGATTGACAATGCTTATTTTTGAAATAAAATGACTGAAAAAGCCCTCCTTTCGAAAATCAAAGAAACCGTAAGCCTACACGCACCAAATGCACAAGTATATCTTTTTGGTTCGCGGGCTACGGGCAAATCTACGCCTGATTCTGATTGGGATTTGCTCATCTTACTTGATCAAAAGGAGCTATCATTAGCACAAGAGAAAAACATCACCAACGCCCTTTACGACATCGAAATAGCAACGGGTGCCGTCATCAGTCCATCGGTGTATACCAGTAAGGAATGGACAAAAAAGTACAGTGTGACCGCATTCTACGAAAGTGTGATGCAATCGGCTGTGCCGCTATGAATGCTTTTTCAACTAAAGTAGCGTCATGGCCTTGCTAAAACCTACCAAACTACAGGTTGACTCCATCGTGCACCACATTAGGAATGCGCAAAAAGTTAAGTAGTACTTAGAATTCCACCATCACCTGGTTCCTGATAATATCCTCCAGCGTTTCTCGCTCGCGGAAAAGGTGTGGTTGACCGTTGAGCAGCAAAACTTTAGCATAAGAAGCACAAGCGTTGGTTGTTTACATGCCGAAGCAATAAGATGGTGCTAACAGAACAATAGCTCATTTGGCAAACTTGCTCCAAAAAGTTACTTTTGAATATGAATATGCAGCCAGTTCAAATCAAACGCATCCAAGAACTTTGCAAAGCAAGCAAAGTGAAAACGCTGTTTGCCTTTGGTTCGGTGACTAATGGCGAATTCCATGCGGCTTCAGACATTGATTTGGTGGTTGATTTTGATGAAAAAGATCCCTTTACATATACCGACCTCTACTTTGACCTCAAAAATAAGCTAGAGCTCCTATTCAACAGGCCTATTGACTTGTTGGAAGAGCGGGCCATTCGGAACCGGGTGTTCAGAAAACAGCTTGATGAAACCAAAGTCCTGATTTATGGACATTAAAATCAAAGTTTGGCTACTAGATATTCAGCAAGCCATCGACGAAATTTTTCTATTCATAGGCGAAGAGAGGAACTTCATTACCTACCAAGAAGACTTAAAAACCAAAAAGGCGGTTGAGCGTAATCTTGAAATCATTGGTGAAGCCGTTAACCGAATCGTAAAGCACGCCCCTTGGTTGGAGATAAAAAATGCCAAGAACATCATTGGTACGCGAAACCGCATTATTCACAGTTACGATAACATCTCTGATGAAGTCATTTGGACGATTGTATGCCGAGAACTGCCTGAATTGCAGCGTGAGGTAGAACAGCTTTTGGGCAATCAGTAATCACCCAAAAGTTGTCCATATGACAAGAACACTTTTACACTTGGCAACTTCATCTAACACTCAATCGTAAAATTCTATAACCCCTTCCTTACACTTCCACCATCACCTGGTTCCTCGTAATATCCTCCAGCGTTTCGCGCTTGCGGATGAGGTGCGGCTTGCCGTTGAGGAGTAGCACTTCGGCGGGACGGAAACGGGCGTTGTAGTTATTGCTCATGGTAAAACCGTAGGCACCGGCGTTTTTAATGGCCAGGATGTCGCCCTCACGCACTTCGGTGAGTTTGCGGTCGTAGCCAAAGGTGTCGGTTTCACAAATATTGCCCACAATGGTGTAGATGCGCGGCGTGCCTTCGGGGTTTGATACGTTCACAATGTCGTGGTGGGAGTTGTAAAACTTAGGAAGACAGGCTGTCAT
This sequence comes from Sphingobacteriaceae bacterium, assembly GCA_013824115.1. Taxonomy (GTDB): domain Bacteria; phylum Bacteroidota; class Bacteroidia; order UBA7662; family UBA7662; genus PNNG01. The sequence continues at coordinate 3,966 of PNNG01000034.1, read as the reverse complement.
TGGTCTGAACCAAGAGACATCTTACAAATTGTTGAAAAAAATATGCTTATAAAAACATCAAATACAGCCAACTGACGTGGTTTTTGCATCTTGCATTTAAACCCAATGCATGTATTACTTAAAATTAATTTGGAGTGTATTGTTTTTTTTTTAGACTTGAAACAAATTGTTATTGGCCAAAGAAACAGTTCATCTAGCCCGGATGGTAGGGCAAATAACTTTCATCTTAAATTCAATAAAATGAAAAAGATATACTTCTTCTTTTTCACCAAGCTACTTCTCTGTTGCTTGGTAAGCACAACCTTTGGCCAAACAGGACTAAAACTTTGGTACTTTAATGGGAACGCCTTAGACCTTACGACGGGAAACCCACAAGTGAGCACATTACCAGCAAATCTACCGAATGCACGCTCAGCTGCACATGGTATGCATGGGAATAATGGCAGACCCCTTTTTCAAGTAATAGATGGGAATATCTACAACAAATTTGGGAATTTTGTTGCCAATTTTCATCAAAGTCCGGGAGTATCCTCTGCTCCGCCTGGTATTCAATTTGCCCCACTCGATGAGTATGGGTATGAAAATGCAATTATACCGGTACCCGGTTCACAATGCAGTAAGTTTTACATTTTTTACCTCCAAGCTCTTATCTCTAACCAGGGAACTTCAGCTACTCATGGCCATATATTGAGATATAGCGAATATGATTTGGCACTGAATAATGGTCAAGGTGGACTGAACCCTTTAATCACGAACAAGTTTCTCGTTGATTTTAGAAATGAGGGTTTCCCATCCATTACCGTTAAAAAGCCGGATGCACTGGGTAATTTCCAACTATTTGTTGCTGGATCTAAAAATTATGCAATTCCTGGTCCACAAACAGAGGTGTACAAAATTGATATTAGTGCATCAGGAGTTAGCTTGCCTCAGTTGATTTGGACATTTGAAGCACCTATTCAAACCTGTGAATTAGAAATTTCATCAGATGGCCAAAAACTCGCATTTGCCAACTTGAAGCCTTTTAGCTTACGTCCATCAGTACATGATTTGGTGGTGCTCAATCTAAATTCTAGTGGTAATGTAATTTCACATCAGATCTTCAATTTACCAGGTAGTAATGAACAGCGATTTACTGGAGTAGAGTTTCATCCTAATTCAAACAGCATTTACGTAGGGTCTACCAATCAAGGTATCTATGTTATAAATTTAAATAATTCAGCAATCAACTTTATTCAAAATTCTGGAGCTTTCGGAAACTCACATCTAGAGTTGGAATTTCATCCTTTAAATCCCGAATTTATATTTGCTTTCAATGCGAATGGATCATTGGGTGCGGTTAATACTAGCAACAATACCTTGGCCACAGGCTTAATTGCAGGTCTCAATCCGGTAAATAGTGGTAGTGCCCCTGGATCGACACAAAGACCTTTGATTTACGTAATACCTGATCAAATAGATGGGTTTAATTATGACCAACTTTTCCAACAATCCAATTCAATTTGTTGCGAAACATTGAGAGGCTTCAACGTTTTAAACTACACTGCAACTTCTAATGCTACTTGGAGTCCGAATAGCAATCCTATTACCAATGGTAGTGTGGTTGAAATTGTAAATGAGCTACGTATTGTTAATGGCACCACGATTACCCTTCGCAACATGAAATTTAATTTTGGGGCAAATGGAAGGGTGGTTGTGGAGCAAAATGCAAGATTAATCCTCGATAGTACTGAATTTACTTCAACCGACTGTAATGTGTTGTGGCGTGGCATAGAAGTTTGGGGTAACTACAACCAACACCAATATTCAACTGCTGGTAATCGCTTCCAAGGCTATCTTGAAATTAAAAATGGTAGCAGCATCAAAAATGCCAATAACGCCATTCAGTTATGGAAACCAGGCGATTACAACACTTCGGGAGGTATTGTTTATGCTAGCAATTCTTCATTTATTAACAACCGAAGAACTGTTGAGTTTATTTCTTACGAAAATTTCTTGCCCTCCAATCCTGCTATCAAAACGAACTACTTTAGCAGCTTTACGAATTGCACTTTTGAACTCAACAATCAAATCAACGGGCCCACTGCCTTCGGCGCCTTTGTAACCATGTGGGAAGTAAAAGGTATCAGTTTTTCAGGATGTAGGTTTTTGAATAATGCGAGTCAATTTGCTTCAAACCAAGGTGGACATGCCATTTATAGCATCGATGCCTCTTACACGGTTTCCGATCATTGTCCTTCAAACTTTCTGCCCTGTGCTACAACACCTATTCGTTCTGAATTCAAAAATCTGAATACTGCCATCGAGGCCCTAGGCGCCACCAGCAACCGCCCTTTCAATGTTTTCAATGCATTATTCGAAGGTAATCGTAATAGCATCGTTAACAATCAAGTTAATTTTTGTCGAATTGTTAATAACGATTTCATTTTCAAACCTTACGCTGTTTCGGGTACAAAAACAGGCATTTCCATTCGCCAAGCTACCGGATTTGAAGTTATTCATAACCGCTTCAATTCAGCAGAAAATCTGAGCATTGAAAACCATGGCATCGTGACCATTCACACAGGTACAGCTGCTAATGAACTCTACGGGAATAAGTTTTATGACATTAAGAGAGCGGTTTGGGCTGTTCAAGATAATAGAGGTCTATTGTATGGTTGCAACCATTTTGAGCGTTGTGGACGTGACATCTTAATTCAGCAAGATGGGGTATACCAAATTCAAGCCTATGGCAACCTTTCTGCTGGGAATATTTTTTCACAATTGAGCCCACCAGATGGAGACTTGCGTAACGGCTCCACCCAAGGCATGAAGTACTATCATCATGGTGGCCTATCGGAGCCAATATATTACACACCATCTACCGTATCACTTCAAATGTTGCCTGCAAACAATTGTCCAAGTCGCTTCAATGCGGGTGGTGTTGTACGTTCTTTAAAATCCAATGCAGAATTGTTAGCCTTAAAGAACAATTTTCAACAAGGTTTCGAGCAACTCATTGCTGCTAAATACAATTACGGTCAGCTCATAGATGGCGGAAACAGCTCTCAATTATTGCAACAGGTTGTAACCACTTGGAGCGACGAGGTTTGGATTACACGGCAAGAATTGTTAAGCCAATCGCCCTATCTCTCTCAAGATTTCCTCATTGAACTCTCGGCCAGTAATGTACTTCCTCAGGCCATATTACTTGAAATTATTTTGGCAAATCCAGAAGCAACCTTTAATGAAGACTTCTTGGTTTATTTGCAATACGAGGCTCCACAACCTTTTAGCGAAATGCAAATTCAACTTATCATGGAAAGCTGGAACAACCCAACGCCTAGGGCCAGTGTTGAAAGGCTCATTGCATCTGCTCAACAGCATTGTGTAAGTATTGCCAACGAAGTTGTTCGCCATTATTTGGCCGATACAACCATAAGTACTGTTGATTCGTTAAATGCTTGGTTAACAATTGGTCACTGGTTTGAATATGAGCTTGCCAACGTAAATGAAAAGCTGTTAGTCGGTGATTTTGAAGGAGTAAACGATGCGATTCAAACAATTCAATCACAGTTTGAAGACAAAAATGACCAAGCAGCCATCCATCGAATGCTCAACTTGGCTGCTATCCTCGAAAACATAAACTCCTACGCTTCTAATTATTACGAGATGAACGAAATCGATGAAAATATTCTACTTGACTTTGCGTTAACTCATGTTGACATTGCTGCTGCAAAAGCCAAAAACATTTTGAAGTTTTATAAAAACCATGAGTTTCCTAGTGACATTCCAATGGATGGTGAATTTAGAAGAGCTGGTACGTTACCAACCAAATCTAAGGGTTTGAAGGCAACTAGCATGCAGGTCTATCCAAACCCTGCTAAGGACTTTGTAAACTTTAAGATGACAGGCTGGCATGAAACTTCAACCTTGGTAATTTATAATGCCCAAGGCCAAATCGTGCATCAAACAGAAATTACACCAACT
>PNNG01000022.1 GCA_013824115.1 Sphingobacteriaceae bacterium | reverse complement strand
AGATTTGACGCCAAAGTTGTCGTCTTGTGGATAAACAGTATGATTTATTTGCCGAAATCGAGTAAAGCATTCCGGCATTTCAACCGTAGATGCGCCCGGTAGGGCTACAGTCATGCAAGCCCCAGCGGGGCGATATGATTATAGCCTTGTTGATTTCCCTTCCGATCTGAGCCCTGTAAGGGCGACATAGCAACCCACATCGTTCACCCCATTGTGCTGGATGGACGCCCCATTTAACGCCGCTTCACCACCCGCAACCCCATTGCCGCATTCAACCTTCCCATTTCTCCTTTGAATGTCATCTTTTGCGCATTCGGCATGGCAAGCTTGGTGCTTCTGTTTTTCTGAATGAACTTGGTACAGTTAAAATGTTTGCACCATGGAAAATACCCTTTTAACCAGCACCCATGAGCACTTTGTGCCTATCGACAAAAGCCTCATTCGTTCGTTGCGTTTCAACCGGGTGGAACCCAGCAACAACCAGGCTTTGCAAAGCAAGTTGGAATATGCCATGCGCCTGGGCAATACCCACCATGTGAAAGTAAGATTGTATTTTAGCACGCTCGAAGGCAACTACAAGGTGGAAACCACCGTTTGGGCCTGCGACAGTACCAGCGTTTGTTTAAAAGGAGGCATTTGGATTCCCTTAAGTCATATCAGAGGCGTAGAGTTTTATTAATAAGCGGGTTGTTTTGGGCTGTTTTGGCCTTCAAAGCACCCAGTGGCAAAGAACTTTACGAAATACAATCGGCCAAAGCCATTTTTGTATCCGATGCACCGCTCGAAATCATCAAGGCCGAAAATGCAGAGGTGAGCGGACTGATTGACTTCAAGGAAAAAACCTTTGTTGTACAAGTAAAAAACAAGGGCTTTCAGGGCTTCAACAGTCCGCTCCAACAAGAACACTTCTTCGAAAACTACCTCGAAGCGCACAGATTCCCCAAGAGCAGCTTCAAAGGCAAACTGATCGACCCCGTCGATCCTTCGGTGCCGGGCACATATGAAATCCGCGCCAAGGGCTGGCTCGATATTCATGGCGTGAGTCAAGAACGCATTATCAAAATCACACTGCAGGTAAACAAACAGCAAATCCAATTCAAATCGGCCTTTGTGGTGCTTTTGGCCGACCATCAAATCAGCATTCCGCGCATCGTTTACCAGAAAATTGCCGAAGAAATCAAAGTATCGGTTTCGGGCAGCCTTCAAGCCCGCAGCCGATGAAAAAGGTTCTTGGGGTCATTGTATGGCTGTTTTTCAGCAGCTTAACGGCTTTAGCACAATCGCCGCCCGACACGCCCCTGCCCCATTACCGCGAGCTGAATTTACCCGGCATGCGCGAAAAAGCAGGATTGTTACACCAAGATGCGTCTTCGTGGTTGTATTTGCTCAACAACAAACAGCTCCAACGTTTCGACGGCGCCGTATGGAAAACCTACCAGCTGCCTGCCGATACCTTTGAGTTCACTGCCCTCACCTCCTACCAAGGCCAGGTGTGGGCGGGTACCAAAACCGGACAGCTACTGCAAAGCAAGGGCGATAGTTTGCTTCCCTTTGAACCCGAAGAAGGTTGGCCGCGCAAAAGCATTACGGCCTTGGCAGTATACCGGGGCTGGTTGTGGATGGCTACCGCTGGCGAAGGGGTGTATGCCTTTAATGGCAAACGTTTGTTTTTATTCGATTTGGAAGACGGCCTGCCCGATTTGGTAGTGAGCAGTCTCGAAGTGGATAAAAACGGCATCTTGGCAGGTACCGATTTGGGCTTGGTTCGCCTTGCTATAAATGCAAAAAACCAAAAAAGTGTACGCTTGCTCAGCAACGAGCCCTTGCTATCGGCTGTAAAAAGCGATGGTAATGCCTTGTGGCTCGGACTACAATCGGGAGGCCTGGCGCTTTTCCAAAATGGCCAGCTCAGCAGGTTTGCCCATGCCGATGAAGATGCGGTGATGCGCCTGTTGGTATTGGAAGAAGAGGTTTGGTTTAGCGACCGGGCCGGACATTTATGGCGTTTCCACAAAAAGACAAAACAATACAGTGCCTTGCCATTTACCCACAACGGCAAAGCCATTCGGGTGTACGATATGTGGCAGAGCCGCGAAGGTTTGGTGTGGATCAGCACGCAGCATGGCTTATTGCAGGCCTTTCCAGGTGTAAGTACCCACCTACTTCCCCATCCGCACGATGTGCAGGCCATCCGCATTTTACCCAACCAGCAATTGCTAGCGGGCACCAATGCAGGATGTTATGTAAAATCTGCCGACGGAAACAACTGGCAACTGCTGCCCCAAACCCAGCAACTACATGTATTGAGCTTGGCGGCGGAAAGCGACAACAGCTGGTTGGCGGGCACTTTCGGACAGGGCCTTTACCGGCTCCAGTGGGGACGTGTGCCGCAGCGGATTGGTCCCAACGAACACCGTTTCAATCCCAACATCTTCAGCATTGAACCCCAGCCCCATGGTGCTGGCTGGTACCTGGGAACGCTGGGAGGGCTGTACGAATACCGTCGGAAGTCGGGTGCAGATGTGGTGGAACCCTTTCACCAGCAGCATGGTCCCGGCCAATACTACATTTTCCAACTCACGCACGACCGGCAAGGCCATTTGTGGATGGCCACCGATGGCAAAGGGGTTTTTCGTTTTGCCGATGGGCAATTCAGGCAATTCAACCAACTGGCGCAGGGGCCATTGCGCGTGGCCTCGTCGCTCAGTGCCGACAGCAGCAATCGTTTGTGGGGCAGCTCGCCCGAACAGGGGCTTTTTGTGGTAGAAAACCAGCAGATGCGTTTGGTTCCTTTGGCGCTGAGCGAGCCCATCAGTTTTGTGCACAGCCTCAACCGGCACCAATTGCTGCTGGGTTTGCAACAAGGCCTTTTGTTGTACAACAGCACGCAAAACACGGCCCTTCCACTCGAGCGCTTGTTGGCCTTGCCCCTCACCCAAATAAGCACCAATGCCTATTTGGCCGATGAAAAGGGCATTTGGATAGGCATGCGGGGCCGTTTATTGCACCTAAACAGCCATTGGCTACAGCACATTGCCTTGCCGCGGATACTGCTGAGTGAGGCATTTTCTATCAAACAAAACAGTGAAACCCCAGGGGCGGTATTCGCTGCTTTCGACAATAATTTGCGATTCGATTTCAGTATCCCCTGGTTTTTCGATACCGATTTGTTGTATGTGCGCTACAAATTGCACGGCCTACACGAGCGCTGGGTAGAAACCGACAAACGTGAAATCATGCTACAGGGCCTGAATGCGGGGACTTATGAACTCGAAATTCAGGTTTCATTCGACCCCGCTTTTAAGCAATACCAAAGTGTAAAGCGCAGTTTCCGCATCCAAAAACCATTTTACAGTCAGTGGTGGTTTGTGCTGCTGTTGGCCATTTTGCTCTTGTTGGGTGCCGCTTGGGTGGTGCAGAGCCGGGAAGAAAAACGCCGTTTGCGCCAAGAAGCCGAAAAGCAAAGCATTTTGGCACAGTACGAACTGCTCAAAAATCAGATTTCGCCGCACTTCTTGTTCAATGCTTTCAATACCCTTTCGGCCCTCATCGACCTCGATACCCAAAAAGCCGGGGCCTATGTAGAGCAGTTGGCGGTATTGTTTCGCAAAATCTTGCATTACCAAAACCACGATACCATACGCTTGGCCGAGGAGATGGAATTGGTGCGGGCCTATGTATTTTTGCAACAACAGCGCTTCGAAAATCGCTTGCACGTTTCCATCGAACTCGACGACACCGCCTTGCAGCAATGGGTCATTCCGATGTCGATACAACTGTTGGTTGAAAATGCAGTGAAGCACAATGTCATCAGCCAAACGAAGCCCTTGTATATTCGCATTTACACTGTGCACCAACATGTGGTAGTGAGCAATAAGTTGCAGCCCAAGGCGAGTCCCGAACCTTCGTCGGGCTTTGGCCTTTCGAGCCTGAGCAGCCGCTACCAGCAACTATTTGGCAGCCAAATAGGCATAGAGCAAACCAACGAGCATTTTATGGTATCACTTCCACTCATAGAAACCCGCTTATGAAAATCGTAATCATTGAAGATGAGCCCCTGGCACAGCAGCGACTCGAAAAGCTCTTGCTCGACATAGAGCCCCAAGCCGAAATTGTAGCCCGCATCGATAGTTTAGAAACTGGGCTGCCTTGGTTTGAGAAAAATCCCGCTTACGATTTGGTGATTGCCGATATTCAATTGGCCGATGGCTTGAGCCTCGATCTTTTGAAAGCCGCCCAGGTAAGCAAGCCGGTGATTTTTGTCACGGCTTTCGATCATTATGCTTTGTCGGCTTTCGAGCACTTGAGTGTAGCCTATTTGCTCAAGCCCATTCAGGCAGAAGCTTTGGCGCAGGCCTTGCAAAAAGCCAAGAGTTTCGGTCAACCCCTCGATTTAAAGCAGTTGTTAGCGCTGGTGCGTGTCGACCATGGCGGCGGCTACCAACAGCGCCTGCTCATCAGGTATGGCAGCAACCTCAAAGCGGTGCCCTTCGACGACATCGCCTGTTTTTACGTAGAAGAGCGTGTGGTAATGGTGGCCACGCTCGACAAAAGGAACCTGGCTGCCGACCAAAACCTCGAACAACTAGAAAAAATGGTCGATCCCTCGAAATTCTTCCGCATCAACCGCAAGGTGCTGGTGAACATCCGAGCCATTAAAAACATGCAAACCTACAGCCGAAGCCGCGTAATGCTTCAATTGGAGCCCGATGTACATACCGACCTCATTGTGAGCACCGAACGCGCAGCAGCCTTTAAAAAATGGCTCGAAGGTTAAGTATTCAAACCCTTGTAATACGTTTTCGGAGGGAATGTGCACCGCTTCAACACTTTGGGCTTGTGCAAGCTGATTATTAAGACTTACTTCGGTTCAAGTTTTTACCCATGAAAAAGTTATTGCTTTGTATCTCCATTGGATTAGCCGCTTGTAGGCACGATCCCCTGATACCGGGCGGAGGCACACCCAACCCCAATGCGCCGGTAGTTACCAGCCAAGGCTGTCACCCCGATACGGTGTATTTCGAAAATACCATCCTGCCCTTGCTCATCAGTAACTGCGCCATGAGCGGCTGTCACGATGCCCAAACCCGGGCCGATGGCATCAACCTCACCACCTATGCAGGTGTGATTTCGGGCGGCGAGGTCAAGCCCGGGAAACCCAATGAAAGCGATTTATACGAAAAACTGGTGGAAGACCGCCTCGATAAGCGCATGCCACCACCGCCCTATCCGGCTTTGCCCGCCGATAAAATTGCCCTCGTACGCAAATGGATTGAGCAAGGCGCCAAAAACAACGCTTGTAACGATACCTCCGCTTGCGATACCCTCAACAGGGGTTTCGCTTCCAACATACAGTCCATCATGCAAGCCCATTGCGTGGGTTGCCACGGCGCCAACAATCCTGCTGCTGGCATCAACCTTACTACCCTCTCAGGCGTTAGAACTGTGGCTACAAATGGACGTTTGGTAGGGGCCGTAAGCAAACTGGCTGGTTTTGTTCCTATGCCGCCTGCCGGCAACGGACTCAGTAGCTGCCATATCAACCAAATAAAAGCTTGGATCAACCAAGGCATGCAACCCTAAAGCCATAAAAATGAAAAAAAACACGAAAATCCTCCTCCTATTTATTGTCATTGGGGGATTGGTAGGCGGAAGTATCGGTTTGTATCTCTGGTTTAAGCCAGTGCCCGGCATCGAAAGCCTGGAAACGCAACTCACCGTACCTGCCAACGACCTCTTTTTGGCTTATGAAGCCGACGAAAATGCGGCCAATGAAAAGTATCTCAATAAAGTAGTGGAAGTAACCGGACTGGTACGCGAAGTGAAAACCAATGAAGCTGGCTTTCCGGTGGTGGTGCTCGAAACCGACGATATGATGTTTGGGGTTATTTGTGAATTTGAATCTAAAAACCCTTTGCCACGCGATGTGCAAGTGGGTGCGCTCATCACCATCAAAGGCCTTTGCAATGGCAAATTGCTCGATGTGGTACTCAACCGTTGTTTATTTATCAATTAATTATAGCTCATGAAAAATTTCTTTTTGCTCGCGCTTTTGCTAGCCGGTAGTTTGTCGGTAAGCGCCCAAACCAAATTTATGACCCGTACCGGCACGGTGAATTTTGTAGCCGAAGGTCCCGTTAAAGACGATGTTAAAGCTACCAACAACCAGGCTGCCTGTGTGCTCGATGGAGCTACGGGCGAGGTGATGTTTCAAATTGCCATCAAGTCGTTCGTATTCAAGAAGGCCCTCATGCAGGAGCATTTCAACGAAAACTACATGGAATCGCACAAATTCCCCAAGGCTGTTTTGAAGGGCAAAGTGATGGATTTCGCTAAAATCGACCTGACCAAAGACGGCAAATACAATGTAGAAATTGCTGGCGAAATGGAAATGCACGGTGTGAAAAAGCAGGTGCGCGAAAAGGGCATGCTCGAGGTAAAAGGGGGCAAAGTGATTCTTCACTCCGACTTTAAAGTAGCCCTGGCCGATTACAGCATTGCCATTCCCAAGATTGTGGAAGACAAGATTGCCAAAGAAGCCGATGTTAGCCTGCACATGGAATTGGCCGCTACGGCTGCGAAATAGGTCTTAACTCAGTACCAAAAACTCCTTGCGCAGGGGGTTCATCTCAAGCACACAGGTATCGATAAAATCGCGGCCAGCCCAGGCGTAAAAGTTCATGAAGCTGTCGTGGCGCTCCTGCAGGTGGTTTTCGGGAAAGAGTTTCGCTTTCAAAGCACGAATCTGATTTACTTCGGTTTCGTGCTTTTGTTTTTGTGCTTTGATCACGCGGGCCTGCAAACCTTCGAGACTCCCGTGCAGCTTTTTGGCTTCAGCCAAAACCGCCGCTTTTAAGGTAGGATCTACTTGCTCTACCCTGCTCGCCAAAGCCTCAAAGATGGCTTGAATGTCGGTGCTTTCGGCTTGTAGTGTGAATAAACCCGACTCATGCGCAGCAATGAAGTCGCGTATTAGCTGCTCGGTTTCTTCGAACAATTGCAAGGTATCGAGTCCCATTTTTTGCTGCCGGTTTGCTGAACCTTTGTCGACCACCATGGCCGATGTACGCAACATAACCACCGGAAAAGGAACTTGGTATTTTTCAAATACTTTTGGCAATAAATTCCAGTAAGCCACTTCTGCGCCTCCACCAATAAAAGCAACATTCGGCAAAACATGCTCTTGGTACAGGGGGCGCAAAACCACGTTCGGACTAAAACACTCAGGCTTGCTTTCAAGCAGTTGAAGCATTTCTGCTGTCGTCCATTTTTTACTTCCATTGGCCAAAGCATATCCGCCTTCGGTGGTTACTATGCGCTCTCGTTGTCCCGCATCTAACCAAAACAGATTGATTTCGCGGGGATAAATCTGGGCTTTGTAACCTGCTTTCTCAAGTTCAGAGGCTGCCGCCAGCACCATGCCTTCGCTTACTTTTTCGGTCAGTTCTAGCTGCATTTGGGCGGTAAAACGGCGCTTGAGCGTGGCATCGTCGCCATCTACCACCACCAGTCCGTAAACACCAAAAAGTTGATCTACAAAGCTCCGGGTAGCAGCAGCAACAGTAATACCCGGTATGTAACAAGCCCGCACCAAAGCAGCCAATTCGCCTGCGTAACCTTCGTTTCCCAGCATCTCTAGCAGCTGCTGCAAGGCTTCCTCTACATCGTTCAACAGCATGCGGCCCACGGCACCGCTTTGATTGGTTTGCCATTCCACCTTTTTGCCAAATACATAGATGTGGTTTAGCTCGTCGAAATCGTGGTCTTCGGCCCCCATCCAGTATACAGGAACGAACTTACCCAGGCCTTTGGCTTCCAAATCGCGGGCCAAGGCAATGGTTCCGGCAATTTTGTAAATCAGGTAAGCCGGACCAGTAAAGAGGTTGGGCTGGTGGGCCGTGGTGATGGTATACACCCCATTGGCTGCGAGTTTCTGCAAATGGGCATCGCTGAGTTGGCGATGAGGCAAGGACGCATACTGCTTATGGAGCACCGCTACCAGTTCTTCCCTTTGTTCATCGGAAAAAGCAGTACGTTGCAATACCGCTTGCCTCAGTCCTTCCTCCGAAAAAGGCAAAGGAAGCCAAGCGGAAAATTTTTCGGGTTTGTCTAAAAAATCATTGGCCAATGCACTGAAGGCATGGGTACTGCGAAAAGAAAGGGCTTGTACGTTCATGAAAGTGGCGTTCCGTACAAATCGAATTCAGCAGCGCTGTCGATCCGTACCTGGGCAAAATCACCAACCCGCACGAAATGTTCCCTGGCATCTACCAAAACTTCGTTATCCACTTCCGGAGAATCAAATTCGGTGCGTCCCACGAAGAAATTACCTTCCTTGCGATCGAACAAAACCCGAAACTCCTGACCTACTTTGGCCTCATTGAGTTCCGAGGAAATCTCCTGCTGTAAAGCCATGATTTCTTCCACACGTTCTTCCTTTACTTCGGCAGGCACATCGTCGGTGAGGTTGTAAGCAGCCGTATTTTCTTCATGCGAATAGGCAAAAACGCCCAAACGCTCGAAGCGATTGCGCGCCACAAAATCGAGCATGGCTTGGTGGTCGGCTTCGGTTTCACCCGGATAACCGCTAATCATCGTAGTACGGAGGTGAATGCCCGGCACTTCGTTGCGAATGCGGTCAATCAAATCCTGCGTGCGCGATGCGGTAATACCACGGCGCATGCTTTTGAGCATGGCATCGGAAGCGTGCTGCAGCGGCATATCGAGGTAGTTACAAATGTTGCTGCGCTGGCGGATGATGGGTAGAATGTCCTCAGGAAATTGCGATGGATACGCGTATTGCAAGCGAATCCACGCCAAATCAGGCACATCGCTCAATCGCTCCAGCAATTCGGCCAGGTTACGCTTGCCGTATAAATCGAGGCCATAATAGGTCAAATCTTGCGCAATGAGTACCAGTTCCTTTACACCGCCTTTGACCAAATTGCTGGCTTCACGGGTAATGTCTTCAATCGATTTCGACACGTGTTTGCCTCGCATCAACGGAATGGCGCAAAACGAGCAGGGACGATTACAACCTTCCGAAATTTTCATGAAAGCCGTATGCGTGGGTGTGGTGATGATGCGCTCGCCCAGCAATTCGTGCTTGTAGTCGGCCCCCAACGTTTTGAGAATCCTTGGCAGCTCCATGGTGCCAAAAAAGGCATCTACCTCGGGCATTTCGGCTTCGAGCTCGTCTTTGTAACGGTGACTCAAACAACCGGTTACATACAGCTTGTCTACCAATCCCTCTTGCTTGGCGTCGATATAGCTCAAAATGGTATCAATCGACTCTTGCTTGGCATTGTCGATAAAGCCGCAGGTATTTACTATGACTACCTGTACCTTGCGGTTCGACTCATGGGCCACGTCAAACTCATTGGCGCGGAGTTGGGTGATAAGATTTTCGGAGTCAACCAGGTTTTTGGAACAACCCAAGGTTACTACATTCACTTTGGGGCGTTGGAGATTTTTGGTTTTCATGCTTCAGGTTGACTAAAAAGTGCTTCTACAAAGGCTATGCGATCAAATGGCTGCAAATGCTCCATCTTTTCTCCTACACCTACATATTTCACAGGTACTTTAAACTGATCGCTGATGCCAATTACCACCCCGCCTTTGGCCGTGCCATCGAGTTTGGTAAGGGCCAATGCATTTACCTCAGTAGCAGCAGTGAACTGACGGGCTTGCTCAATGGCGTTTTGCCCGGTAGATGCATCCAGTACTAAAAGCACTTCATGCGGCGCACCAGGTACCACCTTTTGCATTACATTTCTGATTTTACTGAGCTCGTTCATGAGGCCTACTTTGTTGTGCAAACGGCCAGCGGTATCAATAATCACCACATCGGCTTGGGTAGCCAGGGCCGATTTGAGGGTATCGAATGCCACCGATGCCGGGTCGGCGCCCATTTGCTGGTGCACCACCCTTACCCCCACGCGTTCGCCCCAAATTTTGAGCTGGTCGATGGCAGCAGCACGGAAGGTATCGGCAGCACCTAATACCACTTGTTTTCCTTGGCTCTTCAATTGATGCGCCAGCTTGCCAATGGTGGTGGTTTTGCCCACACCATTTACGCCTACCACCATAATGACGTAGGGTTTTTGATCCGAAGGAAGATCAAATCCCTGCGTATTGCCCTGATTGGCCAGCAATGCCGCAATTTCTTCGCGAAGCAAGCGATTCAAATCGTCGGCCTGCAAGCCTTTCTCCTGGCTAACCCGCTGCTGGATGCGACCAATGATTTTGATGGTGGTCTCAACTCCTACATCGGCACTGATGAGGATTTCTTCCAGCTCATCGAGCATATCGTCGTCGATGCGACTTTTACCCGTGATCAAACGGGCAATCTTGGAAAACACCCCTTCGCGGGTGCGCTCTAGGCCTTTAACAAGCGAATCCTTGTTCTTGCGGTTGCTGAAAAAATCAAAAAATCCCATAATTCATTGAATGAAAAAGGGCCGTTTCGGTGTGAAACGGCCCTTTGATGATGCATGCGTGTTGTGGAAGCCGTTTGGTGCCAACTCCACAGCTGCGATATTACTTGCTAAAGTAGTCCTTTACGCGGTCGGCGGTAATGAACTCTTCTTTGAAAGTGTAGGCGCCCGACTTATCAGACCTCTTTGCCTTGATTACTTTCACGATTTTTTCTGCTTCTGAAGCTTCGCGCTTCAGGGTGGCCACTACTTTCTTTGCCATGCTTACTTAATTTCTTTGTGAACAGTTACACGCTTCAAAATAGGGTTGAATTTTTTCAACTCCATGCGCTCGGTCGTATTTTTCTTGTTCTTCACGGTAATGTAGCGTGAAGTACCCGGCATGCCACTGGCTTTGTGCTCGGTGCACTCCATGATTACCTGAACACGGTTACCCTTCTTAGCCATGATTTATCAGATTTTTCCTTTTTTCAAAAACTTATTGATAGAAGCGCTGAAACCATTCTTGTTGATGGTTTTGATGGCGCTGGTCGACAACTTCAAGGTTACCCACTCACCTGTTTCGGGAATGTAGAAACGCTTGGTTTGCAAGTTCGGATAGAACCTGCGCTTTGTCTTGATGTTCGAGTGCGATACGCTGTTTCCAACCATCACCTTCTTACCTGTAAGTACACAAACTTTAGACATCTTTCTTGCTGTTTTAGCTTATTTTTGCAGTAGACGCACTATCTCCCGCAAACGAGAACGCAAAGATAGAAGAAGCAAACGAATTCACAAACGCTATATTCCAAATTTTTAAGCATGAAAACTGCGATCCCCGAAGTTGACTTTCAATTTAACCCAAGCATCAGTGCCGAAAGTGCCATGGCCCTAGAGCACGATTTTGGTGCCTATAACTATCATCCCCTGCCGGTGGTACTGGCCAAAGGGGCTGGAATGCGCGTTTGGGATACCGCTGGCAAAGAATATTTCGATTTTTTGTCGGCTTACAGTGCCGTCAACCAAGGCCATTGCCATCCCAAAATTGTAGCTACGCTCGTGGAGCAAGCCAGTCAGTTAACCCTTACTTCGCGTGCTTTCCACAACAATGTTTTGGGGCAATACGAAAAATTCATGACCGAATTGTTCGGTTACCAACGCCTTTTGCCCATGAACACCGGGGTGGAAGCGGCCGAAACCGCGGTAAAATTGGCCCGTCGTTGGGGCTACGATAAAAAACGCATCCCCGAAAACCAGGCGCGCATTGTATTTGTGGAAGGCAATTTCTGGGGCCGATCTATTGGCGCCATCTCCTCCTCCACCGACCCCAGCTCGCGCAAAGGCTTTGGTCCCTTTGTGCCGGGCTACGATTTGATTCCTTATAACGACCTCGAAGCACTGGAGCAAGCCTTGCGCGATCCGCATGTGGCCGCCTTCATGCTTGAACCCATTCAAGGTGAAGCGGGGGTAGTGGTACCCGACGATGCCTATATCCGTGGGGTGCGTTCCCTGTGTAGCAGATATGAGGTGCTGATGATTGCCGATGAAATTCAAACCGGCATCGGTCGCACGGGCAAAATGCTGGCTTGCGACCATGTGGATGTGCGTCCCGATATACTGGTGCTGGGCAAAGCCTTGGCCGGAGGGGTTCTGCCCGTAAGCGCGGTACTGTGCGACGACGACATCATGCTCAATATACGTCCCGGCGAACACGGCTCTACCTTTGGTGGCAATCCACTGGGGTGCCGGGTAGCCATGAGCGCACTGGAAGTACTCGTAGAAGAAAAAATGATCGAAAATGCCGAGCGCATGGGCAAGTTATTCAGGGCAGAAATGCAGAAGCTGATCGATAAATACGACTTGCTGCAATTGGTGCGTGGCAAGGGACTGCTGAATGCGGTAGTTATTAACGACCGGCCGGAGAGTAGTACCGCTTGGAACCTTTGCTTAAAAATGATGGAATTGGGCATGTTGGCCAAACCTACCCATGGCAATATCATTCGCTTGGCGCCCCCCCTCCTCATCAAAGAGCAGGAGTTAATGGAAGGCTTGAACCGCTTTGAGTCGGCCGTAAAAAGCATTTAGCTTGAATCGACTTTTTTTTGAGCAACCATTGTGGCAAACAAAATGTGTCTTATATTGGTCTCACAAAACTTCATTACATGAAAAAAATCCTGCTTTCACTTTGCTTTGCGCTGGTTGGTCTCGCATCGCATGCGGCTGTTACAGCCACCGATTTTCAGTACGACGAGGCCAGCTTTACTACTGAATTCCAAGAAGTTACTGAATTGGAAAACGCGCTGCTCAGCAGTAACTTTTCGTTAAACGCACTGCCTGAGTCAGATCGTTTGGCTGGTTATATGCAGGCCATGGCATCGCCTGTGCCTTTCAGCATCGACGATATGGATTGGACTGCATTTGCCTGGGGCTTTTGCTGTTGGCCGGTAGGCTTTTTTGTGGTTGGTATCAACAGCAACAAAACCAGTGACCAAAAATTGTCATTCTGGATTGGTATGGGTGTGAGCGTGGTGGTAAGCGCCATCAGTTACATAGCCAATCCAAATCCTTTTGGAACCACAGGAATGTAATCTACGCTAGAATTTAAATGCGCTGTTTCTTCGGAGACAGCGCTATTTTTATGCCCATGCCCTACCTACTGGTAATTATTTGCAGTTGTTTTCTTTTGGCTTCACAGGCCGCTGCCCAGCAGCTGAATCGCATTCAATCTGATTTTAGTGTTAAATCGAAGGTCAAGGGAAGCGAGGGCGCCCGCTTGGTAATGGGCACTTGCTATTATGAATTGGGTAGCCATCAAATTGTTTATGAAATCAAATTTCCAACCCGGGAAATATGGATTTTCAAAGACAGCATTCAACTCGTGGTACGAAACGACAGCCTGATTGCTACCAAGCCTGCTCAAATGCGCGTTGAATTGAGTACTTTACATTTGGGACTCACGCAACAATTGGCCCATTACGGTTTGAAAAACTCGCCATTTGAGGTGGAATCGGTGCACAAAGACAAAAACCTCACTATAACTACTTGGAAACCTCCCAGCACCATGGGAAGTAAGCTGGGCAAGGTGGCTACCAGTGCCGAAGACAAAAAACTACAAGGGGTGGTATTTTACCATCCTAAGGGCCACATTCTTCGCAAACAATTCTTCAAAAGCTATATTTTGGTGCAAGGATATCCTTTTCCTACCGAAGTGGTGGATATAGCTTACGACGGCGCCAAGGAAAGCTTGCAGCAAACTACTTACAGCAATATCAAAATCAATGAAACACCTAGTCGCAATTTATATACTTATAGCCCTTTGTACGTGCCGGCCCGCCCAAGCACAACTAAGCGCTGAAGTACAATGGGTGGTGAGGCACCAGCCCGAACGCAGTTTGCGTATTCCATATCAGTTCGACTTTAGCGGCAGCAACGAAGCACAAAATTTGGCGCACTTCTCCTTTACCTTTTATAAGAAGTACATATCATCGCAAGATGCCATCAGTTGTACCTTTGAGCCCAGCTGCTCGGTGTATGGATTGCATGCCTTGCGCCACCATGGTTTGTTGATAGGCAGTATGGCTACCTTCGATCGCTTGTCGCGCTGCCACGGATGGAACCGCAGCTACTACCCTGCTGAAGCGGTTACCGGCTTAAACCACGATCCTGTTGTACATGAAAGCCATTAAACTTATCGGTTCCTTTTTGCTGCTGGGAGGCTTTGCCTTGGGTCAAAGCCAAAAAGAAACTGCCTTTGCTGCCTACTTGCAACAAACCGCACAGTATGAATTGGCTACCTTAGAATACGAGCGCTTGCTCTTCTATCACCCCGCCAATGATTCGGTTGCTTTTCAGCTGTTAAGCACCTATCGCTTGATGGGAAAATGGCAAAGGGCCATTGATTTCGCACAGTCGAGAGAAATTACCCTAAGCAATCCCCAAATGCGCTGGGCCTTTCAAAAAGAAAAAAGCCACAATGCGGTATTACAACGCGATGTTTCGTTTTTACATATTGTAAGTAAACAGAGCAGCGAAATGGCGCTTACTGAATCAGAAAAGTACCTGGCTAGACAGCTGCTTTTTGGCAGCAGTTTGTTGACCGAAAGACCAGAAATACCTGCTTACGAAAACCAATTGCCGCTGGACGGCATGCTGCAACAAATTTATTTCGACTGGGAGAACCGCAGCCAGAAGTCACCCGTACTGGCAGCAGGACTTTCGGCCTTGTTGCCGGGAGCTGGAAAGGTATATGCAGGCGCCTGGAAAGACGGATTGGTGAGTGCGCTCTTTGTAGGTGCCAATGCATTTACCACCTACCGTGGCTTCCAAAACAATGGCATAAGGAGTCCATATGTATGGATCTTCGGCAGTTTAACCGCCGGTTTTTATGTGGGTAACATTTACGGCGCACATAAACAGGCCAAAAAGTACAACCAAAGCATCAAAACCAAGATCAAAAACAACACCTATGCGCGCTTGCTTGAGTTGCATCGTTAGTTTGGTTTGGTTGAGCTTGGGCGCTTTTGGTCAACACCAAAGCGATATGGAGCTGGGCCGAAGCCTGCAAGCGAAGCAGCAGTATTCACTGGCTGTGTACCATTACAACAAAGCCGCCTTTGCCATTCACCCTCAGGTTGATGCCGTACTCAGCATGCATATCGGATTGTGTCATTTCGAAAGTGGCTATATGAGCACGGCGGCGCGTTTTTTCGATTTGGCCTATTATAATACTACCAACGACTCTATTCAAACAGAGGCCTTGTTGTGGAAAATCAAAACGCTCATTGCCGAACAACGGAGCGGGATGGCCTTGGGCGAATTACTTCAACTTGATGTTCCCTCCCACGAATCTCAAAAAGTGCGGTATTACTTCTACAAAGGAGTTTGTCAATTCGAATTGGGTCAATACGAAGTTTCTGAATGGTCTTTTCTGGCTATCGCCAAAGACTCGGCAGCTATTCGCGCCCATTTTGCACAACCCAAGAAGTTCCAACGACCCAATGCGCGTTTGGCCATGGTCATGAGTGCTTTGCTTCCCGGATCGGGTCAATTATACGCAGGTGAAAAAGGAGAAGCAGTAAACTCGGTCTTGATAAACAGCGTATTTGTTTTCTATAGCATCCGCATTGCCCAGCTGTATTCGCCGCTCGATGCCTTCATTGCCGTTTTGCCCTGGTTTCAGCGCTATTACATGGGTGGTTACAACCGTGCCTCGGTACTGGCCCGCGAACGCATGTATGCCAACCGGCAAGTCTATTTGCGTGAAATAATGCGCGAGATAGCTACCCAAAACCCATAAAAAAACCCCGCCGAGGCGGGGTTTCATTGGATAATTCAATTAGTTGGTTTCTTTCACCACTGCTTTGAAAGCTTCGGGGTGATTCATGGCCAAATCGGCCAATACTTTGCGGTTGAGAGCAATTTCGGTTTTGCCGAGTTTGCCCATAAACTGCGAATAGCTCATTCCTTCTTGGCGAGCTGCCGCGTTGATACGGGCAATCCACAAAGTGCGGAAATGACGCTTCTTGGCTTTACGGTCGCGGTAGGCATAGCCGAGGGCTTTTTCTACTGCATTTTTAGCAACGGTCCAAACGGTGCTACGGGTAGTGAAGTAGCCTTTGGCCATCTTCATTACTTTCTTACGGCGTGCGCGCGAGGCTACGTGGTTTACTGATCTTGGCATAGCTTTTCAATTTTTGTCAGTGGTTCGAAAACACTTGTAAACTGACTTATTTTCCAATAGTTAAAAGTTTTTTGATGAGCGACTCATTGGTAGAATCTACCAAGCCACCTTTGGTGAGACGACGCTTCTGCTTGGTCGACATCTTGGTGAGAATGTGACGCTTGTAGGCGTGCTTCCTTTTGATTTTTCCTGATCCGGTAAGAGCGAACCTCTTTTTAGCACCGGAATTGGTTTTCATTTTAGGCATCGTATTCTATGGTTAAATAGTTTTATTTCGTTTTTACTGCTTTGGGAGCAATGCTGATGAACATCCGCTTTCCTTCCAATTTCGGCAAGCTTTCAACCTTACCTAATTCTTCCAATTCTTGCGCAAAGGTGAGCAACAAAAGTTCGCCCCGCTCTTTGAAGACAATCGCCCGGCCCCTGAAATGTACGTAGGCTTTCACCTTCGAACCTTCTTCCAGGAATTTTTTGGCATGCTTCAGCTTAAACTGAAAGTCATGATCGTCGGTATTCGGACCAAAGCGGATTTCTTTGATAACGGTTTTGGCCGTATTCGCTTTGATTTCCTTTTCCCGCTTTTTCTTTTCGTACAGGAACTTGCTGTAATCGGTAATGCGACAAACCGGCGGCTTGGCATTTTCCGTGATCAAAACCAGATCTAACTCCAGTTCGTCGGCAAGTTTTAAAGCTTTGGCAATGGGATAAACGCCATTCTCAACGTTTTCCCCTACAAGCCTCACTTCAGGATAATTGATGTTTTCGTTGATTGGATCAACGGGTTTCTCCCTCCTGAAACGGGGATTTGCCGATGGCTGCTGTGCGATATTTTCCTCCTTTTTGTTTAAACGGGTTGAATCTGGCGGTTTATTTCCAGCTTCAGGTATTCTAACATGCCTTCTGGTGACATTACGCCGATATCGCCTTCGCCGTGTTTGCGCACCGATACTACACTGTCAGACACCTCTTTTTCGCCGATTATAAGCATGTAAGGCGTTTTTTGAACCTCCGCATCACGGATTTTCCGCCCTATCTTCTCATCCCTATTGTCTACGAAGCTGCGAATATCGTGATAATTCAGCAACTGAGAAACATTTTCGGCGTAATCTTTGAATTTTTCGCTAATGGGCAGCACAATCACTTGCTCAGGTGATAACCAAAGGGGGAATTTACCTCCACAGTGTTCGAGCAAAACGGCTACAAATCGCTCCATCGAACCAAACGGCGCACGGTGAATCATTACCGGGCGGTATTTCTGGTTATCAGAACCGGTGTACTCCAATTCAAATCGCTCGGGCAGGTTGTAATCTACCTGAATGGTACCCAACTGCCATTTGCGACCTAGGGCATCGCGTACCATGAAGTCGAGTTTAGGACCATAAAACGCAGCCTCACCCAATTCGGTAACCGTACGCAAGCCTTTTTCCTGGGCTGCTTCGATGATGGCATTTTCGGCCTTTTCCCAAGCTTCATCAGTTCCTATATACTTGGTCTTGTTCAAAGGATCACGCAATGAAATCTGCGCAGTGTATTCCGAAAAGCCCAAGGCGTTAAAGACGTACAACACCAGGTCGATGACCTTCTTGAATTCGTCTTTCACTTGATCGGGCCGACAAAAAAGGTGGGCATCGTCTTGTGTAAAACCACGTACACGGGTCAAGCCGTGCAATTCGCCATGCTGCTCGTAACGATACACGGTTCCAAACTCGGCCAAACGAACCGGCAAATCTTTGTAAGAGCGGGGCTTGCTTTTGTAGATTTCGCAGTGGTGCGGACAGTTCATGGGTTTGAGCAAGTACTCCTCCCCTTCATGAGGTGTGTAAATGGGGCGGAAGGAGTCTTGTCCGTACTTCTCCCAGTGGCCAGAGGTAACATACAATTGTTTGCTACCAATGTGTGGGGTAATTACTTGCTCATAGCCTGCACGGACTTGTGCTTTGCGCATGAAATTTTCGAGCCGCTCGCGCAACATAGCGCCTTTGGGGAGCCACAGTGGCAAACCCATGCCCACTTTTTCGCTAAAGGTGAATAGCTCGAGTTCTTTGCCCAATTTGCGGTGGTCGCGCTTTTTGGCTTCTTCTAATCGTTCGAGGTGTTCTTTGAGTTCTTTGGAAGAAGGGAAAGTAACCGCGTAAATACGGGTAAGTTGCTTGTTCTTTTCATTGCCCCGCCAGTAAGCGCCAGCGGTATTTAACAGCTTTACTGCTTTGATTTTGCCGGTATCGGGCAAATGCGGTCCCCTACATAAGTCGGTAAAATTGCCTTGCTTATAAAAGGTGATGCTGCCGTCTTCCAAACCGTCGATGAGCTCCAATTTATATGGATCGCCCTTTTCAGTAAAAAAGCGAATGGCTTCGGCCTTGCTCACCTCTGAGCGTTCGAAACGATTTTCCTGCTTGGCCAACTCTAACATTTTGGCTTCCACTTGCTCAAAGTCGTTCGATGAAAAGGCGTAATCGCCAAAATCGATGTCGTAATAAAAGCCGTTTTCAACGGGTGGGCCAATACCTAGCTTAATTCCTGGGTAGAGCGCTTCGAGTGCTTCGGCCAAAAGGTGCGCCGAGGAGTGCCAGAAGGCATATTTGCCTCCATCGCTGTCCCATTTCAACAGGCTTAAGCTGCATTTTTCGGGAAGGCTTCGGTGCAAGTCCCAAATTTGTCCGTTTACCTCGGCTGCCAAAACCACGCGGGCCAGGCCTTCGCTGATGCTTTTGGCAACGTCTAATGCTGTAGTGCCGGCGGGATAATGGCGCTGGCTACCATCAGGGAGTATTACTTCTATGTTCATTTTATCTGAGTCGGTTGATGCCGCGTAAAGCCAAATCGAAACCTGGTTCTAAACGCAATGCTTCTCTAAATTCTTTCTGTGCCGCTTCTTTATCGCCCTTGAGTTCATACGCTAAACCCCGATTGTACATGGCACGCACATGTTTGCCATCGATTTGGAGCACTTTCGAAAACCAAACAATGGCATTATCGTAACGCTTTTCGAGCAAGTGTATATAGCCGGTATTGTAGGTTGCATCGAGGTGTTGTGGATTGATGCTCAGTATTTTATCGTAATCGGCCTGGGCACTGTCACTGTATCCTTGTTCTTGTAGCAGCATGCCTCGCGCATAATAGGCTTCTTGGTGTCCTTCGTCGAGCTTGATGACATTGGTGAGGTACTGATGTGCCAATTTCGGATTGCTTTCCATTTGAGCCAATGCCAATTGCATATAAGCTTCGGTATACTCGGGATCTTGTTCAATGGAAGTAAGGAAGGAGCTAATGGCTTTTTCGATGTTCTTCTGCTCGAGATATACCATTCCTTTCCAAAAATAACCCTCGGCAAAATTTACGTCGGCTTTGAGGCCATCGTTGATGTACTTCATGGCCGAGTTGTACATCTTATTGTAAAAAGCCAATTCGCCGCGTTTTACGTGCGCTTTGGCCAAGTTTGGATTCTTACCAATGGCCACCAACAATACATCATCGGCCTGGTCGAAAGCTCCTACCTTGATAAACAAATCGGCAGCAGTGTAAAAGTAGTTCGCGTTGGTGGTGTCGTACTTAAAAACCGAACGCATGTCTACCAAAGCAAAATCGTACTGCTGTTTCGATTTGTAGTAAAGGGCGCGTTCATGGTATAGGCTGGCATCGGTGGGGGCACGACGCACTTTTCTATTCAACTCTGCCAATTCAGGATCAATATCAGGAGCTGCTACGCGCTCTTCTAGGGGCTCTTGCGACTTCTTTTGCTTGCAAGACGTAAAGAGCACCACCGTGGATAGTGTAATGAGCAGGGTAAAACGAAGCAACTTTGTCATCAATCAGCTAATTTTGGCGGAAGTTGCAAAAATAGCCGTTCCTCGGCATTTGCAGTCACAAACTGGTCAACAAATTACATTTCATGAAGATAATGAGCAAGTACATCCTTTACAGTATCCTTTCGCTGGTGCCAACGGTGGCGCTCGCACAGGTGGTAGCCGTGGAATCGGTAGAATTGCCCGCAGAAAAGGTATTGATTTACCAACAAGAGCAGTTTTTCAGCAATATGCGGCAACTTACTTTTGGTGGCGACAATGCCGAGGCCTATTGGAGTTTCGATAGCAAACAACTGGTTTTTCAATCGAACTTCTCTAAATGGGGGGTGAAGTGTGATCAGATTTTTCTTTTGGAGCAAACCGAAGAGTTGATTCCCAATCCTCCCATGATATCAACAGGTAAAGGTCGCACAACTTGTGCCTATTTTATGCCCGGCGACAGCGTGATGCTATATGCAAGTACCCATATAGGAAATGCCAATTGCCCTCCCCCGCCTGCCCCGCGTCCCGATCGCAAGTACCTTTGGCAAATCGACCCGAATTACGACATTTTCTTTGCCGATAAACAGGGAAATATAATGCACCAACTCACCAGCACCCCTGGATATGATGCCGAAGCTACAGTATCGCCCGATGGCAAGTACATTGTTTTTACGAGTACCCGCAATGGCGACTTAGATTTGTATTTATACGATATAGCTAAAAAAACCACCAAACAAGTAACCAAAACCTTGGGCTACGATGGGGGTGCGTTCTTCTCGCCAGATAGCAAAAAACTACTCTTTCGTGCTTCGCGCCCCAAAACACCAGAAGCGATCAAGGAATACAAAGAATTGCTGGCGCAAGGCCTGGTAGCACCTACAGATATGGAGATTTTTACTTGTAATCTCGATGGCAGTGATATGCGGCAAATCACCAAACTGGGAAAAGCCAATTGGGCACCCTACTTCCATCCCGATGGAAAACGCATTTTATTCAGCTCAAACCACCATACACAGCGTGGTTTCCCTTTCAACATTTTCATGATTGACTTGGACGGCAAAAATCTGACTCAAATTACTTTTGATAATTCGTTTGATGCCTTTCCCATGTTTTCTCCTGATGGCAAAAAGCTGGTTTTCGCTTCCAATCGGAACAATGGCGGCGGCCGCGATACCAACTTGTTTGTAACCGATTGGGTGGAGCCGGGACAGCAAAAAGAAGAGAAATAAAAATCGGACATTTTTGTATAGATTTGCTCAAATGTATTCCCTATGCCCATCTATCATCAATTAGGTAATATTCCCCACAAGCGGCACATTCAGTTCCGCAAACCCGACGGCGGTTTATACTACGAGCAATTGTTCGGCACCATTGGGTTTGATGGTATGTCGAGCCTGATGTATCACATCCACCGCCCTACCATCATCAAAGAAGTGGGCACGGTGGTAAATGTGAGGCCCGAAATTGCAGTGCAGCACAACATTACGCCCCGGCGCATGCATGGGTTTAAGCTTGAAGCCAAGGCCGATTACCTCGAAAGCCGCGTGCCCTTGATGCTGAATAAAGAGGTGATTTTTGGTTTGGCAGCGCCCAGTGAGTCGCTCACCTCCTATTTTTATAAAAACGCCGATGCTGATGAACTGCTTTTCGTGCACAAAGGCACCGGAACTTTGCGTACCCAGTTAGGCAACATACCTTTTGAGTATGGCGATTACTTGCTAATTCCTCGGGGCATTATTTATCAAATTGAATTTGATACCAACGACAACCGTTTGCTATACTTGGAGGCCTTCAGTCCGATGTATACCCCCAAGCGCTACCGCAACTGGTTTGGACAAATGCTGGAGCATTCGCCCTTTTGTGAGCGTGACTATATTCTCCCCCGTGAATTAGAAACCCGCGATGAAAAAGGCGACTTTGTAATCAAGGTGAAGAAGGAAGGCATGTTGCACACCCTGGTGTATGCTAACCATCCTTTTGATGTGGTTGGCTGGGACGGATACAACTTCCCTTACGGCATTTCTATTCACAACTTTGAACCTATTACTGGGCGCATTCACCAACCGCCTCCTGTGCACCAGATGTTCGAAAATGCTGGTTTCGTGGTGTGCTCTTTTTGCCCACGCTTATACGACTACCACCCGCTGTCGATTCCGGCACCTTATAACCACAGCAATATCGACAGTGAGGAGATTTTGTATTATGTGGATGGTGATTTTATGAGTCGGAACGACATAGCTCCCGGACACATCACTTTACACCCAGGCGGTATTCCACACGGTCCACACCCAGGCGCTTACGAAAGAAGCATTGGCAAAACCTCCACCGAGGAACTGGCTGTAATGGTAGATACTTTCAAGCCTTTGGCCTTAACCACCCAAGCCATGGGCATTGACGATGGCAAATATTTCCGTTCGTGGATGGAACCCGATTACGAATAAAAACAAGCATGGAAACACAAACCGCAACCCCAACGGTGCAGAATGCCGATTTTCTGCCACTAAACGGCACCGACCACATTGAATTTTACGTGGGCAATGCCAAACAATCGGCCTACTACTACCAAGCGGCTTTTGGCTACGAATTGGTGGCTTATGCTGGCCCCGAAACCGGCATGCGCGATCGTGCCTCTTACGTTTTGCAGCAGGGCAAAATTCGCTTGGTACTCACTACCTCTTTGCATCCTGATTCAGAAATAAGCGATCACGTGCGTAAGCATGGAGATGGCGTGAAGGTATTGGCTTTGTGGGTAGACGATGCACGCAAATCATATGAAGAAACCGTAAAACGCGGTGCCAAGCCCCATACGCCGCCCCAAGTGAGTCAAGATGCGCATGGTGAAGTAGTAACAGCTTCTATTCATACTTATGGTGAAACCATTCACACTTTTGTGGAGCGCAAAAACTACCATGGCCTGTTCTTGCCTGGTTACCAGGCACCAAGCTGGAAGGTAGATAGCAGGCCAATAGGCCTTTTGCATGTTGACCATTGCGTAGGCAATGTGGGTTGGGGTGAAATGGACCAGTGGGTAAAGTTTTACGAAGATGTGATGGGCTTTAAATTACTGCTCACTTTCGACGATAAGGATATTTCAACCGAGTATTCGGCATTGATGTCGAAGGTGGTTTCTAATGGCAATGGCTATATCAAATTTCCCATCAACGAACCAGCGGAGGGCAAAAAGAAGTCGCAAATTGAAGAATACATCGATTTCTACAAGGGCGCCGGTGTTCAACACATTGCAGTAGCTACCAACGATATTTTGCACACCGTTTCGGAGTTACGTAGGCGTGGAGTAGAGTTTTTGCATGTGCCAAACACCTATTACGATGATTTGCTGGAGCGCGTAGGCAATATTGATGAAGATATTCAGCCGCTTCGTGACTTGAATATCCTGGTTGACCGCGATGACGAAGGATATTTGCTTCAAATATTCACCAAACCGGTGGAAGACCGCCCTACCCTTTTCTACGAAATCATTCAACGCAAGGGTGCCAAATCGTTTGGCAAAGGCAATTTTAAAGCTTTGTTTGAATCGATAGAACGCGAACAAGAGCGCAGAGGCAACTTGTAATAAACAGAATTGTCAAAAAATGCTAAAGCGGGTTGCATCAACCCGCTTTTTTTCGTTTTTGGGTGTTATACAATCACCTAAATTTTCTACCATGAAAGCTTTACTTATCCTCGCCGTAGCCAGCCTCAGCCTGAGTTCATGCGCCATCATTCGTCCTGGCCAAATAGGCGTAAAAACACGCTTCGGACAATTTAAAGGAGAACCCAAAAATGGAGGTATCATGTGGTACAATCCCTTTATAGCCAGTGTTGAACGTGTACCCATACGCACCATCAACAGAGAGCTTACCATCGACCTGCCTTCAAAAGAGGGCTTAACCATTCGTTCCGACATTTCTATTCTGTACCATATTGAGCCAACTGCGGTAAAAAAGATCATCGCCGAAATAGGTACCGATTACGATAAAATCATCACTTCAGTTTTCCGCTCAGCCTCGGCAGATGTGTGTGCCAACTATTTTGCCAAAGACATGCACTCGGGCCGACGTGACAATATTGAGCGGGAAATTGCTCAAAAAATGAACGGTTATCTCAAAGACCGCGGCTTCACCATTGAGTCGGTTTTGTTAAAATCGATTACCCTGCCCCAAGGCTTGGCCCGCGCTATTGAAGACAAGCTGGAAGCCGAGCAGCAAGCACAGCGCATGGAATTTGTACTCATTACCGAAGAAAAAGAAGCCCAACGCAAACGCATTGAAGCCGAAGGCACCAGAAATGCTCAGAAAATTTTGAGCGATGGCTTGACGCCCGAAATCTTGAAGCTTCGCAGCATTGAAGTGCTTCGCGAATTGGCGAAAAGTCCCAATTCGAAAGTGATTGTAACCGACGGAAAGAGCCCCATGATTCTTGCGGAATAAGGTAACATGTCCGAAATGAAGCCTCTGCCAACAGCAGGGGCTTCTTTACTTTTTCCCCAACGATGTGTATAAGTTTATTTGGTATCAAGACGTTGATAAGCAGACATTTGAACTACTAAATACTGCCTATGCTTCCTGCCATGGAAATCCCTTCTTATGTAGCTATTACGAGCTACGCCTGTTTATTTATAGCACTGGCATTTGTTTTTTTTGCAAGCCGAAAATCGCAACAAGGCCTGCTGTTGTGGGTCGGTTTATTGGTGGTGCTTTTGGCTATCGGACTGCTAGTACCATCCCATTTATCGGCTACATACACTTGGCTGCTCTCTTTTGTGCCTTCTATATTGGTAATCGGTTTGGTAGCTTCCCAAAAGTGGCCGGCATTTACCCAAGAGATGGGCGATGAATACCTGCATTATTTCCATCTGTGGCGCCTACCAGCGGCCTTCATCCCTTTGTGGCTGTATCAGTCGGGGCTGGCCCCCTTACAAATCACTTTTGAGGGTTTAAATTTCGATATCATTGCCGGGCTTACTGCTCCAGTACTGAGCAGCCTTGCCTTTTCGCAGCAAATGCTCAATCGTACCGTCGTTTTGGTTTGGAATGTGATTGCCGCTTTACTCTTGATATCGTCGAATTGGCTATTGATTGCCGAGATGGGGCGCAATTCCGGTTTAGCTGAGCTGATGATTTCCATGCCCTATGCTGCATTGCTTTTCTCGTTGAGTTCAATGAGTTTGGCTTTTCATATACTCGCCGTAGTGCGCATCAGTCAGGGTAAAATGCAGCTGGCCGAATGAACCAAAAGCCCGTTACAGGGGTTGGTTTAGACATGGAAAATGGAAAAAATAGCCTGAGCGAGATTATTTATCTTTTTGATCCGCTTTGTGGCTGGTGCTACGGATTTGGCCCGCAAATGCAACTATTTGCAGCGCAATTCCCCAATGTAAGTTATACGGTTTTAAGTGGCGGTATGGTAACTGGTGAGCGCGTGGGCCCACTCGCCAACATGGCATCTTACATCCGTGAAGGGGTGGCACGTGTGGAAGCTTTGTCGGGTGTGAAATTTGGTCCCGATTTCCTCAACGATTTGCACGGAGAAGGCAAAATGCAGCTCGATAGTACGCCACCCAGCAAGGCTTTTGTGATTCTCAAAGAGCATTCCCCGGCAAGTGCCATTGAATTAGCACATGCAATTCAGTCGGTTTACTACAGCCAAGGCCTTGACCCCAATTTGGCCAGTAGTTATCATGCGCTTGCCTTGTCGTATGGACTTTCGATAGCAGATTTTGACGAAAAATTTGAAAGCATGGAATATCAATTGGCTACCCGCGATGAGTTTTCGCAGGTTGCCCGGTTTGGTGTTTCAGGCTATCCAACGGTCGTTGCTCGTTTTGGCAATCAGTACTACATGCTTGGGCATGGTTTTACCAAAGCCGAGCAATTGGGACAAACCCTGCAAAACATCCTTCAAAAGGAAGGCCTGACACTTTGAGTGCCAGGCCTTCTCCCTTTGATGTTTAATTTTACCAGCTTCCGCCCACTGCTTTGTACAGTAAAATAGTGTTTTGAAACCGTGCTTGTTGCACGCGAACCAATTCCATTTCGGCAGCCAGCACGTCGTTTTGTGCAATAATTACTTCGAGATAACTTGCATACCCAGCGGCAAAAAGTTCGCCTGCCGTTCTCACTCCCTGGCGCAGGCTATTTACTTCGCGTTGCTTTTCTTGAAAGTTCCTCTCCAACAAATCGGCCATTAAGAGTGCTTCATACACCTCGTTATAGGCGCTTAAACTGGTTTTGGTAAACTGTTGCAAGGCTTGTTTTTGACGGGCCTCGGCCTGCATCAATCCTGCCTTAAGCATGCGTTGATTAAAAACAGGCGCAGTAAGTCCCCCCGCCAATTGCCAAGCCAAGGAAGCCGGATCAAAAAAAGCAGAAGCATTGAATCCATGAAGGCCAAAATCGGGTGTAAGCACCAAGCGCGGAAAGAAAGCTGCCTGTGCACTACGTACATCAGCACCACTGGCACTGAGCTCCAGGCTTGCCTGCTGCAAATCGGGACGCTGCAAAAGCCATGCAGTTGGAATACCCGTTTTTTGCATGCTGGGTGGAATTACCCCCATCAAACCAGTAGAATCGTTGTCTAACTGGGGGTACTTTCCCACCAACAATTGCAATTGGTTGCTCGCCCGCAGCCGGTCGGCGGCTACTTGAGCGGCCAAAGCTTGGGTACGAAACAATTGGGCCTCGGTTTGTTGAACTGCTAAAGCGGTAGCGCGGCCAGCAGCCTGCTGTAACTTCACCAACTCTACCGCTGTTTGTTGAACACCTATGTTGTCGGACACTATGCGCTGCATTTCATTCATGGCCAAAACCGCGTAATAGGCCTGAGCCACTTCTGCTGAAAGGGTGGCGCGCATCCAACGTAAACCCGATTCGCTGCCCAAATAGCGGTATGCAGCCGCTTTGCGCATATTATTGAGCCTTCCCCACAAATCGAGCTCCCAACTGGCTTGAACACGCAAGGCATAATCGGGTAATGGGTTAGGCATGCGTTGGTCGGGACGAATATTGGGCGAAAAATTGGTGTCGAAGTTACCCACCCCATCTACGCTGTATTCGCTGAAACGTCGGTTTCCTGCGCCTGCAAACAAATCAATATTTGGCAATAGCGCATTTTTACGAGCCAATAATTCTGCCCTTTGGCTTTGCACACCTGCCTGGAGAGCCAAATAATCGGGATTGTGCTTTACCGCTTGGTCGAGCAGCTGCTGTAGCCGTTGGTCGTTAAAGAAAGTGGATGCATCTGGAATGCGAACACTGTCGACCTTGGCAAATTCCGGCATTTTGGGAACAGCCACTTGTTTGGTTTTGCATGCTGTGAGCGAAGCCGAAGCCAGCAACACCCCTAGCAACCATGTTAATACGCTGCTCTTATTCATAATCGTGTAATTTGGCTTGACGCTGTTGACGCAATGATTTCAATCGATTTCGGCGGCCTGGAGAGGCAAAAATCACAAAGAGTCCGGGTATAAGAAACAGTCCGAACACGGTACCTGTGAGCATTCCCCCCGCGGCTGCTACTCCAATGCTTTTGTTACCCAGCTCACCTGCACCACTGGCCAAAACCAAGGGCAATAATCCAGCAATAAAAGCGAAAGAGGTCATCAAAATGGGCCGCAAGCGGGAAACAGCGCCTTCCATGGCAGCCCGCAATTCGCTTACTCCCTCCTTCTGCCGCTGCAAGGCAAATTCAACTACCAGAATGGCATTTTTACCCAGCAACCCAATCAACATCACCAAGGCTACCTGGGCATAGATGTTGTTTTCGAGGCCCATCACCCACAGAAAGAAAAACGACCCAAAAATACCCGTTGGCAGGCTGAGCAATACAGGCAATGGCAGCAAGAAGCTCTCATACTGTGCGCTGAGAAGCAGATACACAAAGATCAAGCACAACACAAAAATGTAAATGGCTTCATTTCCAGCCAGTACTTGTTCACGTGTCATGCCCGAAAATTCAAAAGCATAGCCGCGCGGAAGCACCTTTTCAGCGGTTTCGGCAATGGCTGCAATGGCTTCTGAAGAGGAGGATCCCGGTGCCGCATCGCCCGTAATCAAGGCCGAATTGTACATATTGTATCGGGTAAGCTGTTCAGGACCAAAAACCCGTTCGATGCTCATGAAACTGGCATAACTCACCATTTCACCATCTTTGTTTTTGGTGTAAAGCTTCAATATGTCTTCGGGGTGTTGGCGGTACTCGGGCAAGGCTTGCACCATGACTTTATACATCAAACCAAATCGGATAAAATTGGTAGCATAATAACTGCCTATGAGGGTTTGCAGATTACTCATGGCATTGTCGATGCTTACACCCTTGGCGGCCGCCATATCCTGATTCACATGCAGCATGTACTGTGGAAAGTTCGGGTCGAAATTAGTGAATGCGGCTCCTATCACGGGCGATTGACGCAAAGCTGCTAGTAGGCTATCACTCACCTCAGCCATCCTGTTCAAATTGGCGGTTCCACTTTTGTCGAGCAACCGGAATTCGAAACCAGAGGCATTGCCAAAGCCAGGCACTGCAGGCGGTGGGAAGAATTCAATGGAAGCATCTTTGAGGTGGGCTGTCTTTTCACGCAGCATGGCCATGAGTTCAGGCACTTTTTCTTCGCGGTCGTCCCAAGGCTTCAATCCAATCATTCCCATTCCGTAAGAGGCACCAGCCGTTTCAGTCAATAAACTGTATCCTGCCAAAGTAGTAACGTTTTCTACTTGTGGCATGGCAGAGGCTATACGCTGTACCTCGTTAAGCACTTTTTCGGTCCGCTCCATCGTTGCGCCCGGAGGCGTGGTGATGTTCACATAAATCATCCCTTGGTCTTCGGTTGGTATAAAACCACCAGGCAGTACAACCGAGGTTCCCCAAGTCAGCACAAAGAATAAGGCAAGAATGCCAGTAGTCATGCCTCGCTTGGGAGCAATCTTACTCAAGATGCCTTTGTACCCCATCTCCAAATTATGGTATCGGTTGTTAAACTTTCCGAAAAATCGACCAAGCAACGATCTGTGATCAACGTGTGTATTTCGAAGCATCAGCGCGCACAAAGCAGGTGTAAGCGTGAGTGCATTTATGCCTGAAATGACAATTGAAATTGCCAAAGTCAAAGAAAATTGGCGATAAAATACCCCCACTGGTCCTGATAAAAAAGAAACTGGGATAAACACCGCCGACATTACCAAGGTAATGGCCACAATGGCACCACTGATCTCTTTCATAGCCTCAATGGTTGCCTCCATGGGCTGCATGTGCTTTTGGTGGATTTTAACGTGTACCGCTTCTACCACCACAATGGCATTATCCACCACAATACCTATCGCCAATACCAAGGCAAAAAGCGTGAGTAGGTTGATGGAGAAGCCCAACATTTGCATAAATGCGAGTGTAGAAATGAGGGCTACAGGAACAGCGAGTGCTGGAATGAGCGTCGATCTCCAATCTTGTAGAAAGATAAAAACCACTAAAAAAACAAGCAAAAAGGCCTCAATGAGTGTTTTTAGCACTTCTTTGATCGATGCGTCCAAAAATCGGGATACGTCGTAGGCATAGTTGTACTCCATTCCTGGCGGAAAGGACGACTCCTTCAATTCGCCCATACGCTCTTTGATGTTGTTGATTACGTCGCGTGCGTTAGAGCCAGGGCGCTGTTTCAACATGATGGATGCTGATGGACGGCCATCCGTTTTCGACGACATGCCATAGCTCAGAGCACCAAATTCAATATCGGCAATGTCTTTCAGCTTGAGCGTAGATCCGTCAGGATTGGCCTTGATTACAATGTTTTCGTACTGCTCTTTGGTAAAGAATTTACCCCCATATCGCAATACGTACTGCATGCTCGGTTCTCCCCTGCCGCTCGATTCTCCAATTTTACCAGGTGCCGCTTCTAAATTCTGTGCACGAAGAATGCTTATGATTTCTTCGGTCCCTACTTCGTACGACAAGAGCTTTTCGGGCTTGAGCCAAACACGCATGGCGTAGTCTTTAGCGCCCATAATTTCGGCATAGCCCACGCCTTCGATGCGCTTTAATTCTTGCAGCAAATTGATGTCGGCAAAGTTGTAAATAAACTCCTCATCTGCCGAAGGGTCGGTAGAGGTCAAGTTTAAATACAAGAGCATCGAGTTAACTTCTTTTTCAGTGGTAACGCCGGCCTTAATCACTTCCTCGGGCAGTTCATCAAGCGTAGTGGTTACCCTGTTCTGCACGTTTACCGCAGCCAAATCGGGGTCGGTACCCACCTCAAAAAACACCTGAATGAGGGTAACGCCATTGTTGGTTGAAACCGATTGCATGGCTGTCATGCCGGGCACTCCATTGATGGCCCGCTCAATGGGAGTTGCTACGGCTTTGGCACATACTTCGGCATTGGCACCCGTGTAACGTGCTGTCACCACTACCGAAGGGGGAACAATATCAGGGAATTGGGTGATAGGCAAACTCGTGAGTGCCAACAGTCCCAATAAAGTTAACAATAAGGATATGACCAGTGATAAAACCGGCCTGCGAATAAACAACTCAACCATGACTTCTTAGTTAGCTGGCTTTGTTGCTGATCCTGTAGATGTTTGAACCACAACCTTGGCTCCTTCACGTACCGACTGCAAGCCTTCTGCCACGATGGTTTCACCTGCATTCAGTCCTTCAGACACCACATAATAAGTCCCAACCCTTGCAATGGGCTTAAAAGTGCGCATTTCTGCCAGTTGTGATTTAGGAACTACATAAACGTAGTACTTGTCTTGCAGCTCTTGAACCGCCTTTTGTGGGATGAGGAATACATCCACTTGCTTAAGTTTCAATCGTACCTGTCCAGTGCTACGATGCTTAAGCAAGCCATCTGGATTAGGAAATCGCGCCCTCAACGCCAAATCGCCGGTATTGGCATCAAACTCCGATTCAGTTGCTTCAACGGTGCCCGTGAAAGGATACACACTTCCATCTGCCAAAACCAATTGAACTTCTTTGGGTAAAACTACACCTCCAGAACCTTTATTGGCCCTGTTTTTCAGGTATTCCTTTTCGGAAATATTGAAGTAAGCAAAAATACTGCTAGCATCCGACATGGTAGAAATGAGTTCACCCGGTTGTACCATGGCTCCCATTTTTAAAGCAAATCGATTGATACGACCTGAAAAAGGAGCCTTAAGCGTGGTATAACTCAATTGAGATTCTGCCGTTTTAAGGGCTGCTTCAGCATCTTCAAGCTTGGCTTTATTGATTTGAACTTCCGCATCGGCCAATTCCATTTCGGTGGCTGCAACCACTTTATTTTCTACCAATCCCTTTACTCGTTGCAATTCTAATTTGGCTTTTTTCAATTCAGCTTCGGCCAAATGAACGGCTGCTTTGGCAGATGATACCTCCGCCTGAAGCTCTGTAGAAGTCAATCGAAAAAGCGGCTGCCCGGCTTTCACCATTTGCCCCTCATCTACCAGAATGGCTTCCAACATGCCCCCTTGTCGCGCACGCAGTTCTACATACGATTGCGCATGGATGTCTGCAACGTATTGAAGTTCAACTACGGTATCTCGGGCTTGCAATTGCATCACCGGCACTTCAACCATGAAGTTCTCTGCTGTCTTTTTTTCATTGGAACAAGCCAACGCACAAAGACCAGCCAAAAAAATGTACTTGGAAAATATTTTAGTCATAAATTGTTTTTAATGTTTAAGGAGAATGAATCGAATGCCCTATTAAAAAGGCGTCAGCCTAAACAGAAAGGCTTGTTCTCCTCCAAAAAAATCAAAAACAGCATAACCAATAGGTGATAGTTTTAGGCCCAATCCCCAAACGACACCGAACATAGAAAAATGAGCGCCAGTGAAAAACTCGAAAGTAGAATTTACAAACCTTCTACGAGGGATCGTTAAATTTCGAGGTGTTTTATGAGGTACTGCTTCTTGCAATTGATCATCGC
Source organism: Sphingobacteriaceae bacterium (assembly GCA_013824115.1). Taxonomy (GTDB): domain Bacteria; phylum Bacteroidota; class Bacteroidia; order UBA7662; family UBA7662; genus PNNG01. Next base: position 260,318 of record PNNG01000022.1, on the reverse strand, counting down.
AAAAAAAATCTCCCTGAGCAGCAAGACGGCTCTGGACTGGTGAGAACAAAAAATCACTTGCAGTGTGCCTTGTTTCAGTGGAAAGCATGCCTGTTATTGCCGAAAGCGACAGCAGGAATGCAAAACTGGCAAGCAAAAATCTTTTCATGGCCAAAAACGCTGCAAAAGTACTAAAAGTGACATGCTAACAGCCCATCTTTGATTTTGGTTTAAAAGATTTAATGCAAAAAAAAATCCGGGACAAGCCCGGATTGCAATTCAATGGTGTTAAACTATGGGAAAACGCCCAAAGACTCATAAGAACGGGCAATTTTGCGGATAGCCACCACAAAAGCCGCCGTACGATAGTCGGGTATAGAAGGAATTTCTTTTTTCACCTCTCTGATTTGGCGATAGGCTTCAATCATCGTCTCCTCTAAGCCCGAATAAACGAAGTCGACCTCATCGGCTCCACGGCCAATCAGCTGGCGGCGCTGCTCGCTGAGCGAACGACCGGTCATTTCTTCCACCGCATCGATGATGTTGTTGTTCAAATTCTCATCGAAACGCTTGCCCAAACGACCAAAACGCACGTGTGACAAATTCTTCAACCATTCGAAATACGATACTGTTACACCTCCTGCATTGAGGTAGATATCGGGTATAACCATAATACCTTTGGCATTGAGGATTTCCTCGGCCTCGGCTGTCACCGGACCGTTAGCAGCTTCACCAATGATTTTGGCCTTGATGCGGCTGGCATTTCCTTCATGAATTTGGTTTTCCAAAGCGGCAGGAATCAAAATATCACATGCCAGCTCCAAAGCATCGCTGCTGTTAGCCAAGTTGGTAGCTCCAGGGAAATGGAGGATACTGCCCGTTTTCTTGCGGTGCTGAAATACTTCCTCGTAATTCAAACCATCGGCATTGTAAATGGCACCTTCGAATTCGGCAAGCGCAATTACCTTGGCTCCACCCTCGTGGAAATACTTAGCAGCATGGTAACCTACGTTTCCGAGGCCCTGTACCACTACCGATTTTCCCTTGAGGCCTACACTCATGCCCAAACGCTCCATATCGTCGGCAAAGCTGCACGCTTCACGCACTCCGAAATAAACGCCCAATCCCGTGGCTTCGCGGCGTCCCGAAATACCTCCCTGGGTGACAGGCTTACCCGTTACGCAGCCCATACCATCAATTTGGCCTGGGAAGAAAGTAGTATAGGTGTCCATGATCCAGCTCATTTCGCGTTCACCCGTACCATAGTCTGGGGCAGGAACGTCGATACCAGGACCGATGAAGTTTTTTTTGATCAACTCGGTAGTGTAGCGGCGGGTGATGCGCTCCAACTGATCGAGGGTGTAGTTTTTAGGGTCGATTTTTACGCCGCCCTTGGCACCACCGAAGGGTACGTCTACGATGGCACATTTGTAGGTCATGAGGGCTGCCAGAGCCATTACCTCATCTTGGGTAACCGACATGGCATAGCGAATACCGCCTTTGGTAGGCATGCGGTGGTGTGAATGTTCTACGCGGTAGGCTTCAATTACCTCCAATGAATCACCCACACGCACCGGAAAACGCATGCGGTAAACGCTATTGCAGTACTTGATTTGGTCGAGAAGACCTTGGGGGTAGTTGAGGTGCTTGGCAGCATTCTCAAAATACTTCAGAACATCGCCAAAAAAGCTGTGTTCTTCGTGGTGCTGTGTTGCCATAAAAAAGAGTGTTTAATGGTTTGATTGCTGTTTCTCTAGTTTTTTCAGCTGTAAGTCGAGCCGAATGAGGTAGCCCAATATCCCCAAAATTATGAGGATTACAACACCTACCACCACGTAAATTTTTCCGTTTGAGCGCATCACATCGGCCATTTCAACCGACGATTCTTGCGCTGAGGCAAAGGTGTGCAAGGCCAATAACGAGGCCGTTGCGAGCAAAGACTTAAGCTTCTTCATTTTTCATTCGTAAGGTTTGTATGCGATTGCGCAGATTAACGAGCCAAAAACCCAAAAAAGTCCAGCCCAAAACAGCTGGATAAAAAACAGCACGCATGCGTCCATCGAGGTCGTAAGCACCAAAACCGGGATTACCTCCATTGCCAGGATGAAGCGAATCGGTGAGACGCGGAAGGATGAACAGCAAAGGGATGAGTGCCGCAAAAGCAAAGATGTTGTAGACCGCACCAATGCGCGCCCGCTGAGCGCTCTCATTGAAGGAACCGCGCAGCACCAGGTAAGCCAAGTAAATTAATAGTGCAATGGCTGAGGTGTTTTGCTTCGGGTCGCTGCTCCACCACTCGCCCCAGGTATATTGGGCCCACAACATGCCGGTGATCAGTCCAAGTACGCCATAAAGGATACCGACTTTAGCCGTGCTTTCGGCCCGTAAATCGTACTTCAACTGGCTGGTTTGCAAATATTTGACGCTGTTCCAAACCGAGGCCGCCAAGATAATAATCATGCCAAACCACATAGGCACATGGAAATACAAGTTGCGAATAGACTCATTGAGGACCACCTTGCGCGGCACCTCGCCCATCAGTCCAAACCAAACCGTGTAAAGCAGCAAAATGCCGGCTACCCATTTATACCAATTCTTCATCATCACTTAATCTTTCCAAAGGTAAGGAAACAACAAAACCGCTACGGCTATTACCAACAAATCGATGGCTGCCAAATTCATCAGCCAGCTATAGCCCACACTTCTATCGAGCCCATCGAGGGCTTGCTTGCTCATGCGTATCACCAAAACCAATACGGGAATCACCACGGGAAAACTCAAAACAGCCATTAAGGTACTTTGGTTACTGGCTTTTTGTGCGATGGCCGAAACCAAGGTAAGAATCACACTGATACCCAATACCCCCACCCAGCCAGTGAGCAGGAACCAGCCCATATCGGCCACCGGATTACCCACCAGTATCGACATAATGGCAGCCGTAAGCAATTGAATAACGCTGAGCAACAAGGCGTTATAAACCAATTTCGCCAGTAAAAAACGAGTAGGTGGCACCAGGGTATAGTAATACAACATGCGGCCCGGGGCCAATTGCATAAAACTCTTGGCCACGGCATTGGTTGCAGCAAAAAGGAGCATCACCCAGTACAAGGCTATCCAGCTCAGCGCCGGTACCACTTTAAAGGTCATATAGGCCACAAAAACCGTAGAAACCACATACAACAATATGCCTCCTAACGCATTGCGTTGGCGCCATTCGAGCAGCACTTCATGACGAAGTAAAACCAGGAATTGTTGCATGCTTTAATTCAGCGCAAAATTAAGTGGCTTTTTGGGCTTTGCACCCGCCTGCCCAAGAATTAGGCTACCTTTGCAGCCGTATGGTAAAAATGGAAACCTTACGCACACTCAAGCTGGCCTGGCCCATTATTCTGGGTCAGTTGAGTCATATATTCTTAGGAGTGATTGATTCTGTAATGGTTGGCCGATTGGGTGCTAATGAACTGGCAGCGGTATCCGTTTCGGTGGGACTTTTTTCCATTTTGATGGTTTTTGGCATCGGTATCTCCTTTGCCATTTCGCCGCTAACAGCCATTGCACGCGGGGCTGGTGACCAAGTACAAACAGAAAAACTGCTCAAGAATGGTTTGTTCAACGGGGTGTTGGTTGGATTGGCTTTGGCCGTTTTCCTCTTTTTTGGCGCGCAATTGTTGCCTTTTATGCAGCAAACCGATGAAGTGACTACCTTATCTATCCCCTACCTCAAAATTCTGGCTTTGTCGATGTTGCCCATCATGGTATTTCAATCGTTTCGCCAATTCAGCGAAGGTTTAGAAATCATGTACCCGGCCCTGATTTTAGGATTGCTGATGTTACCTATCAATGCGTTTGGCAATTGGTTGCTCATTTTTGGCAATTGGGGATTTCCGGCCATGGGCATAGAGGGAGCTGCTTGGGCAACTACCCTTACCCGGGTGTTGGTAGCCGGAGCTTTGGCAATTTACGTTGTTAAAAACCGTCGTTTTGCGGCATACCGTCAGCTCAGCTGGCGTGCCGCTATCGACAAAGTAGTACAGCGCAGGCTTTTGGCTTTGGGTATTCCTGGAGGAGCGCAATTGATTTTTGAAACATCGGCTTTTGCTTTCGCAGCTGTAATGGTAGGCTGGCTGGGCAGTAAAGCCTTGGCAGCACATCAAATTGCCATCAATTTAGCGAGCATCAGCTTTATGGTGGCCATAGGGCTTTCTTCGGCGGGGGCAATCAGGGTGGGGCATGCAAAAGGACAAGGCAACTTGCTATTGGTAAGGAATATTGGTAAATCCACTTTTTTGCTTGCCGCCGGATTTATGGCTTTGTGTGGGGTCTTTTTTATCATCGCTCGTTACACACTGGCCAGGCTTTATATAGCCGATGTGGAGGTAATAGCCCAAGCAGCGCAGTTATTGCTCGTAGCCGCGGCCTTTCAAATAGTGGATGGCATACAGGCTGTAGGTGTAGGTTTATTGAGAGGGATGGAAGATGTAAAAAGGCCAACCCTGTACGTAATGCTTGCATATTGGGTTTTGGCACTTCCTTTAGGAGGGTTACTGGCTTTCACTTTTGGCATGGGCGCCATGGGATTGTGGATTGCTTTGGCGCTTGGCTTGGCTGCTTCGGCTGCTTTGTTGAGCCATCGTTTCTTCCGATTGACCCGCAATCGGTAGTTGCCCTCAAGTTCATCCACCCAACTCACTTCGCAACAGATTGATTTTCAGATATTAATGCTGAATTTTCGCGTTTTTTCTCAAATTTCTCAGCAAGCGTTCTTTGAAATGGCAATTTCCTTACCTTTGCCCCCGGAGAGATGGCAGAGCGGTCGATTGCGGCGGTCTTGAAAACCGTTGACTGTAACAGGTCCGGGGGTTCGAATCCCTCTCTCTCCGCAGGTAAACCCCTCCAGCGAAAGCTGGAGGGGTTTTTTCATGCCCCGCATCGAGTCTGCGGCCCCAGCCTCAAGCGGGGCTTGGGTTTAGCTGCAAGGCTCCCCCCTTCGGGATCAGCGCAGCTAATCCCATCCTCATTCGAATTCGAAGTTTGCCATAGGCCATTACCTGCATCGAGTCTGCGGCCCCAGCCGCAAGCGAGAAGAGGGGCATGAAAACACGCGCTGTTGCTTCTGCATTTTACAAACTACAGTGCTCCCATGAACATACTCCCATTGGCAGTTAAAAAATCAACTTTTTCATGGATGTCTATCTCCATAAAAGGTCCACTTTGAGCCTTGATCCAAAAATCCTATTTTTGAAAATGCGCTTTCTGCTTTTCTACTTGACCATGGTATTGAGCTTGGCATCGCAGGCCCAATCCAGCTTTTTCGTTGCCATACCTCAAAGGAGCATGGTTCAGCTAGCCAACGACCACCAACTGCAGCGATTTGAATTCGAAAATTGCGGTCCATTAGCGGGCCGAAAAGTAGATGTGTGGCTTCCAAAAGGCGTTCAAGAGCATACGCCACTGGCGGTAGTGTATGCGCACGATGGACAAAACCTCTTTGATCCTGCCAGTTCGTACGGAGGTGAATCGTGGTTGTTACATGAAGCTGCACAAAAACTCATCGATTCGGGTAAAATAAAGCCCGTGATGATTGTAGGCATCTGGAACAGTCCACAACGCTTTTCAGAATACCTCCCCCAACCCGCTTTTTCAGGGCTTTCGGCACCTCTGATTGAAAAATTAGGCAAAGAGCGCAGTAACCAAGTGCTCAGTAATGAATACCTCGCCTGGCTCACACTTGAGCTCAAACCCTTTATCGATGGCCATTTTGCCACCCTGGGTGAGCCCGAAAATACCTTTATCCTGGGTTCGAGCATGGGAGGATTGATTTCGTCCTATGCCCTTTCCCAATATCCCCTCATTTTTGGCGGTGCAGCTTGTTTAAGCACCCATTGGCCCATCAGCCTGAGTGTGAACGATACGGCCTATTCGGGACCCTACCGCCGTTACCTTGCAAAGCACTTGCCACGCTCGGGCAACCACAAACTATGGATGGATTATGGAACCGCCACTTTAGATGCTTGGTACGAGCCGCATCAATTGGCATTCAATAAAGTGCTCCTAAAACAAGCCGTGTGGAGAGATCCTAAAAAATTCCGCAGTACTAAATACCCCGATGCGCCTCACAACGAATCTGCGTGGAGAACACGCTCGGCTGAAGTACTTCACTTTCTATTGGCACCATGAGGTGGTTGTTACCTTTTGTATTGCTGTACCTATTAGGTTGCAAGCCACAAACCCCTGAAACCGATCAAACAGTGCATCCGCTCGATTCATGGTCGGATGAAATCATGTATTTTGTACTTACTGATCGCTTTGCCGATGGCGACAGCACCAACAACGATTTGGGCTGGAACGAGTACAACCCACAACTACCCCATGCCTACCACGGGGGCGATTTGCTGGGCTTAAGCAACCAAATTGGATATCTACAAAGCCTGGGCATCACTTCGGTATGGATTACCCCTCCCGTACGCAATGCTGTTTGGTCGCGCGATACAAGCGTAACCGGATACCATGGTTATTGGGCGAGCCATTTTACGCAAGTTGACCCGCATTTGGGCAACTTAAACGACTACCGGCACTTGGCCGCGGTGCTCAAACAAAACAAGATGCGCCTGGTGCAGGATGTAGTGACCAACCACGTGGCCGATTACTTCACCTACGAAGGCGAGTACGACCCCGAGCAGCCTTGGGTTCATTTCCGCAAATATGGCCAGCCTAGCCAAGCACCATTCCACATGAACGATGCCCGCAATGCCAAACACCGCAAAGCCGCCATCTACCATTTTACACCAGCCATTCAGAATTACCAGGATTCGTTACAAAAGCTACGTTGGCAGATGAGCGACTTGGACGATTTGAATACCGAAAACCCAAGGGTCATCGATGCGCTCAAAAAGAGTTTCCGCTTTTGGATGGATAGCGTGGGCATCGATGGCATTCGCTTCGATACACCCTTGTATGTCGATCATCCATTTTGGCACCAATTTTTGCACGACAGCACTGCACAGAATCGAGGTTTGAAGCCTCATGCCAAAGCCATAGGCCGGCCTCATTTTTATACTTTCGGAGAAACCTGGGTGCATAGCGCTGCCCAAGAAGAAACTGGCGAACTACATGCCAAAAAGTACCTCGGAACAGCTGAAAAGCCCGAAATGGATGGCATTTTACACTTCCCCATGCAGCAAAGTATGCAAGCTGTATTTGCAGGAGGCGCGCCTACCAACGAGCTGCAATATCGTTTGCAGAAAGAGCTAACGCATTTTCCCGAGCCCTGGCAAAGGCTTCATTTTATCGACAACCACGATATGCCCCGCTTTGCTTCGGCAGCGAGCACCGAAGCCACCCGGCAAGCCTTGGCATTTATACTAACCATTCCGGGCATTCCGGTGATTTACTACGGTACCGAACAAGGCCTTACCGAGACGCGCGGCAACCTGTTTGAAAAACGCGATACAAGCAGCAGCGACTTTAAATTTCTTCAAGCACTCATCGCCTTGCGGAAGTCGTCGCCCTGCTTTTCACGCGGACAACTAGAGGTTTTAGCCGTTGACTCAGGTGGAGCAGGCATTTTCTGCTACCGGCTCAAGCACAACAACACAGAGAAATGGGTGCTTTTTAATACAGCGGATTATCCAGTACTCCACGGTCATTTGAATTTGGGCAATACGCAAAGTGGCCAAGTCAAAACGCTACTGCAGCAAGGCGAAATCAACTGTTCGGCCGTTAGTGCTGGACGTTTAGGGCTGGTAGAAATGGGGGCAAAAGCCTTTGTTGTTTTTGAAATACAGGCAGGTACAGGCAAAAAGGCCAAGGTTGACATGCCGTTTACAGCCCCGATTCTTCCCGATACTATTGAAGCTGGCACCTTAAAATTGACGGGTAAAATTGCCCGTGCCGACAGTTTGAAGGCATTTTTAAACGGAAATCGGCTTTTAGCAACCAAGGCAGTGATGGTTAATAGCCAATTTGAAATGCTTCTTCCTCTCCAAAACGTACCCAAGCAAATGGTAAAAATTTGGTGGGTGGCCTATGAAGAAGGGCGGGCTCATGGGCTTGGTAGTCAGCAGTTGTGCGTAGCACTACCCGAAGTGGCTTTGAAACAAAAAACCGACAAAATAGGCGATGATTCTGGGCCCAAAGGCACTTATCGTTATCCTACTGCGTTCGGCACCTTAAAAAGCCTCGATTTCAAAAAGGCCAGTTTGTTTGCGCAAGGGCATAAACTCCGTTTGGTGATTGATTTTGAAAACGAATTTTCAACAGCTTGGAATCCCCCTTTGGGCTTCGACCACCTGCAATTGACTTTGCTTCTGCATTGGAACGATGTGGCTGGAGGCAAGCGTTTTGAACAAGCCAACTATCAACTTCCTTCAGGTAAAAAGGCAAGTCGAATCATTCAAATCAACGGCTGGCAGGTACAAACTTTTGCCTTGGATGATCAAAATCGAACACAGGCTTTAAGCTCGGGGCCAAACATGCGATTACTGGGCAAAAAAAGCATGGAAATCGTGATTGGTCCCGATATGTTAGGCTTCCCAACTGCCTTAAATCAAGTTGAATTGGTGCTTTTGAGTTGGGACAGTGCCGGTGAAGGCGGCTTCAGGCCTTTGGAAAAACAAGCAGGTGCGTACAGTTTTGGCGGCGGCCGCCCAACCGATCCACTGTGGATGGATGAGCTGCTCCTCTCGTGGAAAGCCCCCTGATTTTGGTAGTGTGGATTAAAAAGCGTAGCTTGAAATACCAAATTTCTTGCTATGAAAAAATTTTTTCTCTTTGTATTAGGCATGGTTGCCACTTTGGCCCAAGCTCAAAACGGATCCGGAGGTCCCGATGCCTATGGTTATACCTGGCGCGACTCTAATGAACCCAACGGCCCAACCGCTTCCTGGTTCAACATCACTACCATTGGCACCCAGGTCACCGGACTTTCTGACGATAATGTGGTAGGTCCATTTGGATGGATTGATGGCTTTCAATACTACTGGTATTATCCAATGCAGGTCTGGATTGGCTCCAATGGCTACTTAAGCTTCAATGGCGCCAACATTGCCTCTCCCTTTCCCAATATCCCTAATACTGCGGCACCCAACAACTTCATTGCGCCCCTGCTTTCCGACCTCAATTTTTCGGGAGCGGGAAATCCCGGTCAGTGCTACTATTACGTCTCAGGCGACACCATTTGTGTGAGCTGGCTGAACGTACCCTTTTGGCAAAATGCCAATCCTGCCTACACCGGCAGCAACAGTTTTCAGGTAATCCTTAACAAGCAAGACAAGAGCATCACTTACAATTACCTTTCTCAAAGTGGGCTCACCCAGTCGAACGACATCACCATCGGCATTGAAAACATCACTGGACAATTGGGACTTCAGCACAGTAAAAACCAGTATCCGGTTGCCAATTACTCTATCAAATTTTACTACCCTACCACCGTCACGTATCAGGCAGTTGATGGAGGGGTAAATTGGAATATGGATGAGGGCAATGGTGGCGTTTTTGTAAAGCGTGGAGTGAGTACACAACTCAAAAGCAACATTAGAAATTTCGGAAATCAAAATTTACCCACCGTCAATGTAAACTCTACCGTAACCCGATCTGGAACAACACCCGTAAACAACACTGCATCACTTACGAACATTGGCCCTGGCTACGATACCACTTTGGTATTTAGCAATCCATTTAATCCAGCAGTTTCGGGAATCTACGCCATTACTACAACGGTTAGTGGTATTACAGGCGACCTTGTCCCTGCAAACAACTCCCTAGCGGGCAAAATAATTGCAGTTGACAGCGCTTCTGCAGCCGTTTATTTCGATTATAGCGATGGCACTCCAGATGGGGCGGGCCTGAGTTGGTCGGGCGGATCAGGGGGAATTGGTTATTACATACAGCCTGCCTTTTATCCCTGCAGCATTACGGCATACCGTATGTACATTACGGCTGACGCTACATCACAAGGTTGTTTTCTCAAAATTTTCGATGACAACGGCCCCAATGGTGGGCCTGGCACCTTGCTCGACAGCACTTTTGCCGCTCCGGGAAGCTTCACCTTAAACAACTACAGCGCGGTTCCGTTAGGGAGTCCGCTCACCATACCCTCGGGTGGATTTTACATTTTGTGGGAAATGCCCGCAGGCTCTTCTATCACCTTGGCTCGCGACTTAACCCCACCCATCTCCTTTCGTTCGTTTGAAGTATTGGGTGGCAGCTGGTCGGGCTACAGAAGCCGATTTACCGAGGACTTTTTATTGGGCGTTGAGGCCAACCAATTGCAGGTTGAGGATGTAGGATTAATACGCTTGCGGAATCTCGGTCCCAATACCACTTTATTCTCTCCTACGACACCCTCTGTCACAATAAGAAACTTAGGAGTGCTGCAGAACCGGGCAATTCAACTACGTTATCAATTCGCTGGTGGAAGTATCGTTACTGAAAACGTTTTTGCCAATGTGCTCAATCCTGGCGACTCCTTGAATTACACATTCAATACCCCTATTTCCGCTTCGCAAACTACACAAGGCAATTTATGCGTATGGGTTACCATGACTGGCGATATCAACCCTCAAAACGACAGCATTTGTATTCCAATTACTTACCAAAGCACAACCAGTATAAATGAAGGCTGGCTAACCCAAGTAAAGGTATTTCCAAATCCAACAAAAGATCTATTTGAAATGAGTGGACTAGAACAGGCTACAAAACTTAGCATACACAATATGCAGGGCGCTTTGGTGCACCAGCAAGAAATTGGCACCGACGGAAGCCGCAGCAGCATCTCTATCGGACATTTGGCTGCGGGCATTTACCAGGTCAGCCTACAAAGCGGCCAGTTCAGCAAGCACATCCGATTGGTATTACAGCCGTAGAAAATCACAGGAATTCAAGGAAATGCGCCTCAAAAGGGCGCATTTTTGTTTTCAACCGTTGAATCCACTTAGAAAAACAGCTCAAAGCAGCCCGAACAAGCTTTTAGCGCAAAAAAGCCGCCCATTTTCCATGGGCGGCTCTCAAACCAAATTTATATTATTCAGCGTTGCATTCTAAAAAAGACGTTGGCACTTCCCATGTTAGAAAATGTAACCACCGCATATCCCTTTTTACCACTCGAAGTTAAAACCTTAAATGCAGGCTGTGCTTTGCTCAAAACCAATTCAGAAACAGGGTTATTAAAGCTAAGGGTATCCAAATTGGCGTAGGTCATATTGTTCGTTGCATTTTCAAATGACGATTGCAAATTGGTAGTGTCTAAGGACAAATTGGCGGGCTCAAATCGCGCATAATTGCTTCCTAAAAAACAACCATAAGGTTGTACCAATTCAGGATACAGGTTTAAAGCAGCTATTCTGTCACTTGCAACTAATTTGATTTGGTTGCTTGGTAGACCGGTGGTAGTAAGACAAAATACGCCGAAACCAGTAGAGGTTGTATTATTGGTTGTAAGGTCTAAAGAACTTGTTAAGGGCGCACGATGAGAAACAAAAGCGGTGTTGCCGACGACATAATTGGGCGACCAAAGGTAATGTAACCCCGACTGCTGAGAAGCAATGTTGCTGGTCAACATGGTTGTGCCCGTTCCAAATCCTGTAGCAGTTAAGTGCGTAATGATTTTATTGTCGTTTTGAACCGTTACGTTAAATGGACCAACAATTTGTTCTGCCCCTGACTTGAGTGTAAAGCGGACGTTTATGGTCATTGACTGATAGGCTGGCAACTGAAACTGGGGTAAACTACTATTGGTTTCTAAAATCATTTCGCAGCTTTTTTCAACTTGCCCTTGTACAACATTAACAAATATTTTATCAATTTCAGCATTGTCCACTTCATATTCTCTGAGGTTCCAAACAGCATTTATGCGGATAATGCTTCCTGACGGAACCGTAATAGACCGAGGTAAACTGTTGTATGCATCAAAATTGTCGTCTGAGAAAGAGCTTTGTTGATAAAACGTACCCTCTATGGTATTTCGGTACTCAATAGAGGCGGTGACGCAATCGGAAAGTGGGGAATTCCCGGGTTCTTCGCAAGATTGCATGGCTAAAGCGACGAGGATGACTGGTAGCCAACGAAAAAAAGTAGTTTTCATGTTTCATGGATTTGTAACACAAAGAATGTGACATATAATTCGACATGAAATACCACAGATGCGCTATTTTGATACCATAAAGCCGCAACAAATAAAAAATCCCGGCCAAAACTGACCGGGATTATTGGTGCCCAGGACTGGACTCGAACCAGCACAGGAATACTCCCACTACCCCCTCAAAGTAGCGTGTCTACCAATTTCACCACCTGGGCTTGAAATAGTGGTGCAAAGATATAAGCATTATGAATAGGCGCAACATTCATTTTAAAATAATGCAACTAATCGTGAAAATCAGTTTCACCCTCTTGCTCCTCTCGTTTTCGGGCTTCCATCACCAATTTACGATTGATATAGATGGCAGCATTCAACTCAAACCCAATGAGAATGATGAACGCGTTCAGATACATCCACAACATCACCACAATGAGGGTTCCTATGGAGCCATAGAGCTTGTTGTAGTTGCCAAAGTGGTTGATATAGTATGAAAAGGCACTTGAAGTAATCACAAACAAGAGTGTGGCCACCACCGAACCAATGCTGAAAAACTTCCAGCGTTTGGTTACAGCCGGACCGAAATAGTACAAGAGCGAAATACCGATGTAAATGAGTGCTAGAATGATGACCCACTCCAGAGCTAAGAACAAAACTGCCACAAAATCGCCGCTGATAATGCCATACATCACCATCACGTCAATGGCCAAACTACCCCCCAAAATAAGGATTACCGCTACTACCAACACACCAAACTCCAACAAGGTGAGCATGAGGGCCAAGCCTCTTTGAACCAAAAACGAGCGTGATTCAAAAATATCGTAGGCCTTGTTGAACGACGCCATTAAGGCGTTCAAGCCATTGGTGCTGAAATACAAGGCCATAAGGATACCGAACGACAACAAGCCGCTCTGTTGTTTGCTTACTATATCGTAAATGGTAGTTTTCACCGCTTCAAAGGCATTCTCGGGCATCACTTCGCTGAAAAAGTCGAGGATGATCACATCCAGGTCGTGAATGGGGATGTAAGGAATGAGTGTAAAAATGAATAGGGTACCCGGAAACAACGCCAAAAAGAAGCTGAAGGTGATGGCCGATGCCCGCATGCTCAGGTCGGGCTTGCTGATTTCGCGAAAGAAAAAGACCAATACATCGTATAGGGGAATTTGATTTTGCTTGCCCAATCGGATGCGCTTAAGCACAAAAATCAGGGTCCTAATGGGCCTCCATTGCAGCAAGCGATCGAGGTACTTGTTCATGCAAAATGGGGTGCTAAGGCAGCAACAAAATCAGCAGGTGCTCGCATGGGCCTATTGGTGGCAGCATTTACAAAAACCAAGGTGGTGAATGCCTCATTGAGCAGCTCCTCCTTTTCGTTGAATACCTCGTATTTGAACTTGATACGTGCGGCAGGCAGTTCTAAAACGGTTGTTCTGATAGAAAGCAACTCATCATAGCGTGCGGGCGCCAGGTATTTCGACTGTAAGTCCATTACCGGCATCAAAATGCCGTTTTCTTCAAAATCTCTGTACGAAAAGCCCAAATACCGCATGGCTTCTACCCTGCCAATCTCGTACAAACGGGCGTAATTGCCGTAATACATGTATTGCATTTGGTCGGTATCGGCATAACAAACGCGGTAATGGGTGCTGTGTACAAACATATTAACCGTTAATGTTGCGCTTATCGAGCGCTTGTTGGTACAATTTAGCGTTTTTCTGGTGTTCGGGATAGGTTTTGGCAAAACGGTGGTAGCCCGAAAAATCCTCCTTGGCGCAGAAATACAAATAATCGTGTGGCTGCGATTGTAAAACGGCATCTATGGTGGCTATGCCAGGTGTACAAATGGGTGCAGGTGGCAAGCCCTCAACGGCATAGGTATTGTAAGGCGATTGGATGCGCAAATGTTTACCCGTCACTCTTTTGATGGCGAAATCGTTGTGTGCAAAACGTACGGTAGGGTCGGCTTGCAGCTTCATATTGATGTTAAGGCGATTGAGATACACCCGAGCCACCAATCCCTTTTCATCGTTTTGGTTGGTTTCCTCCTCTACGATAGATGCTAAAATCATGACTTGCGCTGGCGATAAGCCTAATCCGGCTGCTTGTTGCTTGCGTTCTGCCGACCAAAATTTCTTCGACTCTTCCACCATGCGCTCCAAAAACTCGGTGGCATCGGTGTTCCAATAAAATTCGTAGGTGTTGGGAATGATAAGTCCGAGTGAATTTTGAGCATCAAAACCATACTGCCTCATCAGATTATCGTCGGTAAATAACTTAACAAGCATGAGTGAATCGGCCTCCAGCTTGCGGCCCACTGCTCCTAACAAATCAAAGCGATTGCGGAATTTATTAATCACCACCTTCACTGGTTCTTGCCTGCCCGAAGCCAGCAATTTCACCACATCGAGGTTGTTCATGCCCTGCTCGAGCCGATAACGGCCTGGAAGGACTTTGTTCGGATAACCAGCCTTTTGCGCCATCCATTCAAAACTGGCCATATCGCGCAGCCAACTGCTTTGCTGCAGCAGGTACAAAACATCCTGCCAATCGCTGCCGGTGGGGATTTCAAGGTAAACCACTTCGCCAGGAAGCTCGGTGACCACGTTAGAGCGGTACATCTTTTCGTACAAGGTATACCCCAGAACAATGCCCGATACCACCAATACACCCAGCAAGGCCCAAATGACCTTGCGCCACATGCCGGTTCCTTTTGCCGACGGTTTCCGAGTAGTTTTTTTACTCACGCGTTTTCAGATAAATATTGCAGCAATTGGCGAGCCTGTTGGTGATTCGGATATTTCTTCAAAACATCCAACAGCATCTTCTTGGCTTCGGCCTTCTTGCCTCGATACAAATGTAAGCCAATCATGTTCATGATGGCTGCCTGATTGTCGGGATCCAAAGCCATGCCCTTGCGGTACCAATATTCTGCACGCTGGTCATCGCCCAATTGTAGGCATACGAAACCTAAATTGGCCATCGCGGCAACATACTTGGGTTGTTCCTCCAACAGCTTCTCCAATCGCTTGCGGGCAGGCTCCAGGCGCTCGGCCTGAGCATCCGAAAGGGCCACTTTTAGCTGAAAATCGAGCTGATAGGGCATACTTTGCGCCGCCTTGATGAAGTAAGTAGCCGCCTGGTCCTGCTGATTGCGCTGCAAAAGGAGCTCGGCCATGCGGTAGGCCGTCCAGCCCGTAGCTTTGGCGGCTTGGCCAGCTTGCTGCTTTACCCAACGCTCCATGCCCGGCGCATCGCCTTTGAGGTAGAGCAAATGGACTTTGGTTTCGAAGAAAGACTGCTCATCCGACTTTCCTTCGGCTTTTTCGAGGTAATAGGCAGCCGAATCGAGGTGGATGCGCTTGCTTTCAAATCGTTCGAAATACTGCAGCCAAGCCGTAGCCGTGGTCAAAGCATCGGGCCGCTTTTCGTTGATACTGGCCAAACCGGCAAATACCCGTTCACCTTTATTGGTCTTTTCGGCTTCGGGCTTGCGGATCCAGTGGTCGGTGATGGTGACGTGCGGAATATCACTGGTGCCCGATTTGGGCATGTGGCAGCTCACGCAATTGTTCTGGGCAGTGAGGCGCTTGGCCATGGGAAGGCTGCACGGGTCTTTTTGGGTGTGACACTGTCCGCAAGCGTTGTTGTAATGCACCGAAGGCGTCACTTCTATGCTTTTGTGGGGATTGTGACAGCTGATACAGCTGAGTTGTTCGCCTGACTTTTTGAAACAGTCCGATTGCATCATGCGGTCGGGATGGGACGCCATCGTAAAACTCGACTGATCGCCTTCGTAACGCGGCAAATACACGCTCACCACGTCGTGCAGCAACATGCCCGGCTTGAAGTCGAAGAAGTCTTTGCCCGGCTTCAACACCGCATTGCCTTGCATGTGGCAACGCTGGCAAATGCTCATCTGCAAGGTCACCGGCAGGCGGCGTGGGTTCACAATGCTGAAATCGGGTCCTTTGGACGTATCTACGATTTTGCCTGCTAGCTTGTCTTTTACGTGCAAACTACCCGGACCATGACAGCGCTCGCAATCGATGCCTTCTTGCACCTTGAGGTATTTGTGCTCCGAGCCGGGAACCTGCGTGGGATAGGCATTGTGGCAGGTCATGCACTCCGTTTGGATGGTGCGTGCAAAGCGGCTGTTGTTGCCCTTTTCAAAGCCCGGCGGTAAATCCCAGCGCCCTTCCTGGGTATAATAGGTCAGCGGCAACTGGTACACATAGCCATTGATGTTGATCAGGTGGCTGTTGGTGTGCTGCCCCGAACCCACGATGTAACTGATGCGCTCTACCCGATTGTGCACCGTATCGCGGCCTTCTAGCCTAAATTCACGGATGTAGAGGGCACTATCGGCGGTAAATGGCTGGTAATAGAGGTCGAGCTGCTCGTCGTAAATCACATGTTTGCCTTGCCAATCGGCTTTGGAGCGTGTCAAAGTGGCCTCACCAAACGAGCGCCCCATGCCGGTTTGCAAAAAGCTGTCGTAAATATCGGCATGGCACGAGCGGCAGGCCTCTTTGCCGAGGTACTGCGCCGAATCGTGTAGGTTTTGGTACTGGGCACCAAAGGCACGGACCTCGTCATCGGCCGCACTTTGCGATTGACACTGCACCACACCCCACCAGCCCATCACAATGAGGGCCGGGAAGAAAAAATACTTCGAACGAAAGGTTCTTTTTACAACTTCTGGCAACATCCGCATCAACACGACCGAAAAATACTACCTGCATTCATCATTTCCAGCAGAGAGCTGTATTTTTGCAGCTTATTTTTAGCAAGAGCCATGAGTATTGCCACCAAATACGCCCCCGAAGGAATTGAATCGACCTGGTATGAACGCTGGATGCAGGCGGGTTGTTTTAATGCAACCCCCGACGAACGCGAACCTTACTCCATCGTCATTCCGCCGCCCAATGTGACTGGGGTGCTGCACATGGGCCACATGCTCAACAATACCATCCAGGATGTGCTCATCCGCCGTGCCCGCATGCAAGGCAAAAATGCCTGTTGGATACCCGGTACCGACCACGCTTCCATTGCCACCGAAGCCAAGGTGGTGGCCATGCTCAAGGAAAAAGGCATCGACAAAAATGACATCGGTCGCGAAAAATTCCTCGAATATGCCTGGGAATGGAAAGAAAAGTACGGCGGCATCATCCTCGAGCAGCTCAAAAAACTGGGCGCCTCGCTCGATTGGAACCGCACGGCCTTCACCATGGACCCCGGTTTGAGCGAAGCCGTAATCGACGTTTTCATCGACCTCTACAAAAAAGGTTACATCTACCGCGGCATGCGCATGGTAAACTGGGACCCGCAAGGCCTCACCGCTGTGGCCGACGACGAGGTGATTTTTAAGGATGTGAACAGCAAAATGTACCACATCCGCTATCAAATTGTGGGCAGCAACGATTATGTAACCATCGCCACCGTGCGTCCCGAGACCATCATGGCCGACAGCGCCATCTGCATCCACCCCAACGACGAACGATTCCGCCATTTGCACGGCAAGCAAGCCTATATTCCGTTGATCAACCGCGCCATTCCCATCATTTTGGATGAGTATGTGGCCATGGATTTTGGCACCGGCTGCTTGAAGGTAACCCCGGCACATGACCCCAACGACTACGAATTGGGCATCAAACACAACCTGCCCGTAATCGATATCTTTAACGACAACGGCACCCTGAACGAAAAAGCCCAGATTTTGGTGGGTGAAGACCGTTTTATTGCGCGGAAGAAGATTGCCAAGCTGCTCGAAGAAAGCGGCAATTTGGTAAAAGCAGAAGATTACAAAAGCAACGTAGGCCACAGCGAACGCACCAATGCCGTGATTGAACCGCGCCTGAGCATGCAGTGGTTTGTGAAGATGGACGAAATCACCAAACCCGCTTTGGAGTACGTGATGAAGGGCGACATCCGCCTCATTCCCGATAAATTCATCAACACCTACCGCCACTGGATGGAAAATGTGCGCGACTGGTGTATTTCGCGCCAGCTGTGGTGGGGCCACCGTATTCCGGCCTGGTATGCCCCCGACGGAACCATTTACGTTGCCCGTACTGCCGAAGAGGCTGCTGCCCAAAGCGGCGGCAAGCACCAGGCAGCCGAATTGCGCCAAGACGACGACGTGCTCGACACCTGGTTCTCGAGCTGGTTGTGGCCGCTCACCGTTTTCGACCACGAAATCATCCGCAAGTCGCCGGCCGAGGCCAATGCCGATTTGCGCTACTACTACCCTACCGCAGTGCTCGTAACGGCCCCCGAAATCCTGTTTTTCTGGGTGGCCCGCATGATTATTGCCGGCCACGAATACATGGGCGAAATTCCGTTCAAGGACGTGTACCTCACCGGCATTGTGCGCGACAAACAAGGCCGCAAGATGTCGAAATCGTTGGGAAACAGTCCCGACCCGCTCGACTTGATTGCCGAATACGGTGCCGACAGCGTGCGCATGGGCATGTTGTTCAGCTCGCCGGCCGGCAACGATTTGTTGTTCGACATCAGCCTCATTGAACAAGGCCGCAACTTTGCCAACAAAATATGGAATGCTTTCCGCCTCATCAAAGGTTGGGAAGTGGTGGAAGGCGATGCAAAAAATCCGGCCATCGAATGGTTTGGCGAGCGCTTGAAGGCCGGCATTGCCGAAATTGAAAAAGCTTACGACAGCTACCGTTTGTCGGAAATGATCCGCAACCTCTACAAACTCATTTGGGACGACTTCTGCAGCTGGTACCTCGAGATGATCAAGCCTGCTTATGGCCAACCCATCGACCGCTCCACCTACGAAGCTACCATTGCCTACTTCGATCAATTGATGGGTTTGCTGCACCCCGTAATGCCTTTCATCACCGAAGAACTGTGGCACGAAATCGACACCAATCGCAGTCAGGATGAATTCCTCTGCCTGGCGAATTACCCTAAAGGTGAAGCTGTTAACGAATCCTACCTGAATGAAAGCAGCAAGGTGCAGGAGCTCATTTCAGAAATCCGCAACGTGCGCAACCAAAAGCAGGTGCCGGTGAAAAGTTTGGTGGAGTTGTACCTCACCAGCAGCAACCCTATTTTCAAAACCTTTGAAGGCATCATTTGCAAATTGGCAGGTGTAGAAAAGGTGCATTATGTAAGCGAAAAGCCTGCGGGCCTGGCCTCTTTCCTGGTGCGCACCGACGAGTGTTTCCTCGACCTCAAGTTGGAGATTGATGTGGAAGCCGAAAAGGATAAATTTTTCAAAGAAATGTTTTATCAAATGGGCTTCTTAGAATCTGTTGAGAAAAAGCTCAATAATGAAAAATTTGTAGCCGGTGCCCCGGCTGCCGTTTTAGAAAATGAACGCAAGAAAAAGGCAGACGCCGAGAGCAAAATAAACCAGTTAAGAGAAGCTATAAGTCGCTTGAGTTAATCAAGCGCTTTTGTGCCTCGCCTCCACAGCTTTCGCAACATTCTCCCGAATGTACTTTTGAATCCTTTCGTATTCCCATTGGTCTTTGACAATGCGGTCGTGATACCTCGATTGCCAAGCGAATTTTGGATAGTGCAATCTGGCTGCTTTGGTAACACCAACCTTGAATCCCCGAACCACCGAAGCCAAATTCATTGATTGTGGGCCAAATCGGTTAGGTGCTTCTTCATCGGAATCGTTGAGCTTTTTAGTAAAAATCAAAAGGCCATGTACATGGTCGGGCATCACCACAAAATCATCAATTACCACATCCGGAAAATGCTGCGGAATGGCATGCCAGCAATCGAGGGCTGCTTGTCCGGCAGGAGATAAAACCATCTCCTCACCCACAATCTCACCAAAAAACCGAATCCTGTTTTGGGTGACTATAGTGATAAAATAGGCTGATGCATTAGAGTAATCCCAAAAACCTGCCCTGATCTTTTTCCTTTGAGGAAGAATGATGACTTTCCGCATATCCTGTGATTAAAACCAACATGAAGATACAAAATCTATCTAAAGATAAATTGGAAGGACGCAATATTTTGCGTCCACCACAGGAAAGGCTTGCCTTGCTTGTCTTGTGCAGCCAGAAGATATTGCGGCCCGACGGCTGGCCGCAAGCAGCTAGCGCAGCTCCTTGGCAAAAACCTCCCAGCTGAACTCCTGCTTTTTCACAGCCACCTTGGCCGACATCTCCGCAAAACGATCGTTTTGCAGAAAATCGACCATACAATCAGCAATCTGCTGCGGTACGCGCTCGCACACATAGCCCGATTGGCCGTTGTCGACCAGCTCGCTAAGACCCCCTACATTGGTTACCAACATGGGCGTATCGAACTGAAAGCCCACCTGGGTAACCCCACTTTGCGTGGCATGGTGGTAGGTTTGGGTTACCAGCGATGCTGCTGAGAAATAGTATTTAACCTGATCATCGGCAATGAACCGGCTGTGCATCTCTACCCTATCGGCCAAATTGTGCTCGCGTATGAGGCGGTAATAACGGTCGGGATTTTCGTAAAACTCACCAGCCACAATCAGCTTTACTTTGTGCTTTTTCAAGCGGGCATCGGCGAATGACTGAAGCAATAAATCTAGCCCCTTGTACTGTCTGATAAAACCGAAAAAGAGGAAATAAGTATAATCGGCCGACAAGCCCAAATGTTGCAATGCTTCTTCCCTACTCACTTTTTGGCCGTAATTGTCGTACAGCGGGTGTTTGAGCAGTTTTTGACCGCCTTTGAACTTAAACTTCGCCAAATCGTCGCGCACGGATGCCGAGAGCGTATGCACATCGTCCATCTGACGCAAGAAAAAGGCGGTCAAAGGCTTCGAAAAGGGAAAGGGCTCGTGGGGAATGATATTATCGGCAATGGCCACCCGGCGGGCTTTACTGCCCATCCACCGGCTCCACTTGGCAATAAAACCCAAACAAGGCGCCATAAAGGGCATCCAGTAGCGGAAAATGAGTACATCGGCACGCAAATTTCCAATGTAACGGGCAGTGCTCCACCAGCTGAACGGGTTGATAGAGTTGATGCGTACCTCAATCTTTAAATCAGCGGGCGCAGCTTCTTCCGAAAATTGCGACTTGCCTGGAAACAAAAAGGCAGGATACTGCAAGCTGAAAGTGATGATTTGAACCTCATGTCCCAAATCCTGGTAAGCGCGTGCGAGCCTTTCATTGAAGGTTGACATGCCCCCGCCTCGCAGCGGCCAGGCCGGACCCACAATCACAATCTTACCCAAGGCCGGTGCTTTGACGAATCAAATAACGGTTGCGGTCGGCCGAGCTGCGCGACACCAGTTCGGCCAAAAAGCCCGTGAGAAAAAGCTGCACCCCAATAATTACCAGTACCAAAGCCAGGAAAAACAGTGGCTGTGCAGTTATGTCACGGTGCGGCAATCCTTGCGCAATTTTCGATAGCTTTTCGTAGATGACCACCAAGGTGATAACGCCCCCTGTAAAAAACGACAGGGTGCCGATAAGGCCAAAAAAGTGCATCGGCTTTTTGCCAAAACGACCTACGAAGTAAATCGACATTAGGTCTAAAAAGCCATTGATAAAACGTTCCAAGCCGAACTTGGTGTGTCCGTATTTGCGGGCACGGTGCTCTACTACCTGCTCTTCGATGCGCTTAAAACCTGCCCATTTGGCAATCACCGGTATGTAGCGGTGCATTTCACCGTAAACCTCAATGCTTTTTACTACTTCGCGGCGGTAAACCTTCAAGCCACAATTAAAATCATGCAGGTTGTTAATGCCCGAAACCTTACGGGTGGCCCAATTGAAAAGTTTGGTCGGCAGGGTTTTGCTGATGGGGTCGTAGCGTTTTTTCTTCCAGCCACTGATCAAATCGAGGCCTTCTTCAAAGAGGCGGTGGTACATGGCCGGCAGTTCGTCGGGACTGTCTTGCAAATCGGCATCCATCGTAAAAATGGCACGACCTTGAGCGGCTTCGAACCCTACATTCAAAGCAGCCGATTTGCCGTAATTGCGCTGAAAACGGATGCCTTTCACTGTTGAAAAACGCGCCGACAGCTGTTCAATAACCTGCCATGAATTATCGGTGCTGCCATCATCAATGAAGATGACCTCGTAGCGAAAGCCCTCTTTTTCCATGACCCTTACCAACCATTCGGTAAGTTCGGGCAACGATTCTTCTTCGTTTAATTGCGGTATGACTACCGATATATCAAGCTCCTGCATCCGTAGATTCTTCAAAAAGGTCAGGTACACGCTTTGTAAAAGCACCAACTATCAGCCCTAATAATGCATTTACAGCTGATGCTATTAACAGCGAGGAAAAAGCAGTTTTTATAGTCTGTTTGTAATCTTGTCGTTCAAGATTTTCCAAGACTTGCTCAATATCACTGTCTGGCATGCCACTTCTTTCCAAATAGCCAGTTGTCTTCTCAATTATGGTGTTTTTCAGAAATTCCGGGAGACTTGGATCAATGAAATTATATAAAACATATGTAGCTGCTATGCTTAAAACGCTGGAAATTAATCCAATAACAATGTTTGTCATCACCGCATCACCATACAACAAAACGTTACCACCGCTCCTTTTTAACTCTATGTTCGCCAAAACCATGAAAATTATCGGTAGAAAAGCTAATGTAAGGATAGAGTACCAGATCGAAACTAACGATGCAGCATCAAAACTATAGACAAGAAATAATGCAACTACGAGTAAACCTCCAAGAAGTAAACCCCATTTAATCATAGGCTTTTCAAAAAATCTTTTTTGTTCCATATTTCTCAATTTCGGTAATAAATAGACACCATGAATCCAATGAGTAAGCTCCAAAGCAGCCTAAAAAACAGGGTTGTGAATGCAATATACGACTTGCTTGCGTTGAGAATACTCTCTTTGATTTTGTCGAATTGTCCGGGCGCATAATTTTTCTCAATGGTAGCCTTTCCTTGTTCGAGTGTTCTCAACTGATCGTCGATGTGTAATTGCCATAAATTATCGCTGAACGAAATCCACACAAACAACGAGAAGGAATAAAAAACCGCACTGATCAACCCTACCGACATGGCCACCATAAAGCCATGGGTAACATTGATGTTTCCCTGGTTGTAGATGTATTTGTAGTCGCGCATGGCCAAAACCATCACCACCACCGTAATTACACCAATGAGCAGCCGAAACTGCCCCATGGGATCGTACTTAAAATTAAAAAGCAACAAAGCGGCCAACAAGGAAAATGCTGCTGCATAAGAGCCATACCGAAAACCAACGGTAAGCATGGCATATCTGAACATTTCTCTCATCGTGATTTTTGATTGAATACTGCAAAGTTAAAAAACACTGCTCAATTTGCACCTTCTGTTGGTAGCAAGAACGCAGCCTCTATGCCCTCTAAACCTTTATAAAAGCCTTGTAAGGCCAGTACCACTGCCAAATTGCGCTGTACATTTCCACCGGCACCCAAGGTGGCCAGCAAATTAATTTGCGATTTTTCGGGACTCTTAAAAAAGCAAAACAAGGGCGTAAACAATTCAGGAATAGCGGTTTGCTCTTCCAATTGCTCGGCATTGCTCACCATTTCGGCATAGGTCAAATCCAGCCAAGGTCGGTTTTCAATCACTTCTTCATACACTTCCAGGTCTTCCTGAAAGTCCATTTCCTCATCGATGAGGAATTCTTCCAAAAAATCATCGAGATTGGCCTTCAGCTCTGAATCCACTACTTCCTGCAAGTACATGAGCATGGTAAGCATTTCGGTACCACGTTCTGCCAGCTTTTCTTCGAGGCGCTGCCATTCGGGACTGTCCATCCAATCATCATTGCCTTGGCTTTCTTGCCAACTGAGCCAGGATATATAGAGCAAATCGAAAATATACTCTTTATACGGCTGAAGGGCCGCATCCTCCTTGCAAAGCAAATCAAGCGACTTTACACTTTGGGCCAAATCCTTGGCATCGCTTAACAAGCCCAAAACAGCCTGCAAACGACCTTGCCAGGCCTGATTCGCTGCGCTGTCCTCCTGCTCTAGCCAAGATTTAAGATCAGCTACGAGGGTTTCGGGTTTGGTACCCAGGGCCTGTTTTGCCTGTGGCAGCTGCGCCAGATGGAGCCCACTGAGGAGGCCCACCGCCGACTGTTTTATGCGGTCATACATGCGTGAAATAATTTTCGTTTTGGTTTACCACCAGGCGAATAGGGCCTTGTAGGGTTGATGCTAGAAAAGGATTGTTAACCCCTTTGCTGGCCAATATTCTGGAGTTTACAGTATAGCTGGCGCCGCGGTCGAATACCACCAATGAAGCGCGATTACCGGATTGCGAAGTATGGCTCGATAAGCCTAAGAGCCCTTCGGGACCTCTGGTGAGGGCGGCCAAACACTTATCAAGCAAGGCCTCATCGCCTGCAGTGGCAGTGACGACTGCTGAAAGTGCCGTTTCAAGTCCAGCCAAGCCAAAATTCGACAAGTCAAATTCCAAAGCCTTGTGCTCGGTATCTTCTGGTTGATGGTCGCTGCAAATCACATCGATGGTGCCATCACGCAAGCCTTCGAGCAGGGCCATTCGATGGGACTCATCGCGCAAGGGAGGCATCGATTTAAAGCGGGTATCGAAGCCTTGCAGGGCTTCATCGGTAAGGAGCAGCTGGTAGGCTGCTACGCCGCAGCTTACCCGCAATCCGGCAGCTTTTGCCTTGCGGATGCGATCAACACTACCTGCAGTGCTTATTTTCGAAAAATGCAGCCTTCCTCCAGTGTAAGCCAATAAATCGAGGTCGCGGGCCACGCGCAGCTCTTCGGCAAGTGCCGGAATGCCGCGTAATCCGAGGCGGGTACTTACCAAACCTTCGTGCGCTTGTCCCCCTTTGCTCAGGTAGCTGTCTACCGGCAACACCATAAGCATGGCATCTACCTGTTGGGCGTATTGCAAGGCCAGCAGCATCACCCTGCTATCGTCAATGGGTTGATCGGCATTGGAGAAAGCAACAGCACCAGCTGCAAACATATCGAGCATTTCGGTGAGGTGCTTGCCCTGCAAATCTTCGGTGGCAGCACCAGCGGGCAACAGTCCTACCTTATTTCCCTGCCGGCTTAAAAGCGCTTGTACCTCGCCTTTGGTTTGGATGACAGGCTTTGTATCGGGTTGAACGAGCAAGCGGGTGAACCCTCCTCTGAAAGCGGCTTCACTGCCTGTTTGCAGGGTTTCTTTGTATTCATGGCCTGGTTCGCGCAGAAAGGCGTAGGTATCGGTAAAGGAAGGTGTTAGCCACAAATCGGCACCACTGATGTGCTGGGCACTTGCTGCTTCAAGCGTTGCTTCTATGGCGCTGATTTTGCCAGCATCGAGCAAAACATCGCGCCTTTCGCCATGATGGCCCGAACCTGGATCAAAAATGCGGGCTTGTTTGATGAGTATTTGCATCAGCGCAAAAATTTGAGAATGAATGTTTCCGTGAGCAAAAATACCAAAACCCCCAGCAATAACCATTTCCAGGCAGTACCATGGCTGGCTGCGTCGAGCATTTTGCCAGCCAATGAAGCGGTTGTAACTTGCTGTTGTTGCCATCCCCATTGCGTTACCCAGGCAGCCAATTCTTTCGAATCATAGTAGTTCAGCTGCGACTCGGTTTCATCGCCATTCAGGGCTAAAAGCACATTGGATATGGTTTGGTTGTTTACTTGAATTTGATAGTGGCCAGGACCAATTTTATTGCCTGTCAAAAACAAAAGCAATCGGTTTCCTATGCGCCGTACCTCTGGCAACCAGCTGTTTTGTTCGTTGTGCAACGACAGTACGCCGTCTTTGGGCACATCGCTGGTACGAAGTTCAATCTGTAGCGCATCGCGTAAGCGGATGGAAGTGGGCAGCAATCCACCGCTCAATTGGACTGCCCGATCGAAAGTGGGTACAAAAAGTGCCTGTTGAGGCATATCGGTCCAACTGGGCTGCAAAGCGCTTAGCAAAACCACCACATTGCCGTTGCCTAGCTCCCGGCGGATCAACCAGGGCGCACCATTGGCCAATTCCATCAATACCCTATCAGCTGGGTGTGGCTTGTAAGAAAAATACTTCTTGGCTGTGGGAAGCAACATTTGCTCGGGCAAACGGCTGAAGGTTTCTTGAAAAAGTTTGTCGTTGAAGTCGAGCTTACGCACGGCCATGGCCTCCTCAACCAACTCGCCTACTTGTCCACCTGTGAAGTAACTCAACACCTGCTGCAAATTGCCCGCGGTCTCGTTTTCTCCTGGAATGTACACCAACGAAGCCCCAGCCTCTACCTGCGCCTTGATGCTTTCGAGCAGTCCGCTTGCACTGGCATCCACCCCTTCAAGCACCAAGGCCCGTGCCGATTGGAGCACATTTAGGTCGACCCGCACCGCAGGCATTTCTTGCATTGCCACAAAATCGTCTTTGGCAAAAAGCGCTTTGATGAATGGTGAAGCTTTCTCGGGCCTCAGGTATACGAGGGGCAACTCCGATTCTACCTTGAATTGCATGTACCAGCGGTCGTCAAATGGAAAAACCCGGTCGTCGAGCTCTAAAGTGGCTGGCAAAACACCGGTTTGGTCGGGCGTGAAATCGATGGTATCCACCACACTGGCGCCAGCGGCAATGTCGACATTTGCCAGGCCTTTTTGCACTTCCGACAAGCGCAATTGTACCAGCACACCATTGGCATCGGTTCTTCCGCCATTTTTAAGTCGAAACAACAAGCGCGCTTTTTCTCCTTTGCGCAAAAGCGGTGGCTCCAGCCAAGCGGTGTCTACATAAACGTTTCCCGCCTCTTCGGGAATCAATTGCACCAGTTGCACATTTAAATCTGCGCCCCTCTCTAATCCTTCCAAAGGCATGGCCGACTTCTGAAAATCGCTTATCCAATAAAACTGAACCGCTTTTTTGTCGGCAAAGCCATGTACGGCATCTAATTGTCGGTCGATGATTTCTTGAGGCAAGCGCGACACGAATGCCGGCCGTACCTCCTCCAGGGCGGCCAAAAAGCCATCGCGACTTAACCAGCGCTGCGATTGGGGTGCAAAGTCGTGGGTGAGTAATTGGAAGCGTTCGTTCGGACTTGCAGCCAAAGCGATGGCGCGGGCGGCTTCTCGGGCTTGTTCTATGAGCAGTCCCTCACTGCCTTCCAAAAGCATGCTGGGACTATTATCAACAAAAAGGCTGTGGTACCGGCTTCCTGGGGATACAATTTCGGAGGCATTGCCCCAGCGGGGTTGGGCAAAGGCAAAAACCAGGCACAACAGCGCCAACAAGCGGCTCAAAAGCAACAAGCGCTCTTTGAGCAGTCGCCTTTTGCTGCTTTCTTGCTTAATTTCGGTAAGCAAACTCAAATTGCTGAAAAGCACCCGTTTAGAGGTTCTGAAACTAAACAAATGAACCGCAATGGGTACCAAGAGGGCAAACAAGCCCCACAATGCAGCGGGATTGGCGAAATTCATGCAGCCCAAAAATACAACTTCGCAAGCTGCTTATTGCCCCTTTCGTGGGGAAGAAGCGTAAAAGATTTGTGTAAAAAAGTTAATTTTCGAAACTCAATTAAAGCCATCATGCGCAAAATCGACCAATTGCTTGCCGAATACGGCGAAAGTCACCAAAATCACACCAATAAAATGGTGCATTGGATATGCGTACCTGCCATTATGTTTAGCCTCATTGGGCTCATTTGGAACCTTCCCCATGCCTTTCTTCAAAATTGGGTTCAACAAACCGGCCATCCTTGGGTGAATTGGGGCAGTTTGTTTTTGGTGGCTGCCTCGCTGTATTATGTGCGCCTCTCCATCCCTCTTTTCTTGGGCATGTTATTCATAAGCACCGCCTTTGCATGGGGCAATGTGCAGCTCCACACTTTAGGAAGCACGGCACATATTTTCATTTCATTTGGGGTGTTTGCAGTGGCCTGGGTGGGTCAATTCATTGGGCACAAAATTGAAGGCAAAAAGCCCAGTTTCTTGAAAGACCTGCAGTTCTTGCTTATTGGTCCCGCTTGGCTACTCCACTTTGTTTACCAAAAAATGGGCATTCGTTGGTAATGAAATTACATCGGTTAGCAGCTTGTTTGGCCATGCTGATATGTCAAGCTTGCAGCTGGTATGCGGCCCAAGAGACCATCCCCATCGACCCGCACAGCTACTCTCAGCCAAACAAAGCATTGGCAAGCCATTTGGCCTGGAAGGGCCAGGTTGACTTTACGCTCAAACGCATAACAGCAAGGGCCAGTTGGGTTATTGAAACTGAAAAAGATGCCGACACCATTGTATTCGATACTTATGGACTTGTAATTACGGAGGTGCTCTTGGACAATGAGCAACCAACAGCTTGGAAACTCGATCGAGCGGACGCCATTTTGGGAAGTGCGTTGCGCATTGCTTTAAAAAAAGGAACTCAAACTGTTCATATTCAATACCATACATCGAGCAACGCCAAGGGATTACAATGGCTCGAAACGGATCAAACCAGCAATCAACAACATCCCTTTTTGTTTTCGCAAGGCCAGGCCATACTCACCAGGAGCTGGCTACCTTGCCAAGACAGTCCGGCATTGCGCTTTAGCTTCGATGCCGAGCTGAAAGTCCCGCCCGGACTCATGGCCGTAATGAGTGCTCCCAACAGCGCGCACAAAAGCCTCTCGGGCACCTACCATTTCAGCAATCCAAAACCCATTCCTGCCTACTTATTTTCATTGGCTGTGGGTGATTTCGAGTACAAGGCCTTCGACGATCGATCGGGGATTTTTGCCGAAAAATCGATGCTCGAATCTGCCTGGCAAGAATTTGCCAATTTGCCACCCATGATCAAAGCAGCCGAGCGATTGTTTGGCGATATGCCTTGGAGCCGTTTCGATGTACTGGTGCTTCCCCCCAGTTTTCCATTTGGTGGCATGGAAAATCCGATGATTATGTTTGCGGCTCCTACATTGATTGCGGGCGACAGAAGCTTAACCAATTTGGTGGCACACGAGCTGGCACACGCTTGGTCGGATCAACTGCTAAAACATGCCAGTTGGGAAGATTTTTGGTTGAATGAGTTTTTCACCAGTTATATCGAACGCCGCATTATTGAAGAAATGGAAGGGCCAAGCTATGCCGAAATGATGCATAGCTTGAGCAATCTCGAACTCGCACGTAATTTGGCCCATAGTAAAATGCAAAAGCAAGCGCTGATATTGGTGCCTGATTTAGAAGGCAAAGACCCCGATTTGGTGTTGGGTGCACTGAGTTACCAAAAAGTAACTGCGATGATGATGCAACTCGAAAACAGCCTTGGCAAAAAGTCAATCGACCAGTGGATTAAAAAAAGGCTAGAAAGTAGGCCCGCTCGGGTGTACAATACCTCCAGTTTTGTAGAGACCTATCAAAAAGAACTTTTTGCCTCTTCACCACTGGATGTTACCACATTGAATACCTGGTTATATGCTCCTGCATTGCCTAACAATTATGTACCGCGCATATCAGCCCGCTTTGCCAATGTGGAAGCCGTTGCTGGTTTATGGCTCCAGGGCGAAGAAATCACCTATTTACCCACTGGAGCTTGGTCGGTTTATGAGTGGATGTACTTTTTGCGCGTTATTAATCAGGGCCAATTGCCTGAAGCCCGGTTGGCGGCCTTGGATGAAACCCTGCAATTTAGTAGCAGTGGAAACGCAGAGTTGCAAGCCGTTTGGTTTCAATTGATATTGCAGCATAACTACCTCGGTGCGCTTCCTGCTGTAGAAGCTTATGTGGCCAAAACTGGCAGAAGAAAACTATTGTTGGTGGTTTATACTGCCTTGTGGAACAATTTGCTTTGTCGCGATAAAGCCATGCTCTGGTTTGATAAATACCAGATGCGCTACCATCCTGTAGCCCGAAACAGTATCCAGCAAGTGCTTCATCCATAAAAAAAGGTGCCTCCCGGCACCTTTTTGCTGTCTGAAAACTAAACTAAACCTATGAAAACTACTCGCTGAAAAGCGAAAAGCTTACATACAAATGTAAGGAAGTATTCCAGAATAGAAAATTAAATTTCCCAAAAAAAGAATTTGGACCTAACAATTACTCTGCCAAAACCCAGGCTTGTGGATGAATATTTTCCTGAACCTGCTTTAGAAAGTCAGATTCGGTGCTCGACGATTGGGTATTTACCACTATCACCCGATACAACGTTCCTGCTTTAGGTAGAAGTAGCTGGGCCTCAAAACCTCGTTTACGCAAGGTTGATGCCCATTTATCGGCATTGTCTTTCTGTCCAAAAGCACCAACCACCACTTTCACACTGGCTTGATTTGCCTCTTCGCGAACGACCTTTTGACTGGACTTGCTTTCCATATTCGGCTCAGGTGCTTTTTGGGCCAATTTCACAGGCGCTTCTTTCGCAGAAACTACTTGAACCTTGATTTCTGGAGCCGTTGCTGCTTCAGTAACCACCCCTGAGGTAGCCTCTTGTAAACTGTCATATGGTTGCCATGGCTTCTGAGCAGTGCTTAAGTCGGGCACATTCGACAATTCCTCCAGTGTATCCTCTACATAGCTGAATGGATCTGGCTCCTTCAAACTATCGAATAAGCTCGCCTTGGTAGGTGCTTGAAAACTGAGCCCACCATTTTCCGACAAATAGGTCAATGCCAATACATTCAGCAATACAATGAACAACACCGTGGCAGCCACTTGCAGCCACCACAAATTGCCATTTCGATTCTTAACTGGGCCTTGTTCGAAGAGAACTTTGCCAGCCGCTTTTACGGGCTGCAAGTTCAAAGATGGCAAACCGTAGTTGGGACCCGTTTTGTATGCAGTTCCAGCCGATAAAAGCAGCTCAAAGCCTTCTTCCCGCTTGTAAAACATGCCAAACGAGGCATATTCAAATGACTCTCCCGACCTTACGCCAACGAGCAAGGCTTCCATGAATGCCTCATCCTGAATATCATGACGCATTACGTGGGGCAAATCACAAATGCCTTCATACAGAAACCAGCGATAGCGCGGCGGTTTAATGACCCTGCCCCCTTGTTGCAAACTTGCGGGCTCATACTGCGCTTGTAAATAAGCCATTTCACCCAATTGTATGGGTGATTTTTGCTTGATGACTAATTCCCGCAGTGTTTTCATGTTGTTTTCAGAAACGCAAGTTCAATCCACCTAAAACATTAAACCCAAAGGTGGGATAGCTGTACCAGCGGAAATACCGGGCCGAAGTTACGTTATTCAAATTGAGGAAGAAATCGAAATGTCGGTTATACGTATAAGTAGCACCCAAATTTAAATCGAATACCCCCTTGAGCTCCTTTTGCTCGCCCATGGCATCAAGGTAGGGCACCCCATTAAACACCACTGCTTCGGCTTTCAAGCGAAGTTTCGATTGCAAATTATAAGTACCACCCACATTCAAACCCAAAGTTGGTTGCATAAAGGGCGCAGCCAGGTTCGAAAGCCCATAATTGCGCCAATCAAAACGGGCATGCATCGCGTATCGGTCGCTGAACTTCCTTTCAAGCGCTACCCGTATATTAAACATACTGGCTGCACTGTCGTAAACGGGCATCAAACGGCTGAAATCGGCGGTGTCGTTGAGGTAAAACAAAGCTTGCTCTAAACGTTGGTAACTCAACATCACATTATAGGATGTCAATTCGTCGAAACTACCTTTCAAACCACCATAAAGCTGAAAACGGTTGTTCAAATTGCGTATGTCGGGATTCACACCTATGAACGGATTGACCCTCACCAAATCGTCATAGCTCACGCGCTCGGTATTGCCCGTAATTCCTGCATAGGCAATGGCATACACGTCGTTGATGAGATAAGTAGCGTCAACATGGGGATAAATGCGAAACTGCGAAATACCGCCCGATGCTTCCATCGCCAAATTCAAACCTGCATTCACCGCCAACTTTGATTTCTGGAGGTTAAAGCGCGGTTGAAAATAAACCAAGGTTCGGGCTGTCGACAATCCCGACAACTGCTCAAAAGCAGTATGGTCAACGGCAAAATCAAAAGTCAGGCGGTTTTCGGCATTGCGGATGAGCAAATTACCATCCAAACGCAAGTTGTTTTCGCGTTGACCTGCCCTGTCGTTTAAACTGTAGAAGCTAAAGTTGGCTGCATAATCCACCTGATCGGCCTCTACCAAATGACTTTTAATGCCCAAATTTCCACCAAAACGATTAAATACCTGACGGATAGAATCACGGGGTATTTCAACGGGTCTTTGCAAACCATAAAAATGCCTCACCTGCCTATCATACTGGAAAGCCGAATGCAAATACACTTTCTGAAGATAGCGCTTGCCATGTACCCCCAGCGTATTGTCGCTCAATGCGGCATGGTCGTATCTCAGTGAATCTACTTTGATATTTCCTGCCGATGAAAAATGACGGGCAATGGCGCCGTACTCAAAATTGGGGTCGCGCTTGCTGGTATACCTCAAATCGGCCAAAGGAGTGTTGTAATTGCCTCCCCCCAAACGTAAATGCCCCGCACCCAATTGACTGGGCGGCTCGGCCATGGCCCTGAGTGGTGTAAGTGGCGCCAATTCAACTGCGGTGGGTGCCATCCTATTAATGCCTGTGTAAATGAGTTCCCGGCGTTCGCTTTGTACAGTAGGTAGCTGCGGTACGGGACTCAATTTGAGCGCATCGGCAAGCACAGCTTCGTATGAACGTACTACTTTAATCGGGTCGATGGTAATGGTGCCGCGCTCCTGGGCAGAAACGCAGAGCGATGTAAATAGCACGGCCGAAAGCGATAAAAAAATGCGATTGTATTTCATGGCTGCTAATTAATTATTGTTACCACCTTCTCCCGAACCATTGCCATCGCTGCCCGCTGGCTCCCGCTGTGAACGGTTGCCTACCTGTCGGGCTTTCAATTCAGCCAAACGAAGGCGTGCTTGGCGGGTGATGTCGTCCTCTGGCCTATTATCAACAATACTCTGCAAGGTGGCTATGGCCTGGAAATCCTCCCCCAACTCAACATAGGTTTCGGCCAATAACAAAAATGCCCGGCCTATCCACAAATCGTAATAGGGAATTTTATCAACCAGCTCAAATACTGTATTCTGGGCAGGCACAAATTCTTTGCGTTTGAACTGTATATCGGCAATAAAGTATTTTGCGGCAGCACCGGTTTCGCTTTTGGTTTGCTCGTAAACCCGGGTAAAAGTGAGCAAAGCATCGCTCAAACTACCTTCTGCTAAAAGCAATTGGCCCAAAATCAAATCGGCTTCGTTCTTGCCCGCTTCATCAGAAAACTCAAACTGTTTCACCTTATTGGAATAACTGCGCGCCAAGTCTGCATTGCCAATTGCAAAATAGCTGCGCATCAAACCCTGATAAGCATCAAGCAAATTCCAGCGCGAATCGCTGTTTTGCTCCAACAAGCTGAAGTACTTAATAGCGTCGGCCTGGTTGCCTTCATTTACTGCATGTGCAGCTAAGCGGGCATAGGTACGCTCTGAATACAAGTTGCGCGGTTGATCGGCTATAAAACGGAAATCTTGCAGCATCAAATCCTGCTGCTTGTTTCTTCCATAGCAGTCGGCCCGCAGATACCTGGCATTCACTGCAAAAAAGCCATCGGGAAACCGGTTCAAATAACGGGTAAGTTCAGGAATGGCCTTATCGCAATTGTTTTGGTTGTACACCAATTCGGCAGCTTGAAAGGTAATAGAATCTTGCTCCGACAAAGTAACCGTTGCCGATGGTATCGTGGATGCATAGGCCAAGTAGCTGTCGATATCGTTCAATTGAATGTAAATATTCTTAATGCCGGCAAGTGCATCACGCGATTCCTGGGTTTTCGGATAGTTGCTCACCACCAATTTATAAGCCTCGAGGGCCTTGGGGTATTTTTCCTGGTTGTACAGAATAAGTCCTTTGATAAGCAAAGCGTTTTTCAAGAGCAAGCTATTCGGCCTGCGCAGCACCATGCTATCTATTTGGCGAAGCGCTGCTTCCTCATTTCCAGCCAAAAAATGGGTATTGGCCAATTCTAGCATCGCATTATCGAGGTACAACGAACCTGGAAAGCGCTTTTGAAAGCCCTGCAACGACTGGATTTTCTTTTCGCGCTGACCCGTTAAACCGTACAATATGGCTTCCTGATAATTGGCATAGTCGGCACCCGGCAGCGTCCTACTTATCACCTGCTGATAATAAGTGAGTGCCTGAGGATAGGCTTTGATGGCAAAGTGCGCATCACCTAACCGCACCAAAACGTCGGGGAAAATAGATTGCATGAACTGGTGCTGCTGCACCTTTTTATCGGCTCCCTGAATGTCTTTGAGTGCACTTTCAAAGTGACTGATAGCCAATAAATACTCCGTTTGTTTGAAATAACTGTAACCCAGGCCATAATTGGCGGCGGCCATCGAATTTTCGGGCTCTAAACCCATGGTAACAGGATAAGCTTGCACAAACCGCTGAAAATCGGTAACTGCATTTTTCAAATCACCCAAACGATAGTTCGACTCAGCCCTCCAGAAAAGCGCCATAGCCGTGAGGTTTTTGTCGATGGGCTGACTCAACGATTTGTCGAACATGCGCAATGACTCTAGAAATACCGCCTGATTAAACAATTCTACCCCTCGGTAATAGGCCACTTTTTGGTACGACTTATTGATGGTGAGATTTTTTACCTTGATGTTATCAATCACCTCTACCGCCTCTTTGAAATTCTTGGTCGATAAAAGCAAATTACCTAGATGCTCGCGGGCTTCATCGGCATAACGCGAACGGGGATAACTACTCAAAAAATCCTTGAGCCAGGTGAGCGATTGAGGGTGTATGTTCAACTCATATCCCAACTTGGCGTGATTGAAGGCGGCCGTTTCTTGAATTTCGACATCAATGGCCAAACGCGATGCAGCATAAAAGCTGGTAAGTGCCTGCTCCTTTTGCCCTAGTTTCAAGTAACAATCGCCCAACATAAAGGTGGCACTTTGCCCAATACTGTCGGTCCGCGACGCTGCCTTCGATAAATTGGATACAGCTCCGCGGTAATCGCGCCCCACATAGGCTGCATAACCCAATTGATAATAATCTTCACTCACCAATTGCCCGCCCTGCTCTTGGTAGCGTTTGAGGTATGGAATGGCTTTTACAAATTCATTCTTGCGGAAGTAAGCTTGTGCAATGAGGTAGTTCAAATTGGCCAACTGCTTTACTTCCTTGTTCGACGACAAAGGCAGCGCTTCGGCCAATAAAGCATCGTATTGCCCCAATTCAAACTGCACCTTGGCAATGTAGTAAGGCACAATTCGACCATAGTTCGCCGATTCGCGCAGCTTGCCGAAATAAGCCAGTGCAGCATTTAAATCACCATCTTTATAAGCCATTACACCCAAGTAATAATTCGCCGGATAATGGTACTCGTTTTTGAGACTGCTGATTTGCTCTAATTCTTGTTTGGCCTGGGCAAATTGATCGCGGGTAAAGTAACTGTAGCCCAAATAGTAATGTGCCTTGGCACTTTGGTCAATTTTCAGCAAAGAAGCATCGAGGGTCGACAATACCGGAATTACTTCCTTGTACTTCTTCGAAATGAAATAGTACTGCCCCAGAAAAAACTTGGCTTCGCTCACTTCCAGGGCTTCTGGAAAATCTTCGATGAACGACAACAACTGGAAATCGGCATCCTTTTGCCTCATTTGCGCCGTCGACAACGCTCTGTAAAAGCGCGCCTGCCTATAAATCTCTTGGCGCTCTTTACTTTCGTCGGGCGGAAAAACCTCACTAATAACCTGTTCGTATTGCCGCTTAGCAGCTACATAGCGCTCTTGTTCGTATAACTTCTGTGCATTTTCGAGCTTGGCCTGCGGCTCGTTAAAAACCTGGGAACGCTGCCCTATACCTTGACCAACATTCAGGAAAATCAGGAGAAAACCCGCCAAAATGGATTTTTGCATGCTTGCTTGTTTACAATGGCATTATTAACGCAATCAAACACCTACAGATTACGCCTAAACAAAACTACAGCAATGCATCCTCCTATAATCGGTGAGCATGCGAAATAGTTTTGAACAGAAAAAACCACAAAAAAGGCCCTCAAGCATGCGCTTGACAGCCTTTTTTGTGGAAAACC
Organism: Sphingobacteriaceae bacterium; assembly: GCA_013824115.1. GTDB lineage: Bacteria > Bacteroidota > Bacteroidia > UBA7662 > UBA7662 > PNNG01. The sequence continues at coordinate 224,271 of PNNG01000022.1, read as the reverse complement.
CAAAGCCTTAGAAACTCAGTGTAACTCCCAAACTGGGTAAAATAGGGAGCTGGTTTACACGACTAAAACGTACCCGGTCGAAATAGAAGATGTTCTCGCGGTTGTACATATTGCTGATGCTGAAGTTGAAGTCTAATTCGGAACGATCGCTGATGGCCCAAGTGTGACGCAACGATACATCTAAGCGATGATATGTTGGCAAGCGGCCTTGGTTAAAATCGGCATACACAATACCTAAGCCTCCATTCTGACTTAGAAAATCTGTATTGATACCGTTATCTACGTTGATATTGGGATGAAAGCCCTGGGTTTGGGTGAAAGGAAAGCCCGATCCAAAATTCCAACGACCGCTCAACTCCCAATTCAAATCTTTGCCAAAGGTGTAAGTCGACACTAAATTGATGTTGTGACGCCTGTCGAAACTGGGATTGTAGGTTCTGATGCCGTCAAAACGGTCAACATACGTCCAAGAATAGGTAGCCCAAAAGTAAAAACGCTTGCGATCGTACTTTAAACGAAAATCGAAACCATATGCCTGTCCGCGCTCAATGATGTAGTCTTTCTTCAAAAAATCGGGCTTGTCCGAAAACTCCAAAATGTCTTCGTAAATCTTGTCACGGTTGATATTGGTGAGTTGGTTGAAGTCTTTGATGTAGGTCTCTACATTGAACTCTAAATGTCTTCCCAAATCGAATTCAACCCCTGCGATGGCATGACGGGCTTTTTGAAGCTTACTGGTTACGTCCTGACCGTCGAAGGTGCGGGGCAGATTGTCGGGGCCCGACAAAAAGCCATAGAACAAATTCACAATGTCTCGATCAGACTGTGCCGAAATCAGGTTTTGCGAATACAGTCCACCCGCAAATTTGAGTCGAAGTTGCTTGGTGAGGTTGTATTTGGCACCCAAGCGAGGCTCCAAACTTACTTCGCCCAGTGATGAGTAGGCATGTATGCGAAAGCCAGGTTCAAGCACCAGCTTTTCGGTTAAATACTTGTATTTCACGTAAGCAGCCAATTCAGTAGTATTGGCATCTTGACTCAAAATCAAACCGCTTGGATTCGTAAAGCGGAAGTTGGTTCCAAATCCCACTACATCCACCCCATAAACCACTTCGTCGCCCCCTAAAAACTGGGTGATGTTGATATTACCATTAAATCCTGTAATACCACTTTGGCGAGGCGCACCATCGGCTTCAGTTTGGTTGGCTTGATAATCGGAATAAGCCATGGTACCGCTGATCAAAGAAGTAGAGCCTTCGGGTATGAGTACGAAATTGGCACCTAAACCCAAGGAGTTCCAGCCAATATCTGCTATCTGCCTAAAATTCACACGGTCGTTGAAGTTGAAACCAAAAAGACTCAATTTACTGCCATTTTTGGCCTTAAAAGTGGTTTTGGCGTAAATATCGTTGAAGCTGAAGGGCAATCCATTCGAATCGGCGTAGCTGTAAAGCACCGGTGAGGTGCGGTTCAAATACGACGATTTACCTGCAATGACGAAAGTGGGTGCGAGTTTGTCGGGATTCTTGGGACGCGATAACGGACCTTCGAGCACCACACGGCTCATAAAGGGACTTGCACCAATTTTTCCTGTTAGGCGTTTTTGATTGCCATCGCGGGTGGTTACATCCATCACCGCCGAAATACGTCCACCGTGGTTGGCGTTGTAACCCCCGGTATATACATCGGCATTTTTAATGATGTCGGTTTCAAAAACCGAAAACAAGCCAATGGAGTGAAATGGATTGTAAATGATCATTCCATCGAGCATCACTTTGTTTTGTACTGGCGAGCCCCCACGGATGTATAATTGTCCACCCTGGTCACCCGTAAACACCACGCCCGGCAAAACCTGGAGGTACTGCGCAATGTCGGCATCGCCCCCTACGCTCACTATTTGAGTGATTTGCTTGGCAGTAACTGTTTCAACCGAAACTTTCACCGCCGTTAATTGCTCCTGTTTTTCGGCACTCACCTCAATGGCTCTCAGCTGAATGCTCGATTTATTGATGAACAATTTCTGGTTGACAATGCCTCCTGGCTTTACCGTAACCTGCACCGATGCTGTATCGTAGCCCAAATAGGTGCTGATAAGCGTATAGGTACCGGCTGGAATACGGCTAATAGAAAAGAAGCCATTTACATCGGTACTGGCGCCATATGTGGTGCCTTTCAAAAAAACGTTGGTAAACAAAATGGGCTCGCCGCTCGACTTATCATAAACAAATCCTCGAACTGTTCCTGTACTCTCTTGTCCTTGTACCGACGAAATTCCACATAACATCAAAAACAGGAATCCCGTAAAAATCTCCTTCATGCAAACAAATTGGAACGTCGAATTTAGGCTTTCGTACTGCAAAAGCCAACAACAAACTTTAACAAGCTGTTAAAATGCGTTAAACAGCGGGTTAATGACACTGCGCTGACAAATCAGAGGATGCTCAGGTCGCCTTTTCCTTCTCTGATGACTTCAATTTCGTCGCCGCTGCAATCCAATACTGTTGATGGCTGGTTGTCGCCATATCCCCCATCCACCAGCATATCAATATCGTCGCCGAACCGTTCCCAAATCAAATCGGGGTCGGTGGTATACTCCACTACATCGTCGTGATCAACTACGGATGAAGAAACCAGGGGGTTGCCCAAGGCCTGTACGATGGCACGGGCTATAGCATTATCGGGCACCCTTATACCAATGGTTTTGCGTTTGCTATGAAAGAGCTTGGGCACTTGTGCATTGGCCTTGAGGATAAAGGTATAAGGACCTGGCAATGCACGGCGCATCATCTTAAAAACGTTGTTGGGAAGTTGCAGGGTGTAGTCCGACAAATTGCTTAAATCGTGACAAATGATGGCGTATTGTCCCTGCTCAAGCTTCTTCAAGCGGTTAATTTTGTCGATGGCTTTGCTGTTGTACATATCTGCGCCGAAAGCATACACCGTATCGGTAGGATAAATGATTACCCCTCCTGCTTTCAAACAATCGACCACCTGTTGTAATTGGCGATCGTTCACATTTTCTTCGTACAAGCGAACGCGCATGCTGTAAAAATACGAAAAGCAGGGCGCTAACCCTGCTTTTCGTGATTATTAATGCGGAATACTCAGTTGAGCACCGATTCTACCAAACTGGCAGCCTCTTCCAAACCAACGGCCCCCATGAGCTTGAGGCCGGAGGCATCGAGAATTTCTTTGGCTTCTTTGGCATTGGTGCCTTGCAAGCGCACAATAATCGGAACTTTGATGTCGCCGATCTGCTTGTAAGCTTCAACGATGCCGTTGGCTACGCGGTCGCAGCGCACAATACCACCAAAAATATTCACCAGAATGGCTTTTACATTCGGGTCTTTCAAGATGATGTTGAAGGCGTTTGCAACACGCTCGGCATTGGCGGTACCGCCTACATCAAGGAAGTTGGCAGGCTCACCGCCCGACAATTTAATGATGTCCATGGTGGCCATAGCCAAACCTGCACCATTTACCATGCAACCCACATTTCCGTCGAGTTTCACATAATTCAAATTGAATGCTGTGGCTTCCACTTCGGTGGGATCTTCTTCGAGGGTATCACGCATGGCGGCAATGTCGGGATGACGGTACAATGCATTTTCGTCGATGTTCACTTTGGCATCAACGGCAATGATTTTATCGTCAGACGTTTTGAGCACCGGGTTGATTTCAAACATATCTGCATCTGTGGCCTCATATGCTTTCACCAAGGCGCCTACAAACTTCACCATTTCTTTAAAAGCGGTGCCTGATAACCCTAAGTTGAAGGCGATTTTACGGGCTTGGAAACCTTGCAAACCTACACGTGGATCGATGGTTTCTTTGAAAATCAGGTGAGGTGTATGCTCCGCAACTTCCTCAATGTCCATGCCTCCTTCGGTTGAATACATCACCGTAGTGCGTGCGTTGGCGCGATCGAGCAAAACCGACATATAGAATTCCTTGGTTTCAGAAGCACCCGGATAGTATACGTCTTGCGCGATAAGCACTTTATGTACCTTTTTGCCTTCTGCTGTGGTTTGAGGCGTAATCAATTGCATACCGATGATGTTGGAAGCCTTTTCGCGTACATCGTCCAACGACTTAGCAAGCTTCACCCCACCACCTTTACCACGTCCACCAGCATGGATTTGAGCTTTTACCACCCACCAGCCTGTGCCGGTTTGTTCTTGCAGCTTTTTGGCAGCTTCAACGGCCTCATCGGCAGTATGTGCTACAATGCCTTCCTGTATGCTCACGCCATAACGCTTGAGCAGCTCTTTTCCCTGGTATTCGTGAATGTTCATGCAATTAATTTTAGCTGGCCAAAAATAGGGCGAAATAGCGTGAAAGCAAAGCTAATTTCCGGCCGACTTATGCCCATCAGCGGATCAATAAAAACGAAGAAGACTTCATGCCAATATCGCCCACCTCACCCCGAAACCGTACCACACAAACGTATCTCCCCGGAGCAGCTGGCTGAGTTTTAAAACGCCCATCCCAACCCGGTGCCTGACCGCTGCTTGAAAAAACCAATTCTCCCCAGACGTTGTAAATACTGAGATCTACAAAATCGGCATTGATCAATACGGGCAAATAATGATCGTTTTTACCATCGCCGTTCGGACTAAAAGCTGTTGGAAACAAAACGGCTACACTGTCGAAAACCGATATCAATACGGTAGTATCATCTATACATCGGGCCAAAGTGTCGCGCATTTCTAATCGCACGGTATAGCGTCCACGCTGGGTGAACTCCCATTGCCAAATGCTATCGGTGGTTAACGGAACACCATTAACAAACCATTGTCGCTGATGTCCTAGAGCTCCCAAAGACCCGAAATTGACAGTCAAGGGCTTCGGCCCACCCAAAGTGCTTGCTTGCAGATGTGCTACGGCCTCACCTCGATATACAACCAATGAATCGAGCCACAATGTATCGGGATAACATTTATAATTAGCCACCACAGCCAAGCTGTATGTGCCGTTTTGATTAACTCTCAAAACAGAATCGGAAAAGCCGGTTAATGGCATCCCATCTTTAAACCACAAAAACGAGCTGCCTTGGCCCGGCCACCACAATGTCGCATCGCCCGACTCACAACGCAGCACATTAAACCCTTGCAAAGTTGGAGGTATGGGAGCTTCTAATACATTAAAATAACTGGAATCGAAAGTACAAGTGGAGGTTTCGTACCAAAGGGCATACCTCCCCGGATTCGTAAGCCAAATGCTATCATTCGTTGTTAAAGCTTGAATACTGCCATTGGGCCATTTCATTTTCACCCGACCTCGCGCAAAACCACTGCTATGCACAAAAAGTATGCTATCCCCAGTACACAACAAAGAATCTATCAAGCTGAATTGGATGGGTAAGAGGCTATCTACAAACAAGGAAAAATAACTACTCGTATCAGGTAGCGTGCACGGAGCCGTGGCGATGGCGTAATACGTTCCGGTGGTACTTACCACCAAACTATCAGCAAATGCCAATGGAATTGGCCCCTGCTCATTGTGCCATTGAAGTCCCGTACCTGCAACCAACCGGGCACGTAATACCAAGGTATCTCCAGCACAAATGGTATCGCGTGCTGGCGGAAACAACTCTACTCCTACCTGGTTGGGTGTAAGTGCGAGCCAAATAGAATCGATTCGCGATAAACAGGAACCATCGAGTAGCTGAAATCTATACCAGCCTTGGTTTGATGGACCAAATCCAGGAATAAAAAGCGTATCACCATTAAACAGCTGACCATTGGGTAATTGCCAAAGAGGTTGCCAAATACCATCGTGCGTAGCTGTGAGCCGAACTGTATCCCCCAAGCAAATAGCGCTATCGGTTTGGATATCGAAAAAAGGATCACCCGTGAAATCACCAAAGGTGGTGTAGCGCATTCCACTGCTCGGATTTCCGTGACGAATGCCCACCGAAAAGCCAACAGGTGCACTTATCCTCACGGGCATGCCAGCTCCAATGATAGATTGATGCAACTCAAATACAGCCCACAAATATGGGTTCAAACTGCCTGGCAAGGGATTAAAATGCACTCCGCCCACCACATTGCCAGGTGGCCCTTCGTTGATGCGAATAGAGTCTTGGTAGCCCACCGGAATAATAAAATTAAAGATGAGCGGCTGCTCATTTTCTCGGATAAAGCCATAGACCGAGTCGAGCTTACAGCCTATGCCGTTCAATACCGACATGCCTACGCTGCACCCAATGCCGCTGTAGTGCACCGCATAAAGAGGCTTGTTCGACCTGATGGTGTGAGCGGCAACGTTAACTAAAATGCTTCTGAATTCTCCGGCATTTAACAATAAATCAGGCTGGGCCGATCCTTCAAATACGATTCTCGTATTGTCATACACGGCCAGCACGGTGACCAAATCGGGAACCATCAGGTTGCCCTTGAGCACGGGATAGGTGGTTTTCAAGTTCGTAACAGGCACTATTTGATCACCGGTTAAATCGGCACAAGCCCCTGCTCTAACCTGTTCGTCTTTTATGGTAATGGCAATGGGCTTGGTGGAAGTTAACTTTAATCCATTGGGTTTATTGATTAAACGCCAGTCGATTGCTCGCAAAGAATACGTTTGTCCGGCTTGTAAGTTAACGTTCACCACCGCACCTGCCGCAATACCAAGCAGGGCAACTGGCGATTGTATAGTGATTTGGGTACCATTTTCAACCGCCACCATATCGATACTGGTAACCGGCGAAATACCAAGCGTACTGTCATTTGTCCATATATCGCGAAAAGCAACATAAAACAAGGTGCCTAACCCATTTCTGCCCTTCAAGCCAAAATACTCTTGGTTGCACCCACATGTAGCGCTTCCTACTTCGTAATAAGCCTGTACCACACGCGATGACCTGACGCGCACTCCCCTGTTTTGTGGCGTATTTGGACTCTGATTGGCTAGTAAAGCAATGTTGGCCGTTATATCTATACTTGACCGATTTCTTGGAGGAACAGCCACCGTGATGGCAGTAAATGTAGGATTCGCTGGTACATCGAGGACCACAACTGCTGTATCGGTATTGCTATTTTCGAAATGAAATTTAAAGGGAGTGTTACTAAACACGCCCACTTGTTGTATGTGGGGAACCGCAAACCAAAACAAGGTATCCGACTGAGCCTTTGCAGCAGACAAGCCCCACAAAAGAAGATATACAATCAAAAAACGCTTCCAAAGCTTCTTCATGATGTTACTTCTTTGATCAGATTTGAGTTCCAAGTAAAGCAAAAGAGCTGACCTTTTGGTCAGCTCTTTGTCATTTGTTGGAAGTTGTATTAGCCTCCGAAATCATCGAAGCTTACATGCTCTTCTGGAATACCCCAGTCGTCGCACATTTTCACTACGGCTGCATTCATCATGGGCGGTCCGCAGAAATAGAACTCAATTTCTTCGGGATCGCTGTGTTTCGACAAATAGTTGTCGATGAACGCTTGGTGAACAAACCCAAGGAAGCCATCGCCTTCACGGTCTTCTACGCTGGTAGATGCCTTCCAGTTGTCTTCGGGCATAGGCTCCGACAGTACAACATGAAAGCGGAAGTTCGGAAACTCCTTTTCAATGGCGCGGAACTCATCAATGTAGAACAACTCGCGCTTTGAACGGCCACCGTACCAGAAACTCACCTTGCGGTTGGTTTTTAGGGTGTGGAACAGATGAAAGATGTGCGAACGCAAAGGTGCCATACCTGCACCACCGCCGATGTACACCATTTCTTTGTCGGTTGGACGAATGAAGAACTCACCGTAAGGACCCGAAATAGTCACCTTATCACCTGGCTTGCTAGAGAATACAAACGAAGAACAAATACCTGGATTTACTTGCATCCAACGGTTATTGGCACGGTCCCAAGGTGGGGTGGCAATACGGATGTTCAACATGATGATATTTCCTTCAGCCGGGTGGTTGGCCATGGAATAGGCACGGAAGATGGGTTCAGGATTCTTCATCTTCAGATCCCATAACTTGAACTTGTCCCAATCTTCTTTGAATTTGTCCTTACCGGCAGGATCGCTAGGATGTGGCGCGATGTCAAAGTCTTTGAAATCTACTTCACAAGCAGGAACATCCACCTGGATGTAACCACCCGATTCGAAATCGAGGTGCTCGCCATCTGGCAATTTCACCACAAACTCCTTGATGAAAGTAGCTACGTTGTAGTTCGACACCACTTCGCATTCCCACTTCTTGATACCGAAGATTTCTTCAGGGATATGCACTTTCATGTCGTTTTTCACTTTCACCTGACAAGCAAGGCGCCAGTTTTCGCCTTGTTCCTTGCGCGAAAGGTGTCCTTTTTCGGTAGGCAATACATCGCCACCGCCTTCAACTACCTGACACTTACACATGGCACAAGTACCGCCGCCACCGCAAGCCGAAGGGAGGAATAATTTCTGTTCGCTCAAGGTGCTCAGCAAGGTGCTGCCAGGCTTGGTAATGATAGGATTGGCTTCATCGCCATTCACAATGATCCTGATATCTCCGCTTGGTACCAATTTCTTTTGGGCAAACATGAGAATGAAAACCAAGGAAAGGATAACCAGCAAAAACGCACCTACACTGAGGGCAATGATGGTTGTTGTGCTAAGAATCAACATATATCTGAGCGCTTAAAGATTAATACCAAGAAAGCTCATGAAGGCAATGCCCATCAAGCCAGTGATAATAAAGGTGATGCCCAAACCACGCAACGGCTTAGGTACATCGCTATAACGAATTTTCATGCGGATGGCAGCAATGGCCACGATGGCAATCAACCAGCCCACACCCGAACCCAAACCAAAAACAGATGCTTCGGCCAAAGTGTAGTCGCGCTCTTGCATGAAGAGTGAACCACCCAAGATGGAGCAGTTTACAGCAATCAAAGGCAAGAAGATACCCAACGACCCATAAAGCGCAGGCGAAACTTTTTCAATAATCATTTCTACCAATTGCACCATAGAGGCAATGGTAGCAATGAACATGATGAAAGCAAGGAATGACAGATCAACTTCCGCAAATGAGGGATGTAAGCCTGCCAAGGCACCTTCTTTCAAAACACCATTCAAGAGCAACCAGTTAATGGGTACAGTAACACCCAATACGAAGATTACCGCTGCACCCAAGCCAATAGCCGTTTTCACATCTTTAGATACGGCGAGGTAAGAACACATGCCTAAGAAATAGGCGAAAATCATGTTGTCGATAAAAATCGAACGAACAAAAATGCTGATGAGGTCTGATGCTAAAAACAACATGATTAAGCTTCCTCCAATTTGGTGTTGAGTGAACGTTGAATCCAAATGATGATGGCAATCACGAATAAGGCACCTGCCGGAATGAGCATCAGGCCGTTATTCACATAGCCCATTTCGTAAACCGCATCGGGAATTACCTGGAATCCCAACAGTTTGCCCGAACCGAATAACTCGCGACAAAAAGCCACTGCTAGAATAATCCAAGCGTAACCGATAGAATTTCCAAAACCGTCTAAGATAGAGGGGCCAGGCTTGTTACCCATGGCGAAGGCTTCCAAACGGCCCATTACAATACAGTTGGTGATGATCAATCCCACAAATACCGAAAGCTGCTTACTTACGTCATAAACGAAAGCTTTCAAAATCTGGTCAACCAAAATTACCAACACTGAAACCACCGTTAGCTGTACGATGATACGAATGCGCGAAGGAATGGTATTGCGCATCAAAGAGATGATGAAGTTGGAGAGCACAACCACCGCCATAACCGAAATGGCCATTACCATGGTAGGCTTCAACTGGGTTGTTACCGCGAGTGCCGAACAAATACCCAATACTTGTACGGTAATGGGGTTGTTGTCGTTCAACGGATCGACCATCAATTTGCGGTCTTTTTTAGAGAGAAGCGGCTTGGCTTCCTTTACTTGCGTTTCTACGGCACTCATGACTGAGACTTTTTGAGATAGGTCAAATAAAACTTAATATCGTCGCGGAGCATATTCGATACACCGGTTGAAGTAATTGTACCCCCCGAAATGGCGTCAACTTTGTGAAGATCGCCCTCCTCTTTGGCTTCTTTGGTTACTTGAACCGAAACGAACTCATCACCATTGAAAATCTTTTTGTTGGCAAACTGTCCTTCAAAGGCATCGGTATTGATTTCGGCACCCAAGCCTGGCGTTTCACCTTTATGGTCGAATACGGCCTGCTTAATGGTGTTGCCATCTTCATCTAGCGCCAAATAGCCCCAAATCGGTCCCCACAAACCTACTCCCGACAATTGGAGGATATACGTTTTCTTGCCGTTCTCCTCGTAGATGTAAAGTGGATACATCAGTTTGTGGTCGGGATTTTTCGCCTTGATGCGCTTGTCGAGGGCTACATCAATATCGAAAGCATTCACACCGGTAACTTCATTACCTGCTTCGTCAACCACTACCGATTTGATGTATTGTTCAAAATTCTTATAGTCATCGGGATTGGTTTTTCCAACTACCGACAAAATGTTCTCCTGCTTTTCTTTTTTGAGGTTGGCATCTTGTGCAGGCTTCAGCAAGGTGGCTGCACCTGCCAGCAAAATGGCGGAGATAACGGTAACGATGACAGCGTACATCGTTACATAATTATTCGAATTACGCACGGGCGAGTCTCCTCTTGATGTTTGATTGAACCACAAAATAATCGATAAGCGGCGCCATGACATTACCAAACAAAATGGCCAACATGATGCCTTCAGGGTAAGCCGGGTTGAATACGCGAATCATCACCGCCATCATGCCGATGAGTAAACCGTACCACCACTTTCCTACTTCGGTTTGCGCAGCCGTAACCGGGTCGGTAGCCATAAATACGGCACCGAAGAGCAATCCCCCCATGATGAAGTGATAATAGAAAGGTACTTGCATGAATTCATTGGCACCCACTGCATTAAAAATCAATCCCATGATACCTGCACCCAACATCACCGAAGTCATAATTTTCCAGCTGCCAATGCCCGTTAAAATGAGAAATGCAGCACCGATAAGAATGGCAATTTTACTGGTTTCACCAATCGAACCCGGGATAAAGCCCATAATCATATCAGAGGTACTGAAACCTGGTGTTCCTGCAATGCTATTGGCCAGTGCCGTAGCACCCGAATAAGCATCTGCCTTTTCGGCAATCCATACGGTATCTCCCGACATGAAGGTGGGATAAGCAAAAAACAGGAATACCCGCGCAGTAAGTGCAACGTTTAAGATGTTCATACCCGTGCCGCCAAATACTTCCTTGGCAAATACAACCGCAAATGCCGTGGCAACAGCTACCATCCACAAAGGAATGCTCGGAGGCAAAATCAAAGGAATCAACATGCCCGATACCAGAAAGCCTTCGTTAATGGCGTGCCCTTTGCTCGAAGCGATGAAGAACTCAATTCCCAAACCTACGCCATAAGATACCACCACAATGGGAAGCACTTTGATGGAACCATAAATCAGTTTGTCGAGGAAGCCTTCGCCATAACCCAAGAACTCACCATTGCTGATGAAATGCTGGTGTCCCACGTTGTACATGCCAAACAACAAGGCCGGAACCATGGCCAAAATCACAAAAAACATGGTGCGCTTGAGGTCGATTCCTGCCTTAATATGCGTCCCATCGTGCGTTACATGATCGGGCGTAAATAAAAAGGTGGCAAAACCATCAAACACGGTGTGGAACTTCTCGTACTTCCCTCCTTTATTGAAAAGGGGACGGAGCTCGTAAACTTTGTCTTTTAGAAACTTCATATACCGTTAATTGCTTATTGTTCTTCCTGATACATTAAATCGAGGCCTTCGCGCACAATCTTCTGCACCGGAATTTTAGAGGTGCACACAAATTCGCAGAGCGCAAAGTCTTCTTCGGCTACTTCATAAATACCCAACTGCTCCATTTCCTCGATGTCTTTATAAATGATCGATTTCAATAAATAAGTAGGGAGAATATCCATGGGGAGTACTTGTTCGTACTGTCCGGTTACCACAAACGCACGCTCTTCACCGTGGGTATTGGTGTTGACCTTGTAAGCGCGGCTATTAAACCAACCACTTAAAAAGGACTTAGAAATGTCGGGGCGCGGATAGCTGGGCAGCAACCAACCGAAGAACTCCATATCGTCGCCTTCGGGAATGGCTGTAAGTTGGTGATCGTAAAAGCCCAAATAGCCTTGTTCGCCAATGGTATTTCCAGTGAGCACGTTACCACTGATTACCCGTACTTTTCCTGCCTTGAGGTTGTTGCGCACCAAAGCCTCGGCTTGGATGCCAATTACCGTATCGGCATAACGTGGATTTTCAATTTCAGAACCAGCGATGGCTACCCTGCGTCGGGCATCAAAACGGCCTGTAAGAAACAAGCGGCCGATGATTACCACATCGGCGGGATGCACATGCCATACCCTATCGCCCTTTTTGATGGGGTCGATGTGGTGGATTTGCACGCCTACATTGCCAGCGGGGTGCCGACCGTCGACTTTGTTCAATACCACATTTTTGGCTTGCAAGTAAACGGCCGACTTGGTGTGGCTACTATGTACATTCAAATGGATGTTGGCACCAGTCAATTTTTTCAATGCGTCGATACCCGCCTGAAAAGCGGCTGCCTCGTTCTCTACCAAAAAATCGAGACTAGGCGCCAGCGGAGCAGTGTCGAATGCAGAAATGAAAACCGATTTTGGCGTTTCAGTTGGGTTTGCCAGAACATTGTAAGGACGCTGGCGAAGGAATGCCCAGGCACCCGAAGCCAGGAGCTTCGACTTCACTGCATCGGCGTCGAGTTGGTCGGGAAGCGCTGCACCAAAATCTTCATAACTGGTGTTGGCATCGGCAAGGATTACAATTTCCTGGAGCACGCGTTTTTCACCGCGACGAACCTCTACTACTTCGCCACTCACCGGTGAGGTGATTTGCAGTTCGGGATGGTCTTTGTCGTACATAAGCGGTGTGCCTGCTTTCACTTCGGCACCGGCTTCCACCACTACTTTGAACCGCTTGTGGCGGAACTCCTGGGGCTTGATAGCTACAGTCTTCGACAGGGGTGCCATCACCGCTGTTGGCTGTGCAGCGCCTACCAGTTTGATGTCGTAGCCCTTTTTGAGCTTGATTGATTTTGACATACTACTTCCTAGCAAATTTTAAAACGCCGTTTTTGAGTAAAATTGACAGAAAATCAGCTTTGATTTTCGAACAGCAAAAATAGAAAAATGTTTGACTGTACGGCCGAATGAACGCAGAAATACTGAGGTTCGCAGCACAACCCAAAAAGCCGTTATTTTGCAGCCTCATGATTACGGTTCAGGCACTCGATTTTGGCTTCGGCGGGCAAACGCTCTATGAAGATGTATCTTTTGATTTACACCCCGGTGAGCGCATCGGACTCATTGGCAGAAATGGCACAGGGAAGTCGTCGTTGCTGAGGCTGTTGCATGGCGAATATGCGGCTGGCTCGGCCATCCAAAAAATGCGTGGAATGCGTTCGGCCTTCTTTAACCAAGACCTGCTCTCCTACCAAAGCGAAGCCCCCATTTTGGAGGTGGCCGCCCAGGCTTTTGCCGATTTATTGCGACAGCGCGACCAATACGAAACCATCACCCTGCAGTTAGCTGAAAACCACAGCCACGAGATACTACAGCAGCATGCCAGCTTGTTGGAAATGTTGGAATTGGCCGATGCTTTTCACTTAGAAGTGAAAGTGGAAAAAACCTTGCGTGGATTGGGATTTTCGGCTGCCGATATGCAAAAGTCGTTTTCGAAATTCAGTGGCGGTTGGCGCATGCGTGTGATGTTGGCCAAGTGCCTGCTCGAAGCACCCGATTTGCTGATGCTCGACGAACCAACCAACCACCTCGATTTACCTGCCATTCAGTGGCTGGAAGGCTACCTGCGTCAATATGAAGGCACGGTAGTGGTGGTTTCGCACGACCGTAGGTTTTTAAACCAGGTAAGCACCCGCATATTGGAGGTAGAAAACCGCAAAGTGCGCAGCTATAAGGGTAATTACGACGCATTTGAAAGCCAAAAGGCCGAGCGATTGGAGCAGGAAATGCTCACCTACAAAAACCAACAAAAGCAATTGGAGCAGGAAATGCGCTTTGTGGAGCGTTTCCGCTACAAAGCCTCTAAAGCCAAGGCCGTACAAGCACGTATCAAACTGCTCGAGAAGCGCGATTTGGTGCAGCTCAGCGAAACCGACAATAGGCATATGAATATGCGTCTGAAGGTGGCAAAACAACCCGGAAAGGTGATTTGTACGCTTAAAAAGGCCTCTAAGTCTTATCCCGACATTGAAATTTTACGCCAAGCCGAAGCCCTCATTGAACGCGGTGATAAAATTGCGTTGATTGGTCCCAATGGCAAAGGCAAGTCTACCCTGCTGCGTATCCTTTTCGGTTCTGAGCCCTTTGAAGGCGAGCGCGAAGAAGGCCACCAAGTAAGCATGGCTTTTTATGCCCAGCACCAGCTCGAGGCCTTGCAGCTCAACAATACTGTGCTAGAAGAGGCACAGCGGCTGGCCTTCAACCGTACCGAACAGGAATTAAGGAATACGCTGGGGGCTTTCCTTTTCAGCAATGAAGAGGTAGATAAAAAAGTAAAAGTGCTGTCGGGTGGAGAGAAGGCCCGGGTGGCCCTGGCCGGCATCATGCTCTCGGAAGCCAATTTTTTGCTGCTCGACGAACCTACCAACCACCTCGACATGGATGCCGTTGATATGCTCATTGAATCGTTGCAGCAGTACGAAGGCAGTTTTATTGCCGTTTCGCACGACCGCTACTTTTTAGAAGAGGTAGCCAATAAGCTCTGGTACATCCAAAACGGAGAAATAAAGGTGTACCCCGGCAGCTATCAGAGTTTTACCGAGCGCTATGGAGAGCAGTTTTTCTTCCAGCCCGACCCTGCCCTCCAGTCATCAGCCACGGCAGAAAGCAAAGCCAGTACGGCCTCCGGCAAAGTCGACTACGAAAAGCAAAAGGAGCAGCGGAAGCAATACAACAAACTGCAGCAACAACTCGAAAAAACAGAAAAAGAGATGGCTGCACTACAGCTCACCAAAGCCGATCTGATGGTAAAAATTGGAAGGGAAGAAATTTTTACTGATTTTGAGGCGTTACAACAATGCCAAACCGAGTTGCATCAGGTTGACCATGCCTTGGAGCAATGCCAGCAACAATGGGAAGCAATTTTTGAAGCCATGGCCGAATTAGAATGATGAAAACACCTATTTTGCTTTTGTTCCTTGGTTTGCTCTTAAACCAAATGGCCTTTGGGCAGGATTTTCGAAATATCCGTTACGAAGACCATACCTACCCCGAACACATCAAAACCGTGCAGTTGCTGGTGCCAGGCAAACCCTTTTCTAATCCGATCATCAATTTGAATAATCCAGCGGAAAGCTTGCTTCTCAACTTCGATGACTTGAAAGGGGGGTTTACCAATTATACCTATACAATCATTCATTGCAATGCCGACTGGACCCCGAGCAATTTATTCCAAAACCAATACCTCGCGGGCTTTTTCGAAGACCAAATCACCTTTAACCGGCAGTCGTTCAATACCCTCACTAAGTATACGCATTACCAGTTAGCCATTCCAAACCAGAACATGCAAATCAAGTTGTCGGGCAATTATGTTCTGCATGTTTACCGCGACTTCGATAAAGAAAGTCCGGTACTCACCCGCCGTTTTTTTGTGTTGCAATCGAGTATGGGAGTAGCGCCTATGCTGCGTCGTCCGAGTAGGCCCGATGCCATTCAAACTTCGCACGAAATTGACTTCGACATCAATACCGGTAGCCAAACCATTTTCAACCCTTTTGAGGAGGTTAAGGTGGTGATTCGGCAGAACCAGCGTTGGGACAACCAAGTGGCGGGTTTGTTGCCTCTGTTTATCCGCAACAACCTGCTTACCTATGATTACGCCGACCGCAACATCCTGGCTGCAGGCAATGAGTTTCGGAAAGTAGACCTGCGTAACATCCGCTTCAGGGGCGAGCGCGTTGGTCGGTTAGAAATTGAGGGCAATCACATTTATGCCTGGGTGCGTGGCGATGACAACCGTTCGCATTTGCGCTATTTGGCTTATGAAGACATCAATGGTCGCTACCTCATTCAAACCAACGAAGGACGCGATGCCTTTACCGATGGCGACTACATTGAAACCACCTTCACGCTTTTCAACCAAGGCCCCTTGGCCGGTGGTTCGGTTCATATTTTGGGCCAGCTCACCGATTGGCAGGTGAATCAAAACACCAAAATGACCTACAATTACGATGTAGGAGGTTACCAAATTACCCTTTTGCTCAAACAAGGCTTTTACGACTACACCTATGTTTTTCTACGCGATGGTGCACAGTTGCCCGATTACACTTGGTTTGAAGGCAGCTACGAGGATACCGAAAACGACTATGAGATTTTTGTGTATCACCGCCCCCCTACCAGCATGCAGTACGATCGCTTGGTGGGTTACACCCGTTTCAACTCCATGAATCGCACAGGAAGATAAAAAAAGCGGCATTTCGCCGCTTTTTGCTTTCCCAACCCTACCCTACAGTAATTCGTTGGCCAAGTTAGCCAGCTCCGAGCGTTCTCCTTTTTCCAGGGTAATGTGGGCAAAGAGGCTTTGACCTTTGAGTCGCTCTATCAGGTAAGTCAATCCATTCGATTGTGCATCCAGGTATGGGGTGTCAATTTGATTGATATCGCCCGTAAAAATGATTTTGGTGCCCTCGCCAGCGCGGGTGATGATGGTTTTCACTTCATGAGGCGTGAGGTTTTGGGCCTCGTCAACAATGAAGCAAATGTTAGAGAAACTGCGTCCCCTGATGTACGCCAGTGGTGTGATGGTAAGCTTCTCTTGCTGCACCAGTTCATTGATTTTTTGATAGTCTTTATCGCTTTCATTGAATTGGTGTTGGATGAACTTGAGGTTGTCCCACAGCGGCTCCATATAAGGATTCAACTTCGACTTGATATCGCCAGGCAGGTATCCAATGTCTTTGTTGCTCAGTGGAACGATGGGTCGGGCGAGGTACAGCTGCTTGTAGAAGCGTCGTTGTTCCAAGGCGCCAGCCAAAGCCAACAAGGTTTTACCCGTGCCGGCAATGCCTTGCAGCGTAACCAGCCGTACTTGCTCCGACATGACGGCATGCAGCGCGAAAGCTTGCTCAGCATTGCGCGGTTTGATACCATAGGCCAAGCGTTTTTCTACCTTCTCCAGCCTTCCATCAAAAGCATTGTAGAAGGCCATGACCGAATCTTTGCCGTTGCGCAAGATGAAATACTGGTTTGGTACCGGGTCAACAAGTCCAACATCTTCGGGCAAACAAAAACCATCCTGGTAAAATCGATCGATGATTTCCGAGGCGATGCCGCTTACCACGCTTTTGCCGGTATAGATATCGTCCAGGTTTTTGACTTTGCCGAAACGGTAATCTTCGGCTGCCAAATCGAGGGCCTTTGCTTTGAGGCGCAGGTTCACGTCTTTGGTCACCAGCACTACTTTTTTGTCGAGGTTATTTTCCTTCAAATGCAGTGCGCTGTTCAAAATGCGGTGATCGGCTTTGCGTTCGCCAAAAATCTTTTGGGCATCGAGGCTGGCATCTTCCCGCATTTCTACGCGGAACCTACCTCCTTCAATGCTGTTCAACGATAGCCAGTCTTGCAAGCTGTGGTCGGCCGACATTTTATCTAAAAATCGGATAAACTCACGGGCTTCAAAATTCAGGCTGTCGTTGCCTTTTTTGAATTGATCGAGCTCTTCCAGTACCGTAATGGGTATGGCCACATCGTGCTCGTGAAAATTGTTGATTGCATTGTGGTCGTGCAGAATGACAGAGGTATCGAGTACAAAAATCTTTTGCTCTTTTTTACCGACAGAAGTGCGTTTGGCCATGTTTCGAAAGAATGTTGGCTCAAATTGGGCAAAAGCGGGGGTAATTGCAAAGCCGTTTTTTACACCATGCTGTGCATAACTTTCGTAGAGGGCTTACCGTACTTGTTGACCTGGGTACTCAATACGAACATGGTATATGCTACCGAGCATTTTGCGGAACAGCTTTTTAATGCGCGCGATATCGCGCAGCGTAATGTCGGCATTGATAAATTGCTCGTTGGCTACTTGCTTGTTAATAATGCCTTCCACCAAATCGGCAATGCTTTGTGCGGTAGGGTTTTTCAAACTACGCGAAGCGGCCTCCACCGAATCGGCCATCATGAGTACAGCAGTTTCTTTTGAAAAGGGTTTGGGCCCTGGATAACGGTAGCGGGCTTCGTCGATGGAGTCATCGGGATTTTGACGCAATTGCGATTGATAGAAGTACTCCACCCTTTGGTCGCCATGGTGCGTACGTATAAAATCGACAATGATTTCGGGCAAACGATGCTTTTTGGCCAGTGCCACCCCATCGGTCACATGTCCAATAATGAGCTGTGCGCTTTCTTCAAAGGGCAAGTCGTCGTGCGGATTCACCGAAGCATGTTGATTTTCGATGAAATAAATGGGGTTATTGAGCTTGCCAATGTCGTGGTACAGCGCCCCTACCCTCACCAGCAGTGCGTTACCACCCACTTCAAAAATGGCTGCTTCCGCCAGGTTGGCTACCTGCAAAGTATGTTGGAATGTGCCTGGGGCCTCGTAAGAAAGCTGACGCAACAAAGGGCTGTTGGTATCGCTGAGCTCCATAAGAGAAACATCACTCACAAAACCAAAGAGCTTTTCGTAACCAAAGAGCAAAGGCGAAGCTATAAGTGTAAGTACGGCATTCACCCCAAAATAGCCGTAGTAAAGGGGGATTAACTCTCTAAAATCGCCCTTATTTACCAAGGTGTAACCCGTGTAACCCAAGGCATACACCAAAAATATGATGCCCGAGCTCAGGTAGAACTGCGACCTGCGCTTGATGCTGATGAGTGTAAAGATGGATGCCATTCCCGCTGCCAATTGCAGCACCATGTATTCGGAGGCATAACCCGCATAAAAAGAAGTGAGCAAGGTAGCCACCAGGGTTACCATCATGGCCAACCAGCCATCGAAAAGCGCCCTGGTAAGAATGGGCAGTACACAAAAAGGAATAAGATACACCGAGGGAATGGCTTTGCTGGTAGCCAGCGTAAAAAGGGCCACTACCAAAACCAAATTCAGCAGTACCACCGACAGGCTGCTCAAATCATCGAAAAGCTGTGGGCGAAAAAAATGCAAATAGGCCACCAGCAAGCCCATGATCATGGCTACCAAAAGGGCCTGACCAAGCAGCGACCACCAGCGCTGCCAGCCATCGTAATTGCCTGCGCCTATTTGTTGCTCTAATGAATTGATCTTGCGGTAGGTGTCTTCATACACCAAACTTCCTTTATTCACAATAAGCTCGCCTTGCTGTACTTTTCCTGTAGCCAATTGCACCCCAGCCAGCAGTTCGT
Organism: Sphingobacteriaceae bacterium; assembly: GCA_013824115.1. Taxonomy (GTDB): domain Bacteria; phylum Bacteroidota; class Bacteroidia; order UBA7662; family UBA7662; genus PNNG01. The sequence goes on along the minus strand of PNNG01000022.1, from coordinate 204,879 downwards.
TGCGCAGTTGTTCGGTAACCTCCTTATCATACCACAGGTTGGGCTTCAAGGAAGATGAAAACGCAAGCAGTCGAGGTTGAAGGTCTTCCGGTACCCTGTCGCTTTGTAAGCGCAATGCCCAAATTTTCTGCAAACTATCTATATGTAAGCAACTTGACAAAGCCAATGCTCTTTTGTCGCTAGTACCCTTTTCTCCCAAAATCCATGCACCATCGGTGGCTTCTGCAGGCCATACATCCACCACTCCTTGCGCATAAAAGAACTTCAAAAAAGCTTGCAATTGCGCCAAGGTTTCGGCATTTAAACTGGCTTCAAAATCGCTGCGCAGCTGTGCCTCTACGGCTTGCTCTGCTTGTGGGTCGAGCTTGTAAAAAGGTTTCCAGCGCAACAGTGCTTTGTTGCGTTCGGCCTCCAGTTGCATTTCACCCTTTTTGACTTCAAAATCAAAAGGAGCAATGAGGTCTTTATGCGTCCACGGCTTGTTAAGCGCATATTCGTACCTAAATGCCAGTTTGTGAGGAAGCAAGGCTGTAATGGCGCTTACCGCTGCCAACAAGAGGGCAATACGCAGCATGCTGTTTCCTCTCAAGCGGAAAAATGCTTGTAAGTCGATAAGCCTTTTGTTCGTTTTTAACGGCATAACCTTGGACGCAGCAGGTAGAAATAAACGTAACTTTGGGCCGCAAGTTAAACCGAAATGCTTAAAAATTCGTGAAATGAAAGAAGTGTATATTGTAGCGGCGGCTCGTACGCCCATTGGAAGTTTCAATGGTGCCCTCGCGCCTTTATCGGCCACCCAATTGGGAGCCATTGCCATTAAAAAAGCATTGGAACAAGCAGGCTTAGATGCAGCCGAAGTGAATGAAGTATACATGGGCAATGTGATTGCTGCCAATTTGGGTCAGGCCCCCGCCACCCAGGCAGGTATTTTTGCGGGTATTCCAAACACTACTCCTTTCACTACCGTAAATAAAGTATGTGCCAGTGGCATGAAAGCCATTATGTTGGGTGCGCAGAGCATTCAGTTGGGCCAAAATGAGGTGGTGGTTGCTGGCGGCATGGAAAGCATGAGCAATGTGCCTTATTACCTCGATAAATTCCGCAATGGAGGACGTTTAGGCCATGCGCAGGTAACCGATGGCATTTTGAAAGACGGCCTCACCGATGTGTACAACAATTACCACATGGGCAATGCCGCTGAGTTGTGTGCCAGTGAGCACAAAATCAGTCGCGAAGCCCAAGACGAATACGCCATCAGCTCCTACAGAAGGGCAGCTGCGGCCTGGGAAGCGGGCAAATTCAATCGCGAAATTGCTCCCGTAGAAATTCCAGTAAAAGGCAAAGATCCGGTAGTGGTTCGGGAGGATGAAGATTTCCGCAAAGTGAGTTTCGACAAATTGCCTGGCCTGCGCCCCGTTTTCGATAAGAATGGCACCATTACCGCAGCCAATGCCTCCAATCTCAACGACGGTGCTTCGGCCGTTGTGCTCATGAGCAAAGAAAAAGCCGATGCCTTGGGCATAAAGCCGCTCGCCCGCATTTTGGGTTATGCCGATGCGCAACAAGCGCCCGAATGGTTCACTACCGCCCCTGCCAAAGCCATTCCCTTGGCCATGGCGCGCGCCGGTGTGAAAGCCGAAGAGGTTGACTTCTACGAAATCAACGAAGCCTTTGCCGTGGTATGTATTGCCAACAACCAACTGCTCCAGCTCGACCCCCACAAAGTAAATGTGTACGGTGGCGGCGTTTCTATTGGTCACCCCATTGGCAGTTCGGGTTCACGCATCATTGCTACCCTTTGCAGTGTGCTTCACCAAGAAGGTGGAAAAATTGGGGTAGCAGGCATTTGTAACGGCGGCGGCGGTGCCAGTGCCATGGTCATCGAAAAAATGTAAGTACTCGTAGAATTTTCTACCGCTTCGGCTGATTATCGCATGAAATTAATTATGTTCGTTGCTCAGAAGCAATGAACCGAATTTGGAAATTCAACATAACAAACACCCTCATCAAGGGCCTGCAAGCGTTGGGCATTTTGATGGGGGTGTCGTATTTCAATACGGCACAAGCAACATCGCACCCAACGGTTTCACATAGTCCGTTATTGGCGGCCGTCGACATTACGAGCATCGCATTGATGGCGCTTTGCGGTCTATTTGCAGCCACCAGCATTTATTTTTATTTACAAGGTAAAAATCAAAGCAAACCCACAAGCCCTAAAAGCGATGCTCCATCTTCAAAAGTCGAACAAATCAATGCGGTTTACCTCGATTCGTTCGATCGCATTAGCGATGGTTTTGCAAGCATCAGCGACAAGGGAGTGGTAGAATATTGCAATGAGCAGGCTTCGCGTCACTTCGGAATAAAACCGGAAGAACTCAAAGGTAAAATACTCTGGGAGGTACTTCCAAGCATCAAGGACTCGAAAATAGGCAGCGCGCTTATGTCGAGCTTGCAAACGGGCAAAGGTCAAACCGTGCACATCCAACGAAGTGCCGATTTAAAATGGTTTGAAATTGGCTTTTTCCCTGGAAAGCACGGCGTAACCCTCATTGCCAAAGACATCACCCGCGAAGAGGAAGCCATGCGCTTGTTAGAGCTTACCAACCAGGTAGCGCGCATTGGCGGCTGGGAATTTTTGTTCAAACAGGGCCGCATTCACCTCAGTCCAGTAGCCCAGGAGCTTCTACATGTGCAAGGAAATCAAATTGAGTTTGAGAAATTCGTGTCGTTTTTCGGAAACGAAGGAGCACAAGTAGCCCAACAACTCGAAAAGCTCCAGCAAGGTGAAAAACATTTCGATTTAGAGTTACCGGTATACAAAAACGGCGCTCAGAGTGGTTGGGTAAAAATTATCGGTGAAACTACCCCTGATAATATGAGTGGCCAGCGCATTTTGGGAACCATTCAAGACATCCAAAATCGGGTGGCCTATCAAGAAAAAATGGCAGATACAGCGCAGCAGTACCGCAGCTTGTTTGATTTAACACCGGTTCCCATGTGGACTTTCGATGCCAAATCGTACAAAATCATTGCCGCCAATGCAGCAGCAGCCAATGAATATGGGTACGAGCAAGACGAATTGCTTCAACGCACTATTTCTCAGATGTTTTACCCGGGTGTTTTTTCTCAGTTTGCCAAACAACTCGGCATGCCTAGCAGCAAAGCCCAAATTTCGGAACATCGCCGCAAAAATGGACAGCGTTTGTACGTAGAGATGTACTATGCGGAAATTGAGCATGAAAAGAAAAAAGCGTTTCTGCTACTGGCCCGCGACATCACCGAGCGCTTGAATAATATGCGTGCCATCGAATCGCAAAACCAACGTTTGCGCGAAATTGCCTGGATGCAATCGCACAAAGTAAGGGCACCCTTGGCCCGGATATTGGCCATTGCGCAACTCATTGAACCCGAATATTTCGATCCCGCGCACGACCGTCACTTGGTAGACGAAATCTGCAAATCGGCACACGAGCTCGATGAAATATTGATGGAAATTGTGCAACGAACCGAAAACAGCAACAAAGCCGAGTGATTTAGGGCCAGTTCGTAGGTCCGCTTACCTTGTAAATGTGGCAACGATCGGCACCTATTCGGAAATCAGCTGTAACTACCAAGGTATCGTTCCTCCAGCCTTCAAACCTGAAGTTTTCTTCTCGTCCTTTGAGCCAAGCCATGGCTTGATCGTTTAGCACCGTATAATAACCTGGCAAAATGCCATCGTATTCGTGAATGATGGTATCGCCCTGTTCTAATCGCAAAGTATAAAAGCGATTAAGTGGTGCATCATTCACCTGCATTCCCACGCTGCGAAACTCCATGGTACAAGCATGATCCTCCTTTAATTCGCATTGGGTTAAACCCAATAAGGCCAATGCACCCAGCAAGGGCAGACCAAAAGCGGTTGATCTAGTCATGGTGTTAATTCAATTACAAGGAAACAACCTGCAAACGCCAAAGCCCCAGCATTAGTCTGCAAAAATGCGGTGGTCGAAAGGAAATTTCTCTATCGATAAAATCGCTATTTCTCCAAATTGGGGATGATGCGGATTCAAAAGCAAGTTAAAATCTCCTTGGGTAACCACCGATGGAACCAAAAGCCCCAATGCCTTGCCCGCCAGCAAAAAAGCATCGCCCAAACGTTGGGTAACTGTACTGGGTGGGAACATCTTCCATTGGGGTGGTAGCGTGGCGATGTCTAGCTTATCCAGAGAGGCATTTGGAGGCAATTGAAGGCGCATCATCACATAATCGGGAGGCAAAGTGGCCAAGGTAAAGTGTACCGCCACCTCAGCCATGGCCAAGGAGCGATTGGTAGCCGTGTACAAAACTTCCACACCAATGGAGTTCCACCTACCGCCTTTGATAGCGGCACCTTTGCCCGACAACGGTAAAGCATATGGTTCACGCACCAAACGGTACACTTCCATACTAAGCCAAAATTCCGTGGCTGATGCGCACCAATTCTGCCATAACTAGCTCTTTGCCATAGGCATCTTTGAGCAACTCAAATGGAGCATAACCTCCTAAAGCATAAGAAGGGGTTTCGAGCCAGAGCTTGAATTTGTGCATATCTCCAAAAACTTCGAGCCCCATTTCGGTAACTTCGGTAATGGCTATTATTTTTTCGGTATGACTGGCTTTAAACAAATGTTGCTTGGCCTGCTTGTACCGCTGCAAAGTTTTGGTAGAGATGTCTAAAAAGGAAGCCCAATCGGCCTCTGAGAAGGGCAAGCTCTGCTGAATGCGCTCAAAAAGACTGAAAGGAAAACCCTTTCTGATGGCAGAAACCACCAACATTTTGTTGGCCAGAAATGACTTTATGCCAAAATCGAGGGGTTGCGACAAACCATAAACAGCGGCCTCTTCGCAAACCACACTGTGTAATTCATTTTCGTAATCATATGTTTTGTATGATTTCATAGCAACCTCCATTTAGACAACAGTCTTCAAATTTAAGACATTTGTCTTAAATTGCAAATCCATTTCCAATTCTTTCTAACCCCAACAAATGAGCTTGGCGCTGCACCAAAAACACCATGTAGCTTAGCGACAACAGCCACAGACTATTGCGATGTGTTCTTAGGGAAAGTAGCCAAACGGTATTGGCCAAACGCATGCGCTTGTCACCAAAAGGGACCTAAGTAAGCGATGATACTGCTTATTTTATCATTAGCCCAGAAAGCATCACATGCGGTTATTGCGTGATTGCAAACACATACAAACTTCACATCTATGCGTGGCTTATTGGCCAGTGGAGCCATCAGGCGAAAGAATTGTGCGTGTTTTATGCGCGCTCTATCACCATGAGTAAATACTTCTTCTTAGCTGCAAATTGCTCAGGATCAACAGTCTCTAAGTTTTTGTTCAGCTTTTCATACATGCTTTCCAAGAAGTTTTTGAACATATAATGCCAACCCGGTGCTTTTACCAACAACTTCTCTTCGCCAAATTCTATCATAGGTATAATAACGTGAGCACTCCAATGATGCGCGAAGGCAATGGTAGGCAATATGTGGGGAGTAATATTCTGCTGCATCACAATTTTGAAACCGTGCTCCTCGAGCTGCCTCACAAAGTAATCCCAATAGTGTCCGCTTTTTTCTGCCGCCGCTCCTTCCCTGAAATAGTCGCAAGCAATCCACCTGCCCTCTTTTACCAATATTTGATTGATCAAGGGCAAGGCCCGTTTTAAATCGAGGTACTGCAGCGATTCGGAGGTGATTACTGTGCCAAACTGAGCAGCGTTTTCATCTACTTCCATGTCTTCAAACTTGCACTCCAAAAGCTTATTCGGGTAGTTTTTGCGAATATGCTGTGCCTGATTTTTGTCGGGGGTCAAGCCCAAAGCTTCAATACCTCGTTTGTTCAACACGCCCAACAAACCGCCCATGCCACAACCTACATCTAAAACGCGCTGTTGTGGGTGAACAACCAAATCGGCAAGCAGCTCGGCATAGCGTTCTTGAGCACGGTAAATCATACCCAAACTGATGTCAACTGGCGAAATGTGGGGATCATCGAAATAGCCGTAATGCAAATGATCGCCGGGTAACAAACGGTGATACAGTTTCAGCTGAGGGTCGTTGTAAACCCTGTTCACTCCTTTTCTTGTGCGCTGTAAAACCCACAGGCGATAAATATGTATAGGATGTAGTAAGCGCAGCAGTAAAGCCGGAAAAATTTTCATGTATGAGTCTTCAACAGGTGATAAAAGCAGCGTATCTAATATCTGCCACACAAAAGAACACCTTTAATTCGCGAAAAAAAATACCTCGTGGTGGGTATTTTCCTTGGTTGCCAGAAAACGAAATGGAAACTATTCAGCGGCTGCCAAGCGCAGGAATACTGTAAAAGTGGTTCCCTCTCCTACCTTGCTGCTTACCTCAATTTTACCGCCCATGGCTTCTACCTGATTTTTGGTGATAAAAAGGCCCAGTCCTTTGGAGTCGGGGTGGCCGTGAAAAGTTTTATACATTCCAAAAAGCTTGGCACCATGCTTTTCTAAATCAATGCCCAAACCATTATCCGCATAGCGTACACACAACAGTTCGTTTTGTTTGGCAGCGCTAATTACAATTTGTGATGATTTGGCCGGGTCTCTGAACTTAATGGCATTGGTGAGCATATTCAGCACCAAACTATCGATATAGGCAGGGAAACCGATGACCATCAAACCTGGCTTCAATTCATTGATGATTTTAACGCCAGCGTTCATGGCCAATTGTCCGATACTTGGGATGGTTTGCTCTAACGAATGGCAAAGGTCAACCGGCTGCATCTCGGTACTCTGCGACAAATTGATATCGAGCACCTCATTCAAATTTTTGATGGTATCGCTCAAATGATTGGCCGATGCTTTCAAAGTTTCGATATAGGTGCTATGAGCCAGCTCTGGATCTTCTAAATCAATGAGCGTCATAATGCCCAACATATTGGCAATGTGCGACCGCAAATTATGGGAAACAATGTGGGTGAAATTTCTCAACCTTTCGTTCTGGGCCTCTTCTATGCGCAACAAACCTTCGATGCGCTTCATGTTTTCAATGGTATCGGTAATATCGGTTGACACCCCTAGCAATCCCACAATCTTATTTGCTTGCAAAGGATCTGTTATGGGCGTTTTTACTTCCAAATAATGCCTGATGAGCCCTTTCTTATCGGGAACTTGCAATGGCTCTACGGTTTGCTCTCCGCTCAAAACGCGTAAATCAATTTCACGCAAACGCGAACAGATATCTTTGGAGAAATAAGCTTCGTCGGGTTTGCCTAACAGCGAGGAGGCGTCCTCACCCAACAATTCCAAGGCAAGTTCATTGCCATAAAAATACTTCAAATCGAGGTCTTTCATGTACACATGCGCAGGTACCTTGTTCAAAGCATTTTGCAACAATTCCAAACGATTAAAGGCCAGCTGAAGCTCATTTTTGGCTTTTATGCGCTCGGTAATATCCTGCCCCTGGGCCATGGTTTCAACCAAGATTTTGCCGTCGTCGGTATAAATATTCGTAGAATTCCACAGCGCTATGCGGCTTTCACCGGTTTTACATCTGATTTGAATCTCCACCGAATCCCAGCTATTGCCTTCACTGGTGGCCTTCACCTTGCTTAAAGAATCATTCAATGAATGGGGTAAGAACAAAATCGATAATGGCTTACCCAGTACTTCACTGGCCTGATAACCCGAAAAACGCTCAAAAGCATGGTTAAAACGGGTGATTTTGTATTTGGCATCCCAAGTGATGATGGGGGCATTGGCATGATTGAGTAATCCGGTTAGATACCTATTACTGCGCTCCATGGCAAGTTCTGCTTTTTTGCGTTCAGTGATAATGTCCAAATAAAGAATGTGTCCTCCAATTTCCCCATCCTCATTATACCATGGCCTACATGACCATTGATTGTAGGAAATGCTTCCATCAGGATGCTCAAATGCGTCTTCTTTTTTTTCCACTAACATGCCCAAATTGGCCACTCGATGCGCTTCAAGAATGTGTGGAGGAAGGTTGGGGAATAGGTCATAATGTCGCAGCCCTTCAACATGACGCCCAGTTAAGCCATATTCCTGCTTAAACCTTTCGCTCACAAACAAATAGCGCATTTGTGTATCAAAAACCACCACTGCTGAAGATGCATTCTCAATCACATACTTCATCAGTTCATGCATATGACTGAGTTTGCGCTCACTCGTTTGAACCATGCTGTGCAAGGCCACCTCATTGCTGATGTCGGTAATAATGCCATACCAAAGCGTGCTTCCATTGGGCAAACGCTCTGGTCGCGCATCTGATTTTCTCCAAGAAACCGTGCCATCCGGAAACTTCACCCGGAAGCGCGAATGAAACAAGGTTAAATGGGCCGCTGATTCAAAAATCTCTTTACTTACCCGGTCTAGGTCATCGGGGTGCACCCGCGAAAAGACAATGCTTCCGTTTTCGCGCACTTCTTCGGGTCGAACACCATAAATATCGTAAATGCCCTCACTTGCAAACGGGAAACAAGAAGTACCATCGGGCCTCAAAAGGTATTGATACACCACGCCGGGAACTTGATTGGTCAGCTTCCTTAATATTTCATTGGCCATTTCAGCCTCTTGTGCAGCCCTCTTGGCATCCGTAATATCTCGGGCTACGCTGTACATCACGCCTTCATCGGCAAAGGGGTGGCTATTCCACGACAACCATCGATAGCTTCCATCCTTACAACGAAACCTGTTTTCGTAAGTAGTCAATTGTTTGCCCATTTGATTGGCTTCCATCATACTTTGGGCGCGCTCCAAATCCTCGGGGTGCACTAATTGCTGCCAAGGTTTGTTCAACAATTCCTGTTCCGTCCAGCCTAACACCTGGGTCCAAGCTGGATTCACCACTTTTAAAAAACCATCAAATCCGGCAATGCACAACAAATCGGTGGCAAATTGAACAATCCGATCGCTGCGATTGAGGCGCTGCTCGGTTTCTTTTTGCAGGCTGATGTCGCGCGCCACCGCATATACTTGCAGGCTCTCGGGAAAAAAGTAGGCCGTCCAGCCCAGCCATTTATAGCCCCCATCGCTGCAGCGGTAGCGGTTTTCAAACGAGGTTAACCGGTGTTCTTGAAGCAATCGCGAGGAAGCTTCCGAAGTTTTGGGCAAGTCATCGGGGTGCACAAAATCAAACCAGGGCCTGCTGGTGAGCTCCTCCAACGACCATCCCAAGAGCTTTGTCCACGATTTATTGAGCAATTGAAAATAGCCATCTTCCGAAGCAATACAAATAAGCTCTGAAGTAAACTCTTGGAATTCGGCCACTTTCAACCAATCGAGTTCGCTCCCTTCCACAGAGTAGCCAAATTCCATCATGCTCACTGGGGCCTGCTCAAAAATAACCAACAATGAGGTGCTATCGAGCGCGATTCCTGTAGCCTTTGCCGGCTGTAAATAACTTATCAATGAAAAACCCAGGCTCAGCTGCCCTTCATGAGCATCGCTTAAAGAGGCTGAATATTGAGCGCTGAGTTGCGTTGAAATTTCTTTGGAAAAATGCGTAAACCACCAATCGGCACCTCTGTTGTGCCATTCCCAAGCTTGCACTTTAAGATCGAAAAGACCTACTCCCCCGGGGGCGTCCAACACCCATAGCAGGTGTTTAACGTCTGCATCCAGCCAATTTTTTAATTTCTCGGGTAATTCCGATAAAACTTGGGTTTTCATGAAGGTAATATGTTGGCTTTCAGAGCTGACCAAAAGTAAATAAAACAATCAGGATATTTTTATCCTTTTTAAAAAAATCGGCACCGCCTCAACAAATATTTTTTCCGATTTTGGCAGCATGAAACGAATCATGCTTTTGTGGTTGGGGCTGTTGTGCACAAGCCTCACCTTTGGCCAGGTTGATCTTAAGAAGTTGGATGCCTACCTGGAACAGTCGCGCCGCGACTGGAAAACGCCTGGGATGGCCATTGGCATTGTAAAAGATGGCAAATTGGTGTTTGCCAAGGGTTACGGCGAAAAAGAAGTAGGCAAAGGCGAAAAGCCCGATGCCAATACGCTTTTTGCCATTGCTTCTAACAGCAAGGCATTTACCTCGGCGGCCATTGCCCTGCTGGTGCAGGAAGGCAAGCTCAGCTGGGATACGAAGGTGAAGGAAATCCTTCCTTATTTCGAAGTCTATGACCCTTTCATTAGCCAAATGGTGACCATCCGCGACCTGCTCAGCCACCGCGTGGGCTTGGGCACTTTCAGCGGCGATGTGATGTGGTACCGCTCAGAATTGAGTGCCGAAGAAATGGTAAAACGCGCCAAACACATCGAAAAAGCTTTCGAATTCCGCGCTGGCTACGGTTATTCAAATGTAATGTACATCACTGCCGGCGAAGTGATACGCGTGGTAAGTGGCAAAAGCTGGGGCGAATTTATCCACGAGCGCTTTTTGCAGCCGCTAGGCATGCACCGCAGCGTGTATACCCTGGCCGAAATGCGCGCCAAGGGCAATTTTGCAACACCGCACAATTACGCCGACGGACAAAACCTGCCTATCCCCTGGGTAAGTTGGGAAACGGTAGCTGCCACGGGCGGCTTGCTCAGTTCGGTAAACGACCTCAGCCAATGGCTTATCTTTAACATGAACCACGGCATTGTGGGCAAAGACACCCTCTTTACCCGCAGCTCGCGCAACCTCATGTGGACCCCCCACAACAATTCGGTACCCGACCACACCAATCCCAAAAAAGTGACCAGCTTCACCGGCTATGGATTGGGGTGGCAGTTGAGCGACTTCAGGGGCCATTTTCGTGTGCACCATACCGGTGGCTACGACGGCATGATTTCGGCCATCCAAATGTTCCCCGACCAGAAGCTGGGCATCATCCTGCTCACCAATGGCTTGCGGGCGCCTCTTTCAGCCATTCCCAATTACATTGCCGATGCTTACCTGACCGGCAAAAATGACCGCGATTGGTCGAAAGAACAGCTGGCCTTTACCGAGCGCCGCGAAAAAGCCGATACCCGTGTGGCCGACCGCCGTGCTGCCCGCGTGCTGAATACCCAACCTGCGCTGAAAAAAGAAGCCATGACGGGCACTTACGTTTGTCAGCTTTACGGCAAAATCACCATCGGCCAAGTGGGCGAAAACCTGGAAATCAGCTTTGAGCACACGCCTTCGTACAAAGCCACCCTCCGCCATTGGCACCACGATGTATGGGAAATGGTGTGGGCCGAGCCTCAGGCCTGGTTCAGTCATGCCACCGTGCAATTTGTATACGACAACAACCTGAAGGTGCAGCGCCTGCAGTTTGATGTGCCGAATGACGATATTTTCTTTGACGAGCTAAGGCCTGTTTACAGGCCTTGACCGCACGGCTGCGCCGTGCGGTAGTATGGACTCAATATTTTGCGTCCCGACGATAAGTCGCAAAGCTTTTTTTACGAGTTTTATAGACAATAACGAACTATGCCAAAAATCAAAAAACTGCTGGTAGCCAACCGCGGCGAAATCGCCCTCAGGGTGATGCGCACCGCCCGCGAAATGGGCATCAGCACCGTTGCCGTATATTCAGAAGCCGACAGGCTGAGTCCACATGTGCTTTTTGCCGACGAGGCTTATCTCATTGGTCCGCCCCCCAGCAGCCAGAGTTACCTGCGTGGCGACTACCTCATTGAACTTTGCAAGCGCCATGGCGTAGACGCGATTCACCCCGGTTACGGCTTTTTGAGTGAAAATGCCGGCTTTGCGTGGGCAGTGGAGCAAGCCGGACTCATTTTGGTAGGTCCCTCTGCCCACAGCATGGACTTGATGGGCAATAAACTCTCGGCCAAACATGCCGTGCAAGACTTCCACATCCCCATGGTTCCTGGCACGCCCGGTGCCATCAGCGATGTGCAGGAAGCGGCCAAAATTGCCCGCGAAATCGGCTTTCCCGTGCTCCTCAAAGCAGCGGCCGGTGGCGGCGGCAAGGGCATGCGCGTGGTAAATGCCTTCGAAGAATTTGAAGAGCAATTGCGCCTGGCCCAGAGCGAAGCCCGTTCGGCCTTTGGCGACGATGCCGTTTTCATTGAAAAATACATAGGTTCGCCCCGCCACATCGAAATACAGATCATGGGCGACCAGCATGGCAACGTGGTTTACCTGTTCGAGCGCGAATGCAGCATCCAGCGGCGCCACCAAAAGTTGGTGGAAGAAGCCCCTTCGAGCTGCCTCACCCCCGAAATCCGGAAAGCCATGGGCGAAGCAGCCGCGCGTGTGGCCAAAGCCTGTGGCTATTACGGTGCCGGAACGGTGGAATTTTTGGTGGATGAAGCCCTCAACTTCTACTTCCTCGAAATGAACACCCGCTTGCAGGTAGAACACCCCGTTACCGAGCTTATTACGGGCTTGGACTTGGTGCGCTTGCAGATTTTGGTGGCGGAGGGCGAAAAATTGCCGTTCAAGCAGGATGATTTGCGCATCCACGGCCACGCCATCGAACTGCGCGTATGTGCCGAAGATCCGCGCAACAACTTCCTGCCCGACATCGGCAAGTTGGAGAGATATATCCGTCCCCAAGGTACCGGCGTGCGTGTGGACGACGGCTACGAGCAAGGCATGGACATCCCCATCCACTACGACCCCATGATTGCCAAGCTGGTAGTGCACGCCGAAACCCGCGAGCTGGCCATGGACCGCATGCTGCGCGCCATTGCCGAGTACGACATCCGTGGCTTTGCCACTACCCTGCCCTTTGGCGCTTTTGTGATGCAGCACGAGGCCTTCCGCACGGGGCATTTCGATACCAAGTTCATTGAAAAATACTTCAAGCCCGAAATGCTCGACAGCGAAGACGATGAACTGGCCGAGGTGGCTGCTTTGGCTACGGTGTTGCTCGCAAATATGGCTCCCAAAAAGGCTGGCGCGGTGGCTGTAAGCTCGAGCGGTAGCGGTGAGGCCGGCGGCATGAATGCGTGGCGGATGCGGCGGGGCTTTTAGGCTTCGTGAACAGGTTAAGACTTACACGAATGAAGGCCGGCGTCAGTTAACCGCAGAGGCGCAGAAGATGGTGTAATTATAAAATGGCTGCTGTGCGATTAATAATTGCGAACACCATTTCAAGAGCTTTTTCTTTCAGTGCACGCAAAAACTGCACGCGGCGCCGAGCCATCGGAGCCTTTTGCTGACAATGCTTCGCTTTGCCAGCGGAGATCGCAGAGATGAGGTATTCAGCTTCAAAAATGATTATTGAGAAATAGATAAATGAAAAGCATGATGAAAAAGACTTTCCTTACCCTGTTTTTGGGACTTGGCAGCCTGGTGGCGCTGGCCGGTCCGCCCGACGAGGGCATGTTCCCCATGAGCGAGCTCAAGCGCCTCAACCTGCAGGCCAAAGGCATGCAGCTCACCCCCGAGCAATTGTTCAGTACCGAAGGCGTGAGTCTGGTGCAAGCCCTGGTACGTGTTGGTGGCTGTACTGGTTCGTTTGTGTCGCCAGAGGGCCTTATCATCACCAACCACCACTGTGCTTTTGGGGCGGTTGCGGCCGCCAGTTCGGTAGAGAACGACTACATCAGCAAGGGCTTTTTGGCCAAAACGCGTGAGTTGGAAATTCCAGCGGCCGGACTCACCGTGCGCATCACCACCAGTTACGAAGATGTGTCGGCCGAGGTACTGGCAGCGGTGAAGGATGTGAAGGAGCCTGCAGCCCGCTTGGCAGGCATTCGTCAGGCCATGCGTTCCATTGAAGCCAAGGCCAAAAAAGCGCAGCCCAATTTGACCCACGAAGTTTCTGAAATGTTTACTGGTCGGTCGTATGTACTCTTTCACTACCAAACCATCCAGGATATCCGCATGGTGTATGTGCCCCCGCGGAACATTGGTGAATTTGGTGGCGAAAGCGACAACTGGGTATGGCCCCGCCACAACGGCGATTTTGCTTTTGTACGTGCTTACGTAGCGCCCGATGGCAGCGGTGCCGCCTACAGCAAAGACAATGTGCCTTTCAAACCGGCCAACCACCTCAAGGTGAACCCCAATGGCGTGCAGGAAGAAGATTTTGTATTCATCATGGGCTATCCAGGTCGTACTTTCCGCCATTATCCGGCCGCTTACATGGAGTACCAGCGCGATTACCTGCTGCCCTACACCAGCCAAACCTTCGATTGGTTGATCGATTACATGAAAAACCTGGGCAAAGCCGACCAAGCCAAAGAAATTGCCCTTGCTTCGCGTGGAAAAGGGTTGGCCAACGTAACCAAAAACTACAAGGGAAAGATGCAAGGCATGCGCCGCATTGGCTTGGTGGAGCAAAAACGTGCCGAAGAAAAAGCCATGATGAATTGGGTAATGGCCAACGACGAAAGGCAGAAGCGATTTGGTAAAGTATTGCCCACACTTGACAGCTTGTATGGCGAAATGAAAGCCGATGCCACCCAAAACCTGTGGCTCAACTACCTGCTGCGCAACTCGGCCGCCATGCGCATTGGCGTACTCATGGCCGATGCCCGTTTGGCGCTGGAAATGGCGCCTGCCGACAAAAAAGACTCGGTGCAAACCGAAATCCTCAAACGTTTGCGCACCGGCATGGAGCGGGCGTATGGCGATTACGATGCCAGTCTCGACCGCGATTTTATGGCCAAGATGCTGCTGCAAGCCCACGGTTGGCCAGCTGATAAACAATTGGCCAGTGTAAATAAAATCGTAGGTAAAAAAGCTGCAGATGCCCAAATCGACCGGTTCATGAATCAGCTGTTCAGCAAAACCAAGCTGTTCGACCAGAAGGCGTTGTTGGCCGAATTCGATAAAAATCCAGCCAAGTTCCTGAAGCAAAAAGGCGATTTCTGGATGTTGAGTACCGAATTACAGCAGTTGCAGTCGCTTTTGGGCCTGCGCGACCAGAAAATCAACGGTGCCCTTTCGCAGTGGTTGCCCGAGTTTTTAGAAATGAAACTCGCCATGCAGCCCGGTGATTTTGTGCCCGATGCCAACAGCACCTTGCGCCTCACCTTTGGCAATGTGCGTGGTTATCAGCCCGAGGATGGTGTTTACCAAGCACCCTTTACCACGGTAAAAGGCCTGGTAACCAAGGGTGAAAAAAGCGGCGATTACGAGATCAACGAAGAGCTTGTAGCGGCCTACGAGGCGGGCGATTTGAGCAAATACATCAAACCCAGCCTCAAGGATGTGCCCGTGGGCTTGCTCTACAATATGGACACCACCGGCGGCAATTCGGGTTCGCCCGTAATGAATGCCAAGGGCGAGCTCATTGGTGTGAATTTCGACCGGGCGTATACGGCCACCATCAACGACTTTGCCTGGAATGAAGCCTACAGCCGTTCGATTGGTGTGGACATTCGTTTTGTACTGTTTGTGATTGACAAGGTAGCCAAAGCCGATTTTCTGTTGAAGGAAATGAAGGTACAATAAGCGTGGTAGAACCAAAGCAAAAGCCCATGCAAGATAATTGTATGGGCTTTTGCGTTGTTGGGGCCTGCAGCTGCCGCACCTACCCAGAAGTCGCCCCTATTGGGGCTAGCCGGATGTCGCCCCCAAGGGCAATGGCACTAAGTTAAGGGTTGGAACGACCGAAATGGCGGTAAAACCGATGATTCGCATGGTGCGACCCCTTTAGGGTCGTATTAAATGGTTGGTGCATGGTTTTCTATAAACGTATGACCCCCTCGGGGTCATTGGATCAAACCTGACTCGATTATTGTAAAATTCGGACAGTGATTTTGGTGTTTTCAAAATCAAAGCACCCCGAGGGGGTGCCATGTTTATAGAAACATCATGCAAACGTGATTAAACCGACCCCGATGGGGTCGCACCATCAAAATGCTGGCAGTCGAGGTAAATCAACATGCAATTCGTGATTAACTTAATGACATTGCCCCAAGGGGCAGGTGTTTTTTCGAATGTACATGGCTACCCAGATATAGCCATTGGCCGGACTGAGGTCATTTTGAATCCCGAATGGCGAATTCCGAATGCAAATGCGCCGCAATCGCCGCCTCCACCCGCGACCGAAACCCTCCGCGCGCTCTGGGACTCGCGTCAGCGCAGGCCCTTGTGTCTCCGCTAGCTCGCGGCCTGCGTGCAGCTTCAGCTTGCACTGAATGAATGAGCTTGTCTTTGATTCTTAAGCTGCAAAAGCGCACCGCAGCCATTCAACGGCCTCCAAACCCTCAGCGCCCCCCGACGCCTTGGTCGGGGTCTGAGGATCTGCGGTTACCCCCGCCGCCCCGCTGTCAAATGCCCCGCTATCGCCGCCTCCACCCGCCTCGTCACCTCTTCCCCATCCAACCCCTTGCAGGCGATGGGTTCGAGCATGGTCCAGCGCAGCGATATGCCAAACGGAATGGGCCAGAATTTATAGCGCACCAGCTTCCATGAATTTTCGATGGCAATAGGTACCACCACGGCTTCAGGAATGTGTTGCAAAATGGTTTTCATACCTCCTGCCTGAAAGGGCTTGAGCTGTCCATCCCTCGAGCGGGTGCCTTCGGGGAAGATGCAAATGGCCTCGCCGGTCTTGGCGCATCGTTGGGCGAGGCCGGCGATGGCTTCGCGGGCCTGCACGGGGTCTTTACGGATGATGCCCACAGCCCCGCCGCATTTGTAGTTGTACGAAATGCCTGGCACCCCTTTACTCAACTCCTGCTTGGCAATAAAAACCGAACGGTATTTGCGAAGGAACCAAATCATGGCCGGAATGTCGTTCATGCTCTGGTGGTTGGCTGCAAAAATGTAGTTGGGTCCCAGCGGTAAATCGCGCTTCCGCCAGTTGACACCGCCGCCCACCCAATGGATGCAGCGCATGAGGCACCAGTTCATCATATACACCATTTGCTGCTGTGCTTGGTAGCCCAAAAGGTTAAAAGCCAGCCATTGAACCGGCGTAAATACCACCAAGCTCAAGCCAAAAGTAAGCAGATACAAGGGGGTGAACAGGTAGCCTAAAATTTTCTGCATGGCACACAAATGAATTGCGAAGATGCTTCAAATTGACCAAAAGTCGAAAGGCGTTGGAAACGGAGATTGAAAAATGCGTCGTCTGTTTAAGAAAATGAGGCGATTTATATCATAATTCACGCAAATTTCATTGAGCAAGGTTTATATTTGGCTTTTTGATTTTAAAAGCACTGCTTGACTTGGTGGAGCAGTGAATCAATTTATTTATGCGTTTAGGACTGTTTTTACTCGTATGGATGTGTTCATTTGGCTTGTTCACAAAAAGCCGGGCCCAGGCAGCCGACCAGCAGATACCCACCCAGGCCAATAGGCAATTGCGCGAAACAGGCATTTGGTACGGCACCTACCTCAAGGTGCGCATCAGCGATAAACTGGGCTATTACGGCGAACACCACTACCGCACCCGCAACGATTTAGATCGATTGACTTCGTTTTATGGGAGGCCCCGACAGTTTTACAACCGTGCCGGACTCAACATCTTCTTCAACCCTTATTTCGAAGCGGTGATTGGTCCCACCCTGGTATTCAATTACAGTCCGCAGCCCGGCAATCCCGATTTTGAGCAAGTCACCCTGGAGCCACGCATTTGGCACCAATGGTTGTTTACCATGCCCAGCATGGGCCGCTGGAAAGTATTCCACCAATTTCGCTTTGAGCACCGCTGGAAGCGCGACAACCGCAAGGAAGCCGCTTTGGAATATACCGACCGTTTCCGTTACAAGCTCTTCGCTTATGTGCCCTTAAACAGCCCCAAAATTGCCCCAGGCAGCTTTTATTTCTCTCCCAGCGCCGAAATATTCATGCACGCTGGTAAGAGCATCGTCTTTAATCCATTCGAAGATTTCCGCACCTACAATGGCTTCGGCTATGTGTACAACAAGCATATCACCTTTTTTGCGGGGCATATGTGGACCCTTGGGCAGGAAGCCAGCGGCTTTTCGTACCGAACCAGTCACATCCTGCGCTTCAATATTTTTATCGGATTAGATGCCAGGCCCATCGAAAGCCGCATTCCAAGCATTAACTTAGGCTATTGATATGGGATGGTTCGCCGATTTGAATAACCGCTTGCGCCTGCTGGTAGTGCTTGTTTGTGCTGTTTCGGCATTCATTTTTTACAGCAAGCAAAGCCAAATAGAAGCTGGGCGCGATGACTTGGCAGTTACGGAATTTCAAAAAACCTGGCTGCACGAATTGCTGCAAGGCTGGGTGAATAACGACAGCAATATGGCCTTTTTTGCGCTCAATCAATTGGTAGAAATCGACAGCCAATATGCTTCCCTGAATGATGGCCTCAACGCACATTTTGCCAAGCAAAGAAGTTTTGCTGCCGAAAAAGACAGCCTCACCCAATTGAGCAAGCAGATGTCGGGAGCCAGCAACCGCCTAGCCAACGTAATCAGCGGAATGCAAGGCGATTTGGTGGGAAAAACCTTCTTTTTAGACACCCTGCGAAGCATTTTAGCTGCGCAAGAGCGGCAAAACGAAGACCTGCTCGACGAAATTGAACTGCTTTATTTGCGCATTGAGCGTTTGCAGGAGAAGTACCGATTTTTGCAATTTACAACGGCCGAAGGCAAGGCAGTGCGTTATTATGGCGCAGTGGACCTTGGAAAAGCCCATGGCCTGGGCATGGGGAGCTTTGAGGGTGGAGGCGTTTACGAAGGCGAATGGAGAACAGGCACCCGCCACGGCCAAGGCACCTACCGCTGGGCCAATGGCGATGTGTATGAAGGCAGTTACAAAAACGGCAAACGCGAAGGCACGGGCGACTATCGCTTTGCCTCAGGCGAACGATACGAAGGCGAATGGAAAAACGATCTTCGCCATGGAAATGGACGATTTTACAGCGCCGAGGGCAAGTTGCTGCTCGATGGACCTTGGAAAGACGATAAGTTTGTGAGGCGCTGAGGCGCCGGTGATGGCCAGAGGCCTGGGGAGGCTGCGCTGTTAACGGCCTAAAGGCCTGGGGATGCTGCGCTGGTGATGGCCTATTGGCCTGGGGATGCTGTGCTGGGGAGGGCCAGAGGCCGGGGGATGCTGCGCTGAGGATGGCCAGAGGCCTGGGGACGCTGCGCTGTTAATGGCCTATCGGCCGGGGGATGCTGCGCTGGGGATGGCCAGAGGCCTGGGGACGCTGCGCTGTTAATGGCCTATCGGCCTGGGGACGCTGCGCTGTTAATGGCCTATCGGCCTGGGGATGCTGGGCTGGGGAGGGCCTATTGGCCTGGGGATGCTGCGCTGGGGACTCGGGAGCTTCGCTGGGATTTTAGCTCCGTGGAAAGTGTTGCTGGTGGACTCTTTTCTGCGATTATCTGCGATTTCTGCGGGCCAACCTTGCCCAGTTGAGCGCAGCGAAACCCCTTTTGAATCTTGAATCCCGAATCGCCCCCGTCTCTCGAGGCACGCGCTAAGGCTCTCGGGATTTCGCTTCGCTCAATCTTGAATTCACTGATGTGCGTAGCCCGGCCCCAAATAAGCAAAAGCCGGCGTCAACTCGCCCTCGCGGCAAATGGTGGCCCGTTCAATCATGGGGTGCTCGTCGGCCGTAAGCAGCAGGTGCATCACGTGCTTCATCATATTGTAGCTGAACTCGCGTGAGGCATCCACCGGAATTTCGCAAGGCAAATTATCTACCGCCATTACATCAATAGAACCCGGCGCAAAAGGCAAGGTTTCCTTTTCGGTAAGCGGATCGTAGCCATAAACCGGATCGGCAATGGTGCTGGCGCGCAGGGTGCTGGGAATGCTGCCTTCTATGTCGCAAGTCACATCGGCAATGGTTCGGATGCGGAAATCGGGCGCGCGCATATCGGCTTTGTTGAAGAAAATGGGCGCCTTCGGATCCCAATAAATGGTATTGATAAACAAATCGGCCACCCGGGTGTAAGGCGCAAAGGTGCTTTCGTACTCGGCCGGATGGGCGTGGAAATGGGCACCATCCCAAGCACCCCCCTCGCGGTGGCGGTACATGTCTTTCGAGCGCAAATCGGTATACACCGGCTCAGCGAAGGTTTCTTGCAAAAACTCCTCCTTCTCCACCCGCCGGATGCCTGCCATATTCAGCATTTCGATGGCGCCGGCACCTACCCTGCCCGTGCCAGCCACCACTATTTTCATGGCAGGCAGTTCAATGCCGGTATAACTGGCGCGCATTTCGGCATAATCGCGGAAACTGTGCGCAGGTTTAAGTTGGAAGCTGCCCGTACGTTTGCCGTAAGTGAGCAGGCCGTTGTGCGTGCCTACTACCCCGGCAAAATGTCCGAATGCCACGGCCCTTTTGCCGTTTTCGAAGGTAATGAGCTCGTAATCGATCATGCGGATGCGGCGGCGCAGCATTTCCTGCAGCAGTTTGCGGTTATAAGGCTGCCGCTTGATGGTATGCGAGAAGAAGAGATAGGTGGTATCGGGCAAAAGCAGGGCCGTGGGGACTTCCTTCACCCCCATCAAAATATGGCAGTGACTGAGGTCTTCGGCGATGATGCAACCCGCGCGCTGGTAATCCGACTCAGGGAAACAACGGATGGCCGAGGGCTGTACGTAAATCTCCAAAAAACCGTATTGCTGCAGCAATTCCTGACAATGTTCGGGGATAAGCGGAACGCGGTGATCGGGCGGAACTTTGCCCTCGCGGAGGATGCCGAGGCGGATGTTTTGCATGGGGCGAAGATAGCAATTTGGCGACGATGCTGCGCATCTGGAAACGGCCTGGCGGCCTGGAAATGATGCTTACGCATCTGGGGATGGCCTAGCGGCCTGGAAATGATGCTGACGCATCTGTTGACGGCCTGAAGGCCTGTAAACGCTTCGCTGGTGATGGCCTGCGGCCTGGGGACGCTGCGCTGGGGAATGTGCTGGCGCATTGGGCGGCTTCCTGTTTGGCATCATGGCATTGCTAGCATCCTTTCATGGCATCCGCTTTTTGAAATCCGTTTTGATCGGCCCCATCCGTGTCATCCGCGTTCTATGACGCGCTAAATGCGGCACCAACAGCTTTTATGATTTCGCTTCCCACCCACGCTACGCGGGGCTACCCAGATATGGCCCCGACAGGGCCGCATTTGTTCTCGTCGTCCTTTGCAGCGCAGCTGCAAACCTCTTTTGAATTTTGAATTTTGAATTTTGAATCCCGAATCGCCCTTGGCTCTCGGGATGTCGCTGCGCTCCACCTTGAACCTTAAACCTTGAATCCCGAATCGGCTATGGCCTCTCGGGACCTCGCTCATAGCTCGGCTTTAAATACAAAAACCCCGCTTTCGCGGGGTTTTGTGGAGCTGCAGGGAGTCGAACCCTGGTCCAGACAAGCGGATCTGAAGCTTTCTACATGCTTAGCCTGCCATTGGTTTTCGAGAAACAGCAGCTTGGCGGCTTACCAACTGCTTCCTTAGTTGCTTGTATCTCGACTCCGGCCCGCAACTTGCCTCGGTCTATTTTCTTATCGATTATGCCTCCACATGCACCCACTAAGAAACCCATGGGTACGGAGACAACTCAAGCGTAATTCCTAGAATTACGCAGCGAGTGCGTAGTTGTTTTCGCCAGTTATGGCTCGAGCGTTCCGATTTACGAGGTCACGCACAAAACTCGGCATGCTTACCTGAGTCTCCATTCAAGCTGTCGATTCCGGTCAGCCCCAGGTTTGGGGACACGAAGATAAGGATTGGAGGAAGAAAATGGTTCATTGCTAAGAGAATTGTGGAAATGATGCTGACGCATCTGGGGATGGCCTGCGGCCTGGGGATGCTGCGCTGGGGATGGCCTGAAGGCCTGGATACGCTTCGCTGGTTAGGGCCTGGCGGCCTGGAGACGATGCTGACGCATCTGGTAATGGCCTGCGGCCTGGGGATGCTGTGCTGGGGAGGGCCTGAAGGCCTGGAAATGATGCTGACGCATCTGGGGAGGGCCTGCGGCCTGGGGATGCTGTGCTGGGGAGGCGCTGGGGAATATGCTAACGCATGGGGCATTGGTGGGCTGCCTTGGTTAGCGTTTTGGCATCGATAGATTCATTTCAACAGCATCCGCTTGTTGAAATCCGTTTTAATCAGCCCCATCCGCGTCATCTGCGTTCAATGAAACGCTAAATGGGGTACCAACAGCTTTTATGATTTCGCATCCCATCCCCGCTACGCGGGGCTACCCAGAGTTGGCCCCGACAGGGCCGCATTTGCCTTGGTCGTCCTTTGCAGCGCAGCTGCAAATCTTTCTTGAATCCCGAATCGCCAAATCCCCGAATCCCCGAATCGCCCTTGGCTCTCGGGCACGCGCCCTTGGCTCTCGGGGCACACGCCTCTGGCTCTCGGGACTTCGCTGCGCTCAACCTTGAACTTTGAACCTTGAACTTTGAACTTTTCCAGCTACTTTTTCCACTTTTTCCGCAGCGGCTTGTGTACTCAAAAACAGCCACATATCTTGCGCAAGCTTATCACCAAAGCAGGCTACCGAAGCTTAACACAACCATAACCTCCAAAATTTTTCAAGCCGCCCGCAAAGGCGCACTTTTGTGTCAAAATTTTTAGATATGATAAGAAAATTACTTTTCGTCTTTTCATTGATGCTGCATTCTCCTAGTGTCATCATGGCTCAAAGCTATTTTGACATGTCAACTGGTGACTACAGCCAAAACTTCAATGGAATCACAAATTTACCAACCAATTTTAGCACTGTTGCTGTTCTGTCTACCGGCACAATTCCCGTGGCAACACGAACCACAACAGCCTCTACCAGTTCATTGAGTGTGGTTGCTTCGGGAGCCGCAATTGGTATAGATGCCGCTACCTCTACTCGATTGGTTTTCCTAACCACTGGAGCTACAGACAACTCCACTGCAATCGCAACAGATTTAAATTTGAATTTCTCAACCAGAAATGCGGGTACGCTTAGTTTTAATGCGTTGACGATTTTTAATAGTTCAGGAAATAGAGTAGGTTCTCTTCGTGTTTACTATTCCACGGATAACACTGTTTGGACTGAACTCACTGGGACTAATTTGCCATATGTAGCAACTAATAATGTTGCAGGTTCTGGATCTATCAGTATTTCCCTTCCATCCGCACTAAATAATCAGGCAACAGTTAAATTACGTTTTTACTATCACAATGGTTCGGGCGGTTCAACTGGAAGCAGACCAAGAATTGGAATCGACGACTTAAGCGTGACTTCCACACCCCCCACAGCGCCCACCATCACCCTCAACAACAACACCCAAATTGGGGCTGGTAATGTAAACCAGTCTGATTTGAATCATTTACTGTCACGTTTCCAAGTCAACGTTGCCAGCAATACTGCTACTTTGAACAGCCTGAGCTTTACGGCCGGTGGCGATTTTGTGGCAGGCGACATTACCAATTTTGAATTGTACACCAGTTCAACCAATACCTTCCCGGGGGGTACGCCCCTGTCAACGGTTTCGGCCGGGGCTATTGCCAATGGCGGTACCGTTACTTTCAGCGGTTTGAGTCAGGCTTGCGCCATTGGCGATCGCTATTTTTGGATAGCTGCCGATATTTCGGCAACTGCCGGTGCTGGTCGCACGGTGAGTGTACCTAGCTTAGGCGCGTCTAATTTCACTTTTGCAGCAGGTACTCCTACGGGTACCATCGATGCAGGGGGTACCCAAACCTTCGTAGCCGCTGCACCCGAAATTGCTTTGAGTTCACCCACAGCCTCAGCAGCCGATCTTACGCAAGGCAGCAACAACCAAACGGTTTACCGTTTCGATTTGGCTGTAACCGTGGCCAATGCTACCCTCAACGGTCTTACCATTAATACCGCAGGTACTTACGTGGCTGCCGACCTCACCAACCTCAAGGCCTGGTACTCGACCGATGCCACTTTTAATGCCGGCAGCGATGTATTGCTTTCTACCAAAAATACAGGATTGGCTCCGGGCAGTCAGGTTTTTCCATCCTTTGCTAGCCAGGTAATTTCCAATGGTTCTACGGGCTATATTTTCATTACCGCCGATCTTCCGTTAACAGCTACTGCTGGCAGCACTTTGTCGGTAGATGCCGTTAGCACAGCCGATATCAGTTTTGTAACAGGCAATAAATCGGGCACCGCCAACGCCAGTGGCACCAAAACCATCATCGCTTGTACCCCAACCAACGTAACCTCCTTGAATCTCACCGCGGGCAACGGTCAAATTGCCGTAAGCTGGGTGAATCCGGTTTGTTTCGACGAAATGTTGATTGTGGCCAAGCCTAGCAGCAGCGTTGCGGGCACTCCCAGCGGCGATGGTTCGGCCTACACCGCCAATCTGGCTTTCGGCACTGGTGGTGCCACCGCTTTTGATGGTACTGGCTTTGTGGTATATAAAGGAAGCACCTCGCCCCAAACCATCACTGGCTTAACCAATGGCACCACTTATTTTGTGGATGTATTTACCCGCAGGGGCAGCGTATGGAGTTCGGGTGTGGAAAGCAGTGCTACACCGAATTTGGTGAATGCAACGGCTATTTTATGGAGTAGCACAAGTGGTTCTGCCTGGTTAACAGGTAGTAACTGGACCGGAAGTGCTGTACCTACAGCTGCACAGGTAGCTCAATTTGGCGCGAACCCAACTGGAACAACCGTTGGAATTAACATGGGGGGCTCTACGAATAATGGTACAAGCAACCAGATTGTTGGAGCTATTGAGGTAACAAGTGCACGTTAATCTACAGCATTGAATATTGGCAACAGTTCTGGATCCATAGCTGGCGTTCTAACCTTGTCAGGTGTGGTAGTCAACTCTACGGAAAATGTGGTTGTGAGAAACAACAGCTCTGTATTGCTTACGTTACAAGCGGCTCAATCAAGTGCCATGGAAATTGCATTGGGCAATACCACCTCTAATGGTGTAATGATTAATGGAACCGGTGGTATCACCATTACCTCTGTTTTATCAGGCGCTAGCAGGTCATTAACTAAGCTTGGCAGCGGTTCTGGCATTTTGTCGCTCGAAGGAGCCAACTCCTACAGTGGTTCAACAACCGTAGAAGCCGGCACCCTTCGCCTCAACCGCACGGGCGGCACCACCCTCCCTGCCACCAACAATGTAAGCGTTAACGGCGGCATGTTACGGGTAAGCACCAACCAAGAATTGAACGACCTTACCGTTGGCGCCTCGGGTACGCTTACCATCGATGCCAGCACTACCCTTACCATCAACGACGATTTGTCGTTGAGCGGCACCCTGAACAACTCGGGCACCTTGCGCCTCAACAAAGCCGCAGGCAATACAGTAGCCAGCAGCACCAGTTTCAATATCACCACGGGCACCTTGCGCATCAGCAGCAACCAAACCTTGGTTGACTTAACCATTGCCAGCGGAGCCACCCTTACCATCGATGCGGGCGTTATTTTAAATGTAACGGGCAACTTGAGTATTGCCGGTACTTTGAGCAATGCAGGTACCTTAAATATAGGTGCCAATACGGTGGCCTTTTCGGGCACTGCCACAGGCGCTGGGGTCATTCGCAGCAATGGCGCTACCTTGAACATTACCGGAACAGGTGCAGTAGGTACCCTCAATTTTGATCAAACCACCGACGGCACCACCAATACCCTTGCCAACCTGACATTAAATCGCACCAGCTCGGGCAGCTTGACTTTAGGCAACAAACTCAATCTTACCGGCGAACTCACCCTTACCGATGGCACCTTGGCCAGTGGCGGTAATTTGCACCTCAAATCAACCTCTGCTGCCAGTACCGCCCGCATCAATGGTGGCACCAATGCCAGCATCACAGGCAATGTAAATTTTGAGCGCTTTTTGCCATGGGCAGGTACAGGCAACAACGGTTTCCGATTTACTACCCACAGTTTGCGTACGGCGCCCGTAATCAATACCATCAGTGCTTTGCCTGTGGCTACCAATACCCTCATTCTTTTCAACGAAGCCAACAACAACTACGAAGGCATTAGCAACCGCACCGCTACCTGGCCAGTAGCAACAGGTTATGGGGTGTGGGCCAATGCCGCCAACACCCTTACCTACAGCGGCGAGCCCCAATTGAACAGCGTGGGCCCCATCAGTTTGCCACGCACCAACCAGGGCTGGCACTATTTGGGCAATCCATTCCCTTCGGTACTCGATTGGGATGCCGTAAGCCGCACCCAGGTAGATAACGCCATTTATGTTTGGGAAAAAGACAATACCGGTGAAGGCAATGGTGTTTGGGGGTCGTATGTGAATGGCGTAACTGCCAACAATGGCAGCCGTTACATTGCGCCCGGTCAAGGTTTTGCAGTACGTTCACAAGCAGGTTCACCAGAAATCACCTTCCCTGCGGCGGCACGTAGCACAGCTGCCAATCCGGCCTACTACCGCCAGGCCAGCGTACAAGGCGATTTGCTGCGGGTGCGCATTACCAAAGCCAGCAACCAGTTTAGCCTCGAAACGGTGATTCGTTTCCGCGACCAAGCCACAGCCAGCTTCGATGGAACTTATGATGCTCAATTCGTGAGCGATTTCAGCAATGCGTCTCCCGATTTGTATACCACCGATGCGCAAGGCGAAAAATACAGCATCAACAGCATGGCGCCACTCGGCACCCAGCCGGTGCTGGTTCCGCTGCAACTCGAAACCTTTGGTGCAGGAAATTACAGCTTCACTTTCAACAGCAGCGCCATGCTTTCGGGTGCCAGCGTTCAATTGGAAGACACCAAAACCGGTACCTTCACCCAAATTGCCAACGGCGATGTAATCAGCTTCACCGCCGGAGCCAACGATGCTACAGGACGTTTCCGCTTGCACTTTAACGGCTTGGCTACTTCGGTAGCAACAAACAGCCTCGACCAAGTACAAGTTTATACTTTCGAAGGTAAACTCTATATTCGTGGCATGGAACAAGCAGAACAGCTGCGCATAGTAGACATGACGGGGCGTGTGGTGTATCAAAACACCGCAGTACCATTGTCGGCAGCAGGCTTGCAACCCCAACTGGCAGCAGGTACTTATATGGTACAGCTGGTTGGCAAACAAGGCATTAAAACTGCCAAAGTTCAATTTTAAAGAAAAACAAACATGAAAGCGATCACCAAAATCCTCTTCGTTTGCGCCTTGGTATTGGCCAGTTCTTTGGCAGTACATGCCCAGGGACCACCCCCTCCGCCGCCTACTCCTGCTGCCGTACCTATTGATGGCGGTTTGAGTTTGCTCCTGGCAGCAGGTGCAGGTTTAGGTGCTCGCAAAATGTGGAAGCAAAAAGCACATAACTAAAATGAAAAAGACCCTATTCCTTACCCTCCTGCTCACTTTTGCAGGCTTGGTAATCAGTCAGGTAGCCTTGGCGCAGCCTCCGCCACCACCTTTGAATCCCACTTCGGTACCTATCGATGGCGGCTTGAGTATCCTCTTGGCTGCGGGTGCTGGTTTGGGAGCCAAAAAGGCCTGGGACCTACGCCAGAAATAGGCCTTCCCTACTTCCTACCCATGGGCTAAATCTGCTTTAAGATTTAGCCCATTTTTTTTATATTTTGAGTCATAAAAAAATTTATGGGGAGCCAAAATCGCTATTTCGATGGCAAAATGAATCATATACCCGCAGCCTCAAGTTTAACAAGGTACACACCATGAATAACCTAACCAGCCCCTTTTTTGGTAATAACAAATTCGGGATGTATCATTGGGGGTTGATTTGCATCAATCTGCTCGGGTTGTTGACGTTCCTTTGTGATTGTCAGCCACTTGTGCTGTATGAAACCTAAAACGCTTAAACCTGTTATATGAATCAAAAATTGACGCCCTTCCCTGGGTCGCTGACGAACATTGGTACGTCGGCACATCCGAATGATGTACAATCTGTACGTCGTTTTTGGTTGAACACAGTGCATCGAAAAGCCCAATGGCTATTTGTAGCACTGATTTGCTGCGTGGGTCTTTCTACAGCCCAAGCGCAGATCTCGGTAACCGTTACCAACGGCACAAACACCACTCCCAACCTTTCGGCATCGTATGCCTCTTTGGCAGCAGCGCTTACCGATTTGAATGCGGTAACTGCCATGAGTGGTCCGGTTACCCTCACCCTATCAGGCAGTGAAACCGCGCCGGTAAAAGGTTTTGTATTGGGCAGCGCAACACTGAACCCGGTGTTGAGTGCTACCAATACCATTACCTTAATCAACTCCGGAACGGTTACCATCAATGCAGGCGTGGGTACCTCCAGTGGCCCTACCGCGTCACCAGATGGTATGTTCATCCTGAACGGTGCCGACCATGTGACCATTGATGGGATCACATTTACCGATGGGAACACCACCAACGCTACAGTAACCATGGAATTTGGTTTGGCCATGTTCAAGCGAGCAGCGGGTGATGGTTGTAACAACAACACCATCCAGAATTGCACCTTCAATATGCAGCGTGTAAACGTTACGAGTGCTACTGCACCCTTGGTGGATGGTTCTGTTTCAATTGGCGTTTACAATTCTACTTTTGCCGCTGCCACTACCGGGCTAACGCCAACCAACGGAGGCACTTTGGCCACCAATGGTACCAATTCGGGTAACCGCTTTTACACCAATACCATCAATGGGGGTAACAACGGTATAGCCATTATCGGTTTTGCTGCTACTGTGGGTGTAGGTCCAACACCCAACGCGGCTACATTCTTGGGCGACCTTTCCAACGATATTGGTGGTAGTTCATCAGGAACAGGCAATATCGTACGCAATTATGGCGGTGGTACCAGTGCTGCTGTACCTGCTGCAGGTATCCGTGGCAACAACCAGTGGAGCATCAATATCTCCTACAATACCGTCAACAACAATAATGGCTCAGGGGTAAACCACCCCAATACACTGCGTGGTATTTTTGCTCAAGCGGGTACCAGTGCCAACGGAACTATTACTAACAACAATGTTACCATCAATGGCGGTGGCACAACGCACGAAGTAAACGGCATAGATGTGGGAATCGGCTCTACTGCCGCTTCTAACACTGTAACCATTACAAACAACACGGTTACAGGCAGCTACAATACCGCTACTTCAGGAGCATTTAGAGGTATCAACAGCAACTCTACAGCATCCACAGTAAATGCCAACAACAATACAGTACAAAACATAACCTATAGTGGTGCAACCCTTACGGGCACAGGTACCATTACTGGTATACTGCTGAATGGAGCTGCTCCAACCAACACAGCTAACAACAATACCGTAAACAACATTACGCGGTCAGGAGCCACTGGAGGCACTACAATTGGTATTCATATATCGTCGACAACTGCAGGCATTGTTCAAAATGCCAACAACAATACGGTTAGCAATATTTCAATCGATGGTGCTGGCACAGCTTCAATCATTTACGGTATTCAAACGGCGGCTGGAACAGTCACAATGAATAACAACCAAGTCAACAACCTAACATGTACCAAAACCAC
Organism: Sphingobacteriaceae bacterium; assembly: GCA_013824115.1. Taxonomy (GTDB): domain Bacteria; phylum Bacteroidota; class Bacteroidia; order UBA7662; family UBA7662; genus PNNG01. The sequence continues at coordinate 175,601 of PNNG01000022.1, read as the reverse complement.
AGGTACTGGTGCACTATACGGACTTTACAACTTGAGCGGCCCCGTAAATGAAAACTACAACAACAACACTATAAACAACTTAACACACAATGGTACAGGGGCCATTGGCGGCATTTTAGTTAACACCGCAGTAGGCACAAGAACATGTTCCAACAATGTCATCCATACCATTACTGGTGCTGGGTTAAGCGTATTTGGTATGAGCCACACTACCAGTTCGCCCAATGTATTTGGTAATAAAATTTACAACATTGAAAGTACTTCAAGTGCCGCCCCAATTGTAAGTGGTATAATCATGACCAGCTTGGGTGCGGCCGGAACAGGCAATATTTACAATAATCTCATTGGCGATTTAAGGGCACCCAATGCCTCCAGTGCAAGCGCTGCAGCTCCAAGTGTGAGGGGTATAAACATCACTGTAACTACAATATCTACAAATATTGGTATTTACAACAACAGCGTATATCTCGAAGCATCTTCTTCAGGCACTAACTTTGCTACCACAGCCTTGTTTGTTACATCTAGTAGCGTTTCCACCACAGCCAGCCTCACTTTGCGCAACAACGTTTTGGCTAATAACTCCACCCCCGCTGGTTCCGGTTTTGCGGTAGCCTACCAGCGTTCTGGTGTTGACTTGGCCAACTACAATAGTGCCTCTAACAACAATGCCTTTTATGCTGGTTCAGCAAGTCCGTCAAACCTAATTTTCTACGATGGAACCAACAGCGACCAAGACATGTCAACCTATCAAACCAGGGTAGCTTCTCGCGACGCAGCATCGTTTAGTGAAAACGTGACTTTCCAAAGTACTACTGGTTCAAGCAGCGACTTCCTGAAAATAGATTTAGCAACCGCGACCCAAATTGAAAGTGGTGGTTTACGAATTACTTCACCCGCCATTACCACCGACTATTTCGGAACTATCCGTGCCTTAGAAACTGGTTATCTTGGAACAGGAAGTGCACCAGACATTGGCGCTTTCGAAGGCAATATGACAGGTTTGGATTTGGTTGGACCTAGCATAAGCTACACGGCTTTGACTAATACTGGCCTTACCAGCAGTCGCACTTTGAATGTAACCATTACCGACCCAAGCGGCGTACCTACTACGGGCCTCCGTTTGCCTCGATTGTTTTGGAGAGTAAACAATGGCAGCTATACTGACGTCACCGCCACGCACAGCGGAGGTAGTACCTATTCATTCAGCTTTGGCGCAGGAACAGCTGTTGGTGATACGATTAGGTATTACGTAGTGGCGCAAGATGCCGCTGCTGCTAACAATGTGAGCGCGTTTCCAAGTGGGGGTGCAGGAAGTTTCACCAGCAGTCCACCTACTGCAGCTACCCCTCCCACCACCCCAAGCTTTTATGTAGTGGTACCTTCTTTTCAAGGAACCTACAATGTGGGTGCTGGCGAAACTTACACTTCGTTGACTGATTCAACAGGAGGCTTTTTTAGGACCCTAAACCAAAGTGTTGTTACCGGTAATATCATCGTCGAAATAACATCCAATATCACTGAAACAGGTCAAAATGCGCTCAACCAAGTTATCGAAGAAGGTGCCGGTGGATATACCATAACCATTCGTCCGAGCGCTGCCAGCATGCGTACTTTGTCCGGTACTTTTGCAGGTGGTCTCATTCGTTTGAATGGTGCTGATCGGGTAACCTTCGATGGCAGATTTAGTGGTAGTGGCACATTTTTCACGTTTGGTAATACCAATGCAGCAGCAAATTCAGCTGTTTTTCAGCTACGTAGCACAGGAGTGGGCGAAGGATGTACCAATGTTACTATTAGAAATACCAATATCAGCGCAGGCACAGTCGCAGCATTGAGTTATGGAATTAGTGCTTCTGGCACTACCATTGCCTCCGCAGGCGCCGATCACGACAATTTAACAATAACAGACAACGTTTTCACATCTGTTACAAATGCTGTTTATGCTACAGGTTCAGCGGCAGTATCAAGCGGTGCACTTAACAATGTTACTATTACTAGAAACAGTATTACTGCTTCAAATATTACGGTTGCTGGTGCCATGGCTATTCGTGTAGGTAATGCAATAGATGTGGATGTTTCAGAAAACTCTATCGACTTACAAACCAATATAACGGGATCAACTTCGCCTCACTTGGCTGGTATTTCTATTGAAGTTGGTGCTTCGAATACCCGCGTTTCACGCAACGATATTGTAAGAATTCAAGGTATTTCTACTGGAACAGGACTTCCTATTGTAAGAGGTATAGTGGTAGGCACAGCTTCAGCGACCAGTAATGTTACGATTGATAATAATGTTATTCGGAATTTAGGGGCAACCTATGGCACCACAAACCTTGGTTCAAATGTTATTGGAATTCTGGTTGGAGCTACTGGTATTGGTACTACTTACACGGTAGTTACTGGAGACGTAAAACTCTACTACAATTCAGTAAACTTAACTGGCAATGTATCGCGAGATGCAGCAACCGTGCAAGCGGCAATTTTTATCGGTTCAGGTGTAACTAGCCTTGATATTCGGAACAATGCATTAAGCAACTCAATTACCAACACCAATGCATCTGGATCGGCCTCAAAGGCCTATGCCATTTATTCGCAAGCAGCGATTACGGCATTCACTACAATCAACAACAACAGTTATTTTGTGTCAGGAACTCAAGGAGTACTTGCTTACCTCACAAGTGACCGAGCTGCTCTAGGTGACATACAAACGGCTTTTGGACAGAATGCCAACTCAATTACTACAAACCCTCTATTCAACAGTGCAACCAATCTTCGCCCACAACTAGGCTCACCTTTGTTGGCGGGAGGTAGCCTTGTTTCAGGAATTAGCATTGACTTTTTGGGTAACAGCAGAAGCGGAAGCACACCAGCAATCGGGGCCTATGAAAGTGGTATAGATTTGACCGGTCCAACCGTAACGTTTACGGCCTTAGCGAACACTGCCTCTACTGCCTCGCGCAATCTTACAGCTAGCATCACCGACCCATCGGGCGTACCAACAGCTGGTGCTGGTTTGCCAGTTTTGTATTGGAGTGTAAACAATGCTGCGGGCCCATTCACTGCAGCTACAGCTACTCACACCGGTGGAAGTAATTACCAATTTAACATCAATGCTACCGTAACGCAGAATGACAGGGTGCATTACTATATTGTTGCTCAAGATGAACTAGGCACTCCGAATGTAAGTGCAACTCCAAGTGCTGGTGCAACCGGTTTCACGGCCAACCCACCTGCGGTTAGCACTCCGCCAACTACACCTAATTCTTATCGTGTACTAAACTCTATATCTGGCACTATTCAAGTAGGTGTAGGCCAAACATTTACCAGCTTAACAGCGAACAACGGTGGTGGTCTTTTCCGTGCACTCAACGATTCTTTGGTTGCTACTGGAAATCTCACCATTGAAATTACCAGCGACCTTACCGAAACCGGTGCAGTTTTCTTAAATCAAATTGCTGAGGATGGCGCAGGTAACTATACCTACAGCATTGTGCCTAGTGACGCTGTTTTACGCAACATTACTGGTACCAATGCAGGTGGCTTGGTGCGCTTCAATGCAGCCGACCGCATCGTAATTGATGGTCGCCATGGTGGCAGCGGAAGTTTCCTGCGTTTTGCCAATAGCAATACTGGTACTTCAAGCTCAACAATATGGTTCAACAGTATTACCGGCAATGGTGCTACCAACAACACAGTACGCAATTGTATCGTTGAAGGCAATGGAACACTCCAAACCTTGGCGGCAATTCTTGTAAGTGGCGGTGGCACCGCTGGAGGTGTAGCTGAAGCAGCAAACTCCAACTTTAATGCCTTAAACAATACCTTGCGTCGCGCAGTTAACGGTATTGCAGTAGTGGGTCCAACTGGAAACGAAACTGGCTTAGTTATCAGCGGAAATACCGTAGGTTCTACAGTGCTTGCTGAAAAAATAGGCAATCGCGGTATTGCCATATTCCAACAAAATGGTGCTTCCGTTCGTGAAAACACTATATTCGGTATTACAAGAAGCACAGGCGATAACCAAGCCGCAGGTATTGCAGTATTAGGCACGCAACTAAACAGTGTAATTAGCCGAAACATTATTTCAGATATCAGAAATACAAGTACAGGCCTTTGGGGTTGTGCAGGTATTGCCTTATCCAGTTCTTCATTCAACAATGGTGTTGAAGTATCCAATAATGTAATTTCGGATGTTACAGGCCTCGGCGAACCAGCCGTTGCCAATGCCCTTGACAATGGTCATGGCATTACCATAACCAATGGTGGTGGTTACAGATTGCATTTCAATACCGTTAATTTGACAACGAACCAAACAAACAACGGTATCACTGCTGCTCTTTTCGTGAGCAATGTGAATGTGACTGGTTTGAATATTACAAACAACATCTTTGTAAACTCACAAACCAACAGTACCCGTCGTGCCATTTACAGTGTGGCCAACGACACTTCGTTCACTGCTATCAACCACAATTTGTATCGCGCCGATACCATTGGATTTATTGGTGCTGCTGCAAGGATAGCTCTGGCTGATTGGCAAACTGCTACAGGCAAAGACGCCAACTCAATCACAGGAAATCCGCTCTTCACTTCTAGCACCGATATGCGTCCACTCGAAGGTTCACCAGTGTTTGGTGCCGGAACTCCGGTGGCAGGCATCACAGTTGACTATTTGGGTAACACCAGAAGTGTAAGTGCGCCAAGTATTGGAGCCTATGAGTCGGCCTTACAGAATATTTGGAACGGCACTGGTCTTTGGACCAATGCGGCAAACTGGAGTTTAGGTGTTCCTGCTGGCAGTGGCAATGGCGTTATTGGTAGTGGAACCATAGAAGTAACTGCTGGCGCTACCATCAACAACATTACAGTTAACAGCGGTGCAACGGTTACCATTCCTAATGCTATTTCACTCACTGTAAATGGTGCCCTTACCAACAACGGTACCTTCACCGTACAAAACGGCGGTCATTTGTTGCAAGGTGCTTCGGCTACCATTGGCGGAAGCGGTACTTTCAGCGCTACACGCAACAGCGCAAACACCAGCAATTTGGTGTACAATATGTGGAGCTCGCCCAATAGCACTTCTACTTTGGGCAACTTGGGCGGTACCGACTGGTATTTGTTCAACAGCGCTACACAAGCTTGGAGCAATACGGGCTTAACCAGCAGCAGTGTTTTATCAGCAGGTCGTGGCTATTCTTCAACTGGTGCTGGCAACGTAACCTTCACGGGTACCTTCAACAACGGCGCAGTATCTCCAGAAGTAGGTACTTCGGGCCAAGGTTGGAACCTGGTGGGTAACCCCTACCCTTCGTCGGTGAGCGGTACTAGCTTCTTGGCAGGTAACACCAACATCGATGGCACGCTTTGGTTCTGGAGTCAGCCTACCGCAGCTACGCTTGGTAACAGTGGTGGTGACTATGCTACTTGGACTACTGCAGGTGGTACTGCCGGTACAGCAGGTGGTGCTACCCCTGATGGCAACATCGGTTTGGCACAAGGTTTCTTTGTAAAGGCCAACAGTGGCAGCACGGTTAGCTTCACCAACAGCATGCGTTCGGCCAATGCGGGTGCTAACTTCCGTTTAGGTGGAGAGCGTGCTTGGTTTAACTTAACTGGTGGCAACAACTTGTTCAACCAAATTTTGTTGGGCTTCAGCAGTGGTGCATCCGATCAGCGTGATCCAGCAGATGGAACCAAATTGAAAGGCAATACGCAAATTGCATTCTACAGCTTGTTAGGTGCCGATCATTTGGCCATCCAAGCCATGGCTGAGCGTGGCACTGCTACCCGCATTGTTCCGGTTGGTTTTGATGTAGCTACCGCAGGTGCTTACAGCCTCGCACTCGATCGCACCGAAAGCATGCCAGCCAACGTTGACATCTTCTTGAAAGACAACCTCACAGGCAGCATGCACAATTTGCGCAACCAGGCTTACGGATTTGCAGTTACCAATGCCGGTAGCTTCACCAACCGTTTCGAAATTCACTTCGGTGTAGGTTTGGCTACTTCGGTGAACAACCTTACTGCCGAGCAGGTACGCATCTTTGGTGCTGGTCAGAGCTTGTTTGTACAAGGTTTTGCCGAAGGTACCGTAGTAGAACGTTTCGAAGTGCGTGATGCAGCAGGTCGCTTGGTGATGGAACTCAACCGTCCACAAAACGCAGACCTCGCCCGTATGGAAATGAATGTAGCCGCAGGTGTTTACCTCGCCTGCATTGTTACCAACAACGGAATCAAAACCGAACGCGTATATTTGTCTAAATAAGCACACCATCCCCCGGCCTCGGCTGGGGGATTATTAAAACAGTAAAACATGAAAACGAAATATTTCGCAGCTTTTTTGGTGGTGGTTTTGATCAGCATTAGCCAGTTTGCTTTGGCGCAAGCTCCTCCTCCCCCTCCGCCTCCGGCAGCCGTACCTATTGATGGTGGCTTGTCGCTGCTCCTTGCCGCCGGCCTTGGCTTCGGTGCGAAAAAAGCTTGGGACGCCCGCAAGAGCGATTGATTCCTACTTTGACTCCATTCAAAAAACCTCCTTCGGGAGGTTTTTTTGTGGGCTTTTGGAGGATTTGCAATACGGATTTGAGATTTGCGATTGGCATCCGGTGGCGGATTTAACCACAAAGCGCACGAAGACGGACACGAAGGGCACAAAAAAAGGAATGCGGTTCACTCAAAATCACCCAATAGCAAATAGCAAATTACAAATTGGTGTGGCCTACGGCCAAGGGAACCGCAACAACGCGACGTTAAACGCGACGGAAATTCTGCGCCCGTCTGCGAAGTCTGCGGGAAACCCTAACGGAAGCTATGCAAAGCAGATGGCGTAAACCAACCTGCCACGACCGTTTCTCCCGCAGAAAGCGCAGATTTACGCAGACCCTTTTCTGCGCCCGTCTGCGAAGTCTGCGGGAAACCTTAGCGGAGGCGGCGCGAAGCAGAAGGCGTAAGCCTACCTTCGACTGCCCATTCTCCCGCGAAAAGCGCCGATTTACGTAAACCCTTTTCTGCGCCCGTCTGCGAAGTCTGCGGGAAACCTTAGCTGAAGCGGCGCCAAGTAGAAAGCATAAGCCTACCTTCGGCTGTCCATTCTCCCTCAGAAAGCGCCGATTTACGCAGACCCTTTTCTGCGCCCGTCTGCGAAGTCTGCGGGAAACCCAGCGCCAGCGGGGCATTCCCAGGCCGCTAGGCCATCCACAGCACCGCGATAGCGGGGCATTCCCAGGCCGCCAGGCCAACACCAGCACCGCAACAGCGGGGCATCCCCAGGCCTTCAGGCCATCAACAGGCCGCTAGGCCATCAACAGCACAAAGTGCATCCCCAGGCCTTCAGGCCATCAACAGGCCGCTAGGCCGTCAACAGCACGAAGTGCATCCCCAGGCCGTCAGGCCATCACGCCTTCCTAAAATGCCGGATATTGTAAGTAAAAGTCATCATCCAAAACTGCTGCAATACCACCGTCTGCACATCCTCCACATAGGTTTCGGTGACATTACGCGCAATGCTGTTGTTTTGGTTCAGTAAATCGAAAACCGATAATTTGAGTTCTGCCCTTCGGTCCTTGCCAAAACGATAACCCAAACCGGCATTCCACAAGGTGAATTGCTGATTGAACCCATCTTCTAGGCCGGTATAAGCGCTATACAACACATCGCTGCTTACCACCAAAAACGGCACTGGCAACCAATTGAGCCTAAAATTGCCATTGTGAATGTAGAAGTTGTTGTTTAATTGCGGCTGAATGGAGTTAAACACCGCATTGTAATTCAGGCTGTAGCCCACCGTAAAATCCAAATCTTTGCTGATGTTAGAGCCCACTGTAAGCCCCGCATTTATGTTGTGCGATCGGGCCTCGTTGGTAATGGCGTTGATGAGGGTGGGACTGTTATTAAAGGTGTAGCCCAAATTCACATTCAAATTACTCCTCAAGGCCTTCATCGGAAAGCCATAAGTGGCAAAGGTGCGGAAGTTATATGCGCCGGCCACATTCACCGGCCTGATGAGCTGCGCACCCCTTACCAAGGCAATGCCCTCAGGCAGAAGCGTATCGCGCGGAGCAATGAAGGTGCTGTTGGCAATTTGACCATCTACCAAACTTAAGTTCACAAACACAAAAGTGGAGGTGCCTTTTTTTACATTGGCATCCCTGAAGCGCATGCCAATACGATGGGTGTAGGCCCTGCCTAAATCGGGGTTCCCTGCCCGCAACTGCAGGGTGTTGGTATTGTCTACCACATTTTGCAACTGACTGAGCGTGGGCAAGTCGATGTTGGTGCGGTAAAACAAACGCATATTGGCCGTACGGGTAAAACTGTAGCGGAACATAGCCGTGGGCAGCCAATTGTAGAAATCGCGTTCGGCCACCAAATTGCGTGGGAAGAGTTGCTCACTGAATAGCGACGAAATCTGGTAATTGGCACCTACCATCCACTCCCATTTCTCGGTATTGTAGCGGTAGCGCAATCCGGCCGCTTGTGCCAAAATCTGGTTGTTGAACTCATTGGATATGGCCGTGTCAATTACATTGTACTGTCCGCTGAGCAAATCAAAATTATTGGCGCGCTGCTCCGAAACGCCCAGGGTCAACTGGGGCGAATAACTGATTTCAAGCATACTCTTGTCAGTAAGAGCTTCGGTAAATACTACATCTGCCCGGTATCGCTGGGTATAGTTTCTACTGTTGATCTCCTGATCTACCAATAGGCTATCGGCCAAAGCCAAGCCATCGAGATTGAGTGCATACAAATCGCGAAAACCGTTGTTCCTACCCGCATCGGCATTCACATTGGCCGAAAGGGTACGTCCTTTTTTGGCAAAACGGTGGCGGTATTGCAAATCACCGTTCAAATTCCAGCCTTGGGTTTCATTGTTTTGCCGGTTATCGGTACTATTAATTAGTTCACCCAAACGGTTGGAGGTCACGCCATCGAAAGCAGTGCGTGTTTGCCTTGCCTGCCAACTGATGCGTGGGGTAAAAATGATGCTGTTGTTGCTGTCGATATTGTACTCCACCCGCAAATTCAAGCGGTGATTGTTGCCCAAACTGTTGACAGCACTGCTTTCGTTGTACAATTGCCCTATGCCATCGTTCAAAAAAAACTGCCGGCTGGTTTGGGTAAGTTGACCGTTGTCGTTCCGATTGAAAAAGTAACTGCCACTCATTTTTCCCTTAGCACCCCAGCTATCGCTGTAATTTAATCCAAATGCCTGGGTGGTACTGATGCCGCCTTGTTGTCCGGTTAAAAAATTGGCCGACTCGCCACCGCCCATGCCTCCGGGTCGGCCACCACCCGGGCGACCACCGCCTCCAGGCCTGCCACCCGCTGCAGCCGAACTGAGTCCCCCCAAATCCTGGCTGCTGAAATTCTGCTGGTTGATGTTGTTGGCCATGCCCAGCAGGGTAATGCGCTTTTTGCCTGAGAAGAAGTTCACGGTACCCCCAGCCATATAGCGGTTGTCAGTACCATAACCTGCGTATACCTTGCCAAACCGACTGTTATCGAGTCCGGTTTTGGTGATGATATTGAGCGTTTTTTCGGTATTTCCGTCATTGAAACCCGTAAATTGGGCTTGATCGCTCATTCGGTCTATGAGTTGAATCCTGTCAACCACTTCCGCAGGCAAATTGCGCAAGGCCATGGTGGCATCATCGCCAAAAAACTCCTGCCCATCCAGCAAAACACGACGCACTTGCTCGCCCTGGGCTTGTACCTGTCCGTTTTCCACCGTAATGCCCGGCATTTTGCGTACCAGCTGTTCGGCATCGGCATCGGCATTCACTTTAAAGGCATCGGCACGTATTTCAGTAGTATCGCCTCGTTGTTCAACCCTTTTTTCCACACCTTCAATGCGTACCTCGCCCAGGGTTTTGATGTCGTCTTTCAACAAAACGGCAGGCATTTGGAGGTTGGTTTGTTCCCTATTTATGCGCACACGCTCCACACGACTTTCATATCCTACAAAACTAAAACGGATGGTATAAGGACCGGGCCGGCTTGTTTTAATTTCAAATTTCCCTTCCAAATTCGTGATGGTGCCAATGGGTCGGGTGCTATCGAAGGCCGAAATGGCCACCACATTCACACCCGGCAGTGGAAGTTTGCCGCTTGCATCGCGCACTTCACCACTGATAGAAAATTGAGAAAAAGCAGAAAATGAGCAGGTTACAAAAAATGTTAGGAGAAGAAATAAGCGCATAAGCATAATTAACCTGTACAAGACCCCACAAACGGCCAAAAGTTTAAGGCGGAATATAGCGAAGTTGGTTTGGAAATGTGCTGAACCCTCACTCCCAAAATTTGCTAAATACCTGCAACCAAGCTGCATTATTCGCAAACCAAAGCGTATTCCGCATCGTTTCTTTAACGAACTTTGCATCGCAATTGAAAGCACATGAAGAAGACACATCTCCTATTGATTCTGCTTATTGCTGTAGCCATTGGTGCCATCATCAGCACGGTAGGCGACAGCAGTTCATACGAAAATTTTCAAATCGCAGCAGCCAATCCCGAACGTGAATACCACGTAGTAGGTACCCTGGCGCGGGTGGAGGAAATGGAGTACAATCCCGAACAAGATGCCAATCTGTTCAAATTTTACTTGCAAGACAATGCAGGTGACGTGAAGCAAGTGGTGTTTTACGGTACCAAACCGCAAGATTTCGAACGTTCGGAGCAGGTGGTCATCGTCGGTCAAATGGAAGGTGAGCAATTCACCGCGCAAAAAATATTGACCAAGTGCCCTTCGAAGTATACCGAAGATGAGATTAAAATAGAAGAATTCGAAGAGCACACGGCCACCGGCAAGGGGCCAGCAACCAGCTGATATGGAATACGTAGGCGAAAACCTTTGGGCCGGTAATTTAGGACATGCGGCCGTCCTCCTCTCCTTTTGTGCCTCCTTACTGGCTTTTATCAGCTATGTTTTTGGCACCTTTAAAAAAGGCGATGAAGCAAACAGCTGGCGGAAATTGGGTCGGATGGCCTTTTGGGCGCACGGCATTGGGGTAATCAGCATCGTGATGGTGCTTTTTTACATCATTTACAACCACCTGTACGAATACCACTACGCCTGGAGCCACGCTTCCCGCGCCTTGCCGGTGAAATACATCATTTCGGCTTTCTGGGAGGGACAAGAGGGCAGCTTCTTATTATGGACTTTCTGGCATTTTGTGATTGGCGTGGTGCTCATGTACTCTACCCGATACTGGGAATCGCCGGTGATGGGTGTGGTGAGTTTGGCACAAATTGCCCTCAGTTCAATGCTTTTGGGCGTATATATCTTGGGTTATAAAGTGGGCAGCAGTCCGTTTATCCTCCTGCGCGAGGCCATGCAAGCGCCCATTTTTGCCAACCCGAATTACCTCGATTTTATAACCGACGGCAACGGCCTCAATCCCCTTTTGCAGAACCCCTGGATGGTGATCCACCCGCCTGTATTGTTCCTGGGTTTTGCCAGCGTGATTGTGCCTTTTGCTTTTGCCATCGCTGGTTTGGTGAAAGGCGAGTACCGCAACTGGCTCACCCCTGCCCTGCCTTGGTCGCTTTTTGCCGTGATGATTCTAGGTACCGGCATCATGATGGGAGCGGCCTGGGCCTATGAATCGTTGAATTTTGGTGGCTATTGGGCTTGGGATCCGGTTGAAAATGCCTCTCTCGTGCCATGGATTACCCTCATTGGGGCTGTGCATGTGATGCATGCTTTCAAAAAAACAGGCAATTCGTTGCCTACCACCTTTGTTTTGGTGATTGTAAGTTTTATCCTCATCCTCTACGCTACTTTCCTCACCCGCTCGGGCATTCTGGGCGAAAGTTCGGTGCATTCATTTACCGATTTGGGGATGTCGGGACAACTCCTCGTCTTCCTCTTCGCTTTCATCTTCTTAGGCGTTGGCCTCTTGATTTACCGTTGGAAAGCCCTTCCCAAATCCGACAAAGACGAAAACACCTATTCGCGTGAGTTTTGGCTGTTTATTGGCACTTTGATTTTGAGCTTGAGTGCCTTCCAAGTATTGGCCAGCACTTCTATTCCAGTAATCAACAAAATTCTGGGTACCAATTTGGCACCTCCGGCCGACCCCATTGCGCACTATAACCGTTGGCAGTTGCCCATGGCGGTTCTTATCATGGCTTTCACCACCTTGGGGCAATACCTCAAGTACAAAAAAAGCGACTCCAAAGTATTTTACAAAGCTTTGATTTTGCCAACCGTAGTGGCGGGTGTACTCACTATTGCCAGCATGATTCCGCTTAAAATTTATGCCTGGCCCTACGTCATGTTGCTTTTTGCCAGCTGGTTTTCGCTTACCGGCAATTTCGATGTACTTCGCAAGCAATTCAAAAAACTCTCCTCTGCCGGCGCTGCGGTGGCGCACATAGGTTTTGCCTTGATGATGGTAGGCGTTCTTATTTCATCGGCGAACAAACAAGTGGTTTCGCTCAACAATAGCGGCCTAAGCTATGGCGAAAACTTCAATGCTCAACAAAATGCCGAAAACGTGCTCTTGTGGAAAAACGACCCCACCGTGATGAACGATTACAGGGTGACCTATTTGGGCGATTCTATTGCCGAGCCCAACCACTATTACAAGGTATTTTACGAGCGGCTCGATGCTCAAGGCAATCCGAGCTACAGCTTCACCCTGTACCCCAACGCCCAAATCAACCCCAAAATGGGCTTGATTGCCAATCCCGATACCAAGCATTACCTCTGGCACGACCTCTATACCCACGTTACGCAAGTCATCGATAAGGAAGCCTACAAAGACCGTCCGAAGTGGCAGGATGCCAAAACCATTACCCTCAAAGGCAAGGGCGATACACTGATGTTGGCCGAAAATCTGGTGATTTTTGAGGGAATGAGTATGCAGCTCAGCGAAGAAATGGCCCAAAAGGTAAAAGGTGCCGAGGTGGCTGTTGCCGCCAAACTGCGGGTGAAAAATGTACAAGGCGAACACCAGCTCGAACCGGTATATGCCATCCAAAACGGTGCTGAATTCCGGTACGACGCGTCCAACGAAAAGGCTGGATTAAAAATCAGCTTGGTAAAAATCGACCCCAAAGCCGAAACCATTGAGTTCAGCATTGCTGAGGCTACTCCCGGCCCCAAAGAATACATCATCATGAAGGCCATTAAATTTCCCTTCATCAATGTATTGTGGTTGGGCACCATCATTTTGGTATTGGGCTTCAGCATGGCCATTATGGACCGTTACCGCGAGGCCAAACGCCTGGAAGCCCGTGAGAACGTTACTGCCTGATATAGCCATCTATGGCACAGGAAACCTGGCTTGGCAGTTGGGAGAAGCCTTGCACGACAAAGGCTATCCCATCAGCAGTGTTTGGGGCAGAAACCGCAGTGATAAGCAAGCCCTCGCACGCCGGCTCAATGCCCGTGTATTGGAAAATGTGGATGATGGCGGTCACCCCGCTATCAAATTGCTATTGGTTAGCGACACTGCCATTGCGGAACTAGCGAAAGAAATTCCGGCCGATGACGCCTCGTTGGTGGTACACTGCGCGGGTGCGGGCGAGCTCAACTGGCTCATTCCACACAACCGTAGAGCCATCTTTTGGCCGCTCCAGGCCATCCGCAAAGAAACCGCCGTTGATTGGAGTGAAGTACCCATTTTGGTAGATGCCAATCGGCCTGACGACCTGAATGTGCTGTTGGATATGGGACAACGCTTGTCTCAAAACGTGAAAGCCGCCGATGCCAACGAGCGGTATTTGTACCACACAGCTGCGGTAATCAGTGGGAACTTTGGGAACTACCTGATGGACCAGGCATTTACCTTGCTGCAGAACAACGGCTTGGATCACCGCCTACTGCTTCCTATTCTTGAAAATCAGTTGCAACAATTTGCCTCGCAACAGAGGCCCTTTTTGCGGCAAACCGGTCCAGCCAAAAGAGGCGATACAGCCACCTTACAAAAACATTTAGAATTACTGGCCAACCATCCCGCCCACAGCGCTACCTACCGCCTGTTGAGCGAGCTCATTGCCAAAGAAAACGGCCCAATTTAGGCTTTACGTGTGGTGCGCTGCTCGATGCGCTTTTCGTGATTTTTCCCTTCAAAAATGCGGTGCACATAAATGCCAGGGGTGTGAATCTCATTGGGGTCTAAACTTCCAGCCGGAACCAATTCTTCCACCTCGGCAATCGTGGTTTTCCCAGCCATAGCCATAAGTGGATTAAAATTCCGAGAGGTTGCTCTAAAAACCAGGTTGCCATGGGTATCGCCCTTCCATGCTTTTACAATAGCAAAATCGGCATCGAAGGCATATTCAAGCAAATAATCTTTGCCGTTGAAGTGGCGTACTTCCTTGCCGTCAGCTACTTCGGTGCCTACCCCAGCGGGCGTATAAATAGCTGGCATGCCATAACCTGCCGCCATACATCGGGTAGCCAAAGTACCTTGTGGAATGAGCTCTACCTCTAGTTCTCCGCTGAGCAATTGGCGCTCGAACTCGGCGTTTTCGCCCACATAGCTGCTAATCATCTTTTTCACCTGGCGCTGCTGCAACATCAATCCGATGCCAAAATCATCAACACCGGCATTGTTAGATATGCAAGTGAGTTGCTTAACTCCTTTTTGAACCAAGGCGCTGATACAGTTTTCGGGAATTCCGCACAAACCGAAACCGCCCAACATCAATGTGGCACCATCGTGAATATCTGCTATGGCTTCTTGGGCACTGGCAACTACCTTGTTCATAATTCTGATTTAATTCTCAAAAATAGGGATTGGCAATCATATTCTGCCCTTTGAACTCAGACTTAGACCCATGTATTGGGCTTCAAGAGGCTTCCTTTTGCTTGCTTTCGTTTGGTGTCAAAGCGTGCATCTTTTCTGTTTCCGAGGAAAGCTGTTTTTGTAATCTTTTTACATCCTCAGCTGGTGGTAATAGTTCGGGAAAAATGCCGCGTTGGGTCAGCATTTCTCTAACGGCCTCATTGTTTTCTATATGTTCGGCCTCAATCGACGCTTGTCCTTTTTTATCTTTCAACTGCACCTTCAATCCCGTCATCTCCGCAGCAAGGTCTTTGGCCTTGATGCTAATTGTGGGCAAAAAATCGGCGAGCGGACGGCCTTCCGGTACTTCAAATCGCCGCTTTAATTGAGCCGTCGACAAATGAAACAGCGCTTGGTCTCCTTTCGAACGAATCATGGCAAAGCCTTGGCTATCTACACCACGCTCATACAAAATTTCGGAAAGTTGCTTTTCGGTTTCGGTTAGTTTTTCGCGGGCCTTTAAGCGCTCATAATCCAATAACCGCTTTTCAACCAATTCGGCTCTGCGGGTTTGAATTGCAAAATAGTTTTGCGCAAAGGCTATCGTTTCTTTTCGGCTATCACCATTCTGTGCAATCAAATAACAGGCATATCGCGTAAGCATGAGGTCATCCACATTTCTTTGACCACCATTGGGCATGGTAATAAGCTGTGTGAAAGGACGAAAATGTCCCTCCACCTGTGCTCGGGCCTGACGACAAGCCTCTTGGGCTTTGAACACCACCTTTTCAAAATTATCCCATTTACTATAGCCTAATAACTTTTGAAGCTCGCGACCACTCCAACACTCAATACCTTCAAAATCGAGACAGATTTGTTCGAACTTTTGAAAGAGGTCCTGAATTTTTTCTGTTTTAATCATTTTGTTGTTATTTAAGTTTAATAATCATATCTTCCTGGCGTCAGGAAATCATCTGAAAACGCGTAATTCAACATTTTCATCACTGAAAACACTGATTCAGCTTAATTTCATTTTATTGTTATTTTATTGAAGAAAGCTCTTGAAGTGACAATCAACGAATTTAATCCATTAAGCCACAAAAATTACCAGCTGCTGCCCAAAGTTATGAACAGAAAAACACAAGAATAAACACTACCAAATTAGTGTAAACGCACGAGTGTGATGCCATCGCCCCCGCGGTCGGCGTGCTCACTTTCAAAAGAAGCAACAAACCGTTGCTTGCGTAAATGTTCTCTGATTAGCTTCCGCAAGATACCATCGCCCTTACCGTGCAAAATGCTGAGCGAGTCGTAGCCAGCCATGACCGCTTTGTCTAAAAACCGATCGAGTTCCTGCAAGGCTTCAACACCTCGAAAACCCCTTAAATCTAGGTTGGGACTGAAATCCCCTACCGCGTCTCTCACTACCTTTCCGGTAGAAACCATTGCCTTGCGTTCCTGCTTGCGCGCTTCGGCCCGCGATACCACTTCTAAACGACTGGCTTTCACAGTCATTCGTAAGCTCCCCACTGCCACTACTGCCTCCTGCTTACCTAGCTCTATCACTTCGCCAAGCGTATCGCTGTCTTTTAGTTTCACGCGCGCACCAACTTCTAAACGCAAAGGATCGGAATCGATTTTTGCCAACTGCACTGCTTTTTCGGTCTGAGTAGCCTTTTCAACCTCTTCTTTCAGTCCTTCTAATTGATTGCGCAAAGCCTTGGTTGCTTCCCTTTCTGCACCTTGTTCGCGAATTTGCCTGATGGTTTGCTCTATCTCTTTATTGGCTTTCGCTAACAAACGGCTGGCCTCTTCACGAGTGGCATCTAGTATTTGCTTCTTCCTGGCTTTGAGGTCCAACTCACGGGCTTCGGTACGTGCCACCAACTCACTCAATAATTGGTCTTTGTGGTCGATAAGCAACTTCAAGCGCTCCAGCTCCTGCTTTTCTTGCTCTAGTTGCACCAACAGCTGCTCTACATCCTGCGTTCCTGCCTCCAGTTTTTTTTGTGCAGCAACAATCACATCGACAGGCAAACCTATTTTGCCGGCAATTTCAAAAGCAAAGGAAGAACCTGGTTTGCCCAATTCAAGCACATATTTCGGTTCGAGGGTATCGGTATTGAAACCCATCGATCCGTTTTGCAAGCCCTCCAAGCGCGTGGGCAAGAGCTTGAGGTTGCTGTAGTGCGTATTTACCACACCGTAACTGCCCTGAGCCGTGAGCCGCTCTAAAATGGCCTCGGCAATGGGTCCACCTAAATGCGGATCGGTACCCGTGCCAAACTCGTCAATCAAAAACAAAGTATCGCCATTGGCCTGCTCACAAAAACGCCGCATATTGGTGAGGTGCGAGCTGTAAGTACTCAAATCATTTTCAATGCTTTGTTCATCGCCCAAATCAACCAATAACTTGCTGAAAATACGCATTTGAGTCCCCTCCTTGGCAGGCAAGAGCAAACCTGTTTGATACATCAGCTGCATCAAGCCCACTGTTTTGAGGGTAACCGATTTGCCACCCGCATTGGGACCACTGATCACCAAAATGCGACCAGCTCCATCGAGCGAAACAGAAAGCGGCAACACTGTTTTGCGCTGGGACTTATGATGCAAATACAGCAGTGGATGGAATGCCTCACGTAAAAGGCTCCGTTCATGCTGCCATTCGGGACGGATTGCCGTAGGAAAACGCAATGCCAATAGTGCTTTCGCGCGTAGTAAATCGTAAGCCACCGCCAAACGATGCCCCGCTTCAATTTGGGGTAAATAGGGCCTTATTTCGGTGGTTAATGCTACCAAAATGCGCCTGATTTCGCGCTGTTGTGCCAATTCGAGGTCGCGGATTTCGTTGTTCCCTTCCAATACCTCGGCAGGTTCAATGTAAACGGTTTGACCGGTGCTCGAAGCATCGTGTACAAAACCCCGCAATTTGCGTTTGTGTTCGGCCAAAACGGGAATTACCAAACGGCCATCGCGAATGGTAATGCCCGTTTCGGCCACCCATCCTTCGGCACGTGCTCTGCGGTAAATGCTGTCAAGCCGTTTGCGAGTATCAGACTGTAGTTTGTTCAACGAGCCCATGATATCGGAAAGCTCCCGGCTTGCATTCGGACGCAGTTTGCCATCGGCACCAATCACCCGCTCCAAGGAGGAGATGGCTTCTTTGGGCAATTCGAATTCGGCTGCCAGGCCATGCATCAAGGGGTAAGCCTCCTTTCGAGCATCGAAGAAACCCAGCAAGCGCTTCACGTATTGCAGCAATTTGAGCAATTCAAAACACTGTTCCTCATCTAGAAACGCGCCTTCAATAAAAGCCGTGCGCAAATAAGCGGAGATATGCGGAATCTGAGCATCAGGCAAGCCTCCGTCAAAGGCCTGCAGCTGGTAGGATTCGAAGGCAAGTGATTGCAAGCGCTCCACAGCGGCGGCAGTTGAAGCGGGTTGCAAGTTTAAAGCCAACTCACGTGCCGACTGGCTTACACAATGGTTGGCCAACAATTGCAATACCTGATCGAACTCAAGCTTTTGATAGAGGTTGTCGGGATAGAGATACACTTTCAACGATAGCTGTTAGTCAACATCTCATTGAGCCTTTGGTTCACTCCTGTGAACAAACTATCGAGCACAGCAGGATGCTGCTGCTGATAATAGTCGTACGATTTGCGGAATCGCTCGTAATCTACACCGTAACGCATCAACACCTGGTCGTACATGGCTCGCACATTGGCCAAGGGCATAGTATCGCGACCTGCCTGCTGAAAACTCCTGTTTCTATGGCTTTCAATCAACTGTACCTCCGCCATCAGCAAAGTCATACTATCGAAAGGCACAATAGACGCGTTGTAGTTCTTCAACGCTTTTGGCTCTTTACAGGAAGTAAAAAATCCAAAAAGCAGCACACAAAGCAGTAATTTTGATTGTTGGGTCATGAGCTTTCAAAAATACGGTAATGAGCATTAAAAGCGAACTAGCAGCACTGAATATGGAATTAAATGCTTCGGCAGCCCGATTGGTTGCTGTGAGCAAAACCCATCCGGCCAGCGCCATTGAACAGGCTTACGCAGCAGGACAACGGATTTTTGGTGAATCTACAGCACAGGAACTGGTAGACAAGTATGAAAAGCTGCCCAAAGACATCGAATGGCACTTCATTGGCCACCTGCAAAGCAATAAGGCAAAATACATCGCCCCCTTTGTGCACCTCATCCATGCAGTAGACAGCGAAAAGCTACTTCAAACCATCCACAAAGAAGGCCTAAAAAACAACCGTATCATCAACTGCCTGCTGCAAGTGCATCTGGCACGTGAAGACAGCAAATTTGGCCTTACTGAGCCTGCTTTGCGTGCGTGGTTGGAAACCGGGAGCTGGAAAAGTTACACCCACGCACGCATTTGTGGACTCATGACCATTGCCACCAATACCGAGAACGAAACCATTTTGCATCAGGAGTTTGCAACGCTTCAAGCCCTTTTCGATGAATTAAAGCAAAAATACTTCGGTGAAGATGCCCACTTTTGTGAGCTGAGCATGGGGATGTCGGCCGACTACCCCTTGGCCTTGCAGCACGGTGCCACCCTCGTTCGGGTAGGAAGCCGCATATTTGGTTACCGCGATTATCAAAAGGTATAATTTTAGTCCCCGAACCAACGTTTTTGTGGTTTCGCTGTTTACTTTCGTGTATGCGTAAATGGGTCGCCATATTCTGTTTCGGATTGTTTGTTGGAGTGCTGCCAACTGCTAACGTGCATGCCCAAGAAAAGGCATCCGAATTCATCGACCTGCAAATCACCTCCGCTTTTTCACCTGATGAGCTCCACACCCTCATCCAAAAATTGGGAAAACGGGGCATTTTGCTTCGATTTGAAGAAACCGGCTATTGCAACGGCGAACTGCGCATTCTAAAAGGCGAAATCATCAATAGCGACGGCAGCAGGTTTGGATTTGAAACCAAAGCACTGCGTAGCTTAAACATCAGATTGGTGGCGCAAACCAAAGCTTTGGGCGTACAGGCCATCCGCATTAAAAACCGATGGCGCAAATGCAAAGAAGCCGATACTGAGCCCGTTTCCGATGAGGACGAAGGAGAGTACAGCCAGCCCGTTCAACAAATTTAGGCTTAAACCAACCGGCTGCGTTTCATTAAATACTGCTGCAACACCTGGTTGAAGCCCTCATTTACATCAGCTTCTACAAAATCGATGCGGTACTGACCGCATTTCAACAACAACTCCTGCCTGAACTGCCCAATGCGCTCGCGATAAGCTTGTTGAATGCTTGTTGGATTGATTTTTAGTTCTTGTCCAGTTTCCATATCCACAAAAACATGGGGCCGATTTTCGTAAGCGAGCTCCATTTCTTGCGGACCATGGAGCACATGAAATAGCAATACTTCGTGCTTGTTATGCCGCAAATGCTGTAAGGCCGCAAACAAAGCATCGGCATGACTGCCGGGTTCAAACATATCGCTAAAAACCACCACCAAAGAGCGTGGATGTGCCGTTTCAGCAATTTCATGCAAGGCATTGATGGCCCTCGTGCCCCGCTCACGCGTTTTGCTTTGGAGCAATTTTTCCAATTCGGCCAAAAGCAGCTGGTGATGGGCAGCACTGCTGCGGGCCTTTAAATGCACATCTAAGTCCTGGGCAAAAACCGACAGTCCTACTGCATCGCGCTGTTTTTTAAACAGATGCAGCAAGGCAGCGGCAGCATACACCGAAAAACGCAATTTACTCTGGCGCTCATTGGGAAAATACATCGAACCCGAGGCGTCTATCACCAATTGACAACGCAAATTGGTTTCTTCTTCGTAACGCTTCACAAAAAGCTTCTCGGTGCGGGCGTACAACTTCCAGTCGATATTGCGCGTGCTTTCACCGGTATTATAAATACGGTGCTCGCTGAATTCTACCGAAAAACCGTGGTACGGACTCTTATGCAAGCCCGTAATGAACCCTTCCACTACCTGGCGGGCCAGAAATTCAAGATTGTCAAATGCAGCTAGTTGTTCGAGCGAAAGCGTTTCAGCCATGGAGCATAAAGATAACAGATGGGCTACTGAAAAGCGCCATATAGGTGCATTTGGCCGACATTTTCAATGCCCCCACTCGCATTCCATATGGTTAAACCGCTCCTCCAAGGGAGTATAGTTAAATGAAGGGGACGAAAGACGTTCGCGAGACGTGGGCAAGCCCACCCAATGCCGCCAATAACCGTAGCGATATACCTTGCCTGTGCGGTACGAAAAAGTATAAATTTTAGGCCCATCCTGGGTATTTGCCCTGAAGCTTACATTTCCGAAACCCGGATAGATGGCCAAATAGGTGGAACAACTATCTACCCAAACATGGGCTATGCCTTCGGTAGTTTTCAGCAAATCAACCATTTTTTGGTTGGCCGTTCGAAACGATTTTCGATCATCGAAGGACTTTGCCTTGCCATATTTACGCATGGTTCGCACCAGCTGCTTTTCAAGCGGCCCCATTTGGTTGTTGTAAACGGCTCTGCCCATTTTGGTTTGAGGTGTCCATAATTTGTGGGAAGGCGGGGCTACTTTCTTAAGATGCCAAAGCGTCCCTGCCCTGCCGGCCATCAACACACCACCAGCGCCATCTTTCTTGGCTACATGCATGCCCTTTCCCTCGTGCAAGGCTTGCCAGGTTAAGCCGCCATCCCAACTTACATCACTACCCGAAGGGCCCACAGCCAACCAAGTTAGGGTATCTAAAATGAGCACACATTCACGGTAGCCGCGGGTGGGCACCCGTGCCGACCACCATTGGCTGTAGGCAAACATGGCCAAATGGCCTTGTGCGTGCGATTCGTTCAGGTAATCGCCACCAACCACTACCCACATGCTATCGGGGGTTAGCGCCAACGAAAAACCACCCCTGCTGGCGGCGCCATAATAGAGTCGTGCTTTTTCAGGCGGCAAGCTATCGGGGAAAAGTGCATGTTCACCATAAAGTGCTGGATTGGGTTTGTTGCCTGCCATGAACTCCCAAGTACGACCGCGATTTCTGCTGTACCACAACCTGCTCACCGCTCCCCCACTTACCAAAGCCAGGGTACTGTCTCCTACACATTGCAAAGCGGTGCTACTGGCTGCAAAGGCAGCTTCGCCCAGCGCAAAAAGTGGCCGTGAGCTATCGGGAGCGGCTTGCCACGATTTACCTCCATCGCTGGTATGCAACAGCAACAACCGCCCATCGGGCAAAGGGTCGCCAAACAGCACCCCCTCGCTTGCATTCCAAAAAGCAAAACCGTCGAAAAAGGCGGTGGAATCAGCATGCCTGAAGACCTCTTGCCAGGATAATCCACCATCGGAGGTACGTAAAATAGCGGCAGGCTGTCCGGCTACCGCAGCAACTGCTTCCTGCGCATTAAAGGCATGTAGACTTCTGAAATCGACTTTATCGCCCAAAGGCTGACGCAAAAGCCAGCTTTTACCAGCATCGGTGCTATGACCTAACCAACCTTTGCTGCCGCCAAACCACCAATCGTGGGCCTGTGGTACCGACAATGCCCTGATATTGGTGGAAACCCCCACATGCAGACTGTCTTGCGCCTGCAAAACCGTTGACCAAAAGCCCAAGAACAAGCTGAGCCAAATCAAACGTGCCATGTTCCCAACGGCAGCAACTGCCCTTTGCGTTTCACAATATTTTTGTAATCCCACTGCTTTTCGTGGGCTTCGGCCAGCCATTTTTCCCAAGGTAAGCTCTGCGCTACTTCAAATTCAGCCATCCGAACTTCGGACGCTTTGAATTTGCCTTCAGGTGCTAAGCCGGGCGTATCAAATGATTGTCCACTCCAAAAGAGCACCCTGATGCCCGCTTTCAAACGACTATAACCCACAACGGGATTGCCATCTAAAAACCAAACCGGATGCCCATGCCAGATTTTCGATTCGGCCTCGGGTAAAAAGCGATTAAATACTGTCATCAAATGGCTGCAAATGGCCTGATCTTCGTCTGAAAAATTGGAAGCGTATGCTTGAATTGCGGTGTTCATCTGCCCTACAAGATAGCAATTGCAAAGGGGGAAAAACAAATGCGGCCATCAACTTTAAAGCTGATGGCCGATTGCTGTAATTATGCCTCTAAAGCTCAAGCGCCAGTAACCACCGGATTTCCTTTGTTGATCCACTCGCTCATGCCGCCGCTGTAGTTGCGGATGTTGGTGTATCCGTGCTTCACCAGCACCGAATAGCCAATCGAACTGCGGTCGCCGGCCTGACAGTGAATCACCACCTTCTGGTTGCGGTCGATTTGATCGAGCTGGCTTTCGATTTTGCCGATGAAGACATTGATGGCGCCTTCTACGTGGCCCGACTTGAATTCAGCCGCTCCGCGCAAATCAACCACCGGGGTGCCGGCAGCTACTTCCTGTTTGAAGGTATCGAGGTCGATGTTATCGGCTTTTTGGAGACTGTGACCTAGCTCTTCCCAAACTTTCACCGAAGGCACATAGCCGTGGATGTTGTCGAGGCCAATGCGCATGAGTTTGCGCACCAAATCGTCGTGCTTGTCTTCGGCGGCTATGAGGATGAAAGGCTCGTCGTACGATAGGAACCAGCCCATCCAGGTAGCAAAGGCGTTGTTGCCCTGGATATTGAGGCTGCCTGGAATAAACCCAGCTGCAAATTCAGGCTTCAACCGGGTGTCGATAACCTTCACCCCTGCTTTCATGGCAGCTTCCAGATCTTGGGCGCTTAGCTGCTTGAGTTGGGGAACTTCTGTAAGCAACGGACGGTCGACCTTGTTCAACTGCTTCATCTTGGCGAAATAGCGGGGCGGCTCGGGTTGGTCTTCGAGCAGGTATTTTACGAAGCCATCGGGATTGTTGCCATACTGGAAAGCCCAGTTACGCACCTTTTCGTAACCTACCGTGGTGCTGGGTACTGCACCTAAAGCCTTGCCGCATGCAGAACCGGCACCGTGACCGGGCCACACCTGCACATAATCGGGAAGGGTATTGAATCGGTTGAGCGAGCTGTACATCTGACGGGCACCTACTTCCTTGGTACCCACAATGCCGGCTGCTTCTTCGAGCAGGTCGGGACGGCCCACATCGCCCACAAACACAAAGTCGCCGGTGAACAGCATCACAGGTTCGGGACTAGCAGGCGTATCGGTCAGCAAAAAGCTGATGCTTTCGGGCGTGTGGCCCGGGGTGTGCATTACCTCCAATTTGAGGTTACCCACTTTGAACACATCGCCATTGCGCAGACCGGTATGCGGAAACTCATACAACCAGCCTTCGCCCCCTTCATCAGAAAGCAGCAGCTCGGCACCCGTAAGGGCCGCCAATTCGCGCGAGCCTGAGAGGAAATCAGCATGGATGTGCGTTTCTACAATGTGGGTGATTTGCATGTTGTTCTGCTTGGCGATTTCGAGGTAGGTGTCTACATCGCGCTTGGGGTCAATCACCATGGCCACTTTGGCGGCCTGACAACCAATAAAATAGCTGGCCTGAGCCAACGACTTGTCATAAACGTGTTGGAAATACATGTTTTTTCTTTTTACAATTCAAGGAATGGCAGCAAAGTTCCGGCTAAAATAAAGAAAGCCCGGTAACTCAGGTTACGTTCAGCTCAAACTGCAGAAGCTTTCGCAGAAGCGGAGAAGCCTGATGGCAAACCGCCAAACTCATGCGCAAAAGAAAGATATTTGACCTGAAGTACGTTATCGAGCAATCACCAAACGTTCGGTTCGCAAAAACGCGGCTCCTTCAAATTGTAAAAGGTAGGTGCCAGCAGCAAAAGGCAAGAGGTTCAGTACTTCGCTTCCTGGCTCTAGTCGCAGTTGCAGCAGCAAGCGGCCATGCAAATCGCGCAAGTAAAACTGCACAGTACTTTGGCCGCTATTTTCTATTTGGAGCTGCTCGTTGCCGGGATTAGGGAAAAAGCGTATTTGACGCAACAAATCGTTTTCAGCAACACTGCTCGCGGTGAGCGAATCGCAACCCACTTGCTGTAAGTTTACCGACCAGTTGGCATCGGTATAGCAGCGCAAACCGCCATCCCATTCAGGAAAAATGGTCAACGGCTGTGGCGTGAGCAAAAATGTACTTCCTATTTTTTCAAAGTAGGGCCCATGGAAACTGTATGGGGTAAAATTCAGATTGTTTTCAACCAAGGAGGTCGTATAAAAACTGCGTACCGTATCTCCCGCAATTACCACTGGCACAACGGAGTCGACCACCGCTTGCCAATGCGTTTGCGTCGGATCGAAAGCCGGAAATTCAGCAGGCACATCAAAAGTAAGGGTATCGCCTACCTGGGCATTCAAAATATATAAGGGCGAAAAGCGCTGTAAAGTGGTATGGTAGTAAAAAACTGTATCGTTGGCTTCGTACACCAACAAATCGGACAGGTTTTGCACCCCGCTCACCGCATGCCGGCTTTGTTTGATGAGGCGACAATTTTGCCCATTCACCAAGGTGTCTTTGGTAACCTCATACAATCGATAAGCACCAAAACGCGGGGTAGAACCGCCCAAAGAAGAATCGTAATACCATTTGGCACCCACAGGCGCAAAATTTTGGGCCATGGCCACTGTGCTGCACAGCATCAGGCATAAGAAGAGGTGTTTCATGGTTGCAGGTTAAAGTGGTTAATAACATAAAGCTACAGCAATCATCTAACAAAAGCAAATGTGTTTGTCATGTATTTTTGAGTTTTGACACAATGTAATTGAGTTAAGCATGAAATAGTTGAAATAACCCAGGAACAAGCAACGGAGTTTCTTTATTACAGCATGCTCGGACCCCGACCGAAGCGACGAGGAAGGCTTCGATGCTACTGCTGTTCAGGGAGTTGACGGCCCTGAAGATGTAGCTCATATGCAAAAAATGGCTTTTTCAGAGGCGTCAGCTAGCGCTAAGCACTTAGCTTCTCCTAGGTGTAGCCATGGGTATTTGAGCAGCATACAATGTCAAGACCATGCGTATATTTTCTTGACTAAACAACATTGACTTAAGTTTGGTGATGGTCTATGCCCCCCCTTCGTAGATGATGGCAAATGGCTCGATTATGTGTTCAATGCACCACCCGATCGAAAACAAAGCTTTGGGCTTTGCCCTTTACATCAACAACTACTTGAAGTTGGGTCGTGTTTTGAATCTCGTCGGCAAGCGCACACCAGGTAGCAGGATTCAGTTGGTTGACCTCCTGGCTGTTGATTTTCAAAATACGTTGCCCTACCTTTAACGATTGAGTAAGTTCAGTTTGCCAGACAAATTTGACCACCAGCTCCCCTGATTTATTCAGACCAAATTTAAGAGGAAACAGTTGAGGGCTTGCAAAAATGCTATCGCTAATAGGTTGGAGAAACAGCTGACCAACTTGAGTAAAGACGCTTCCATTACCTGTGTTGAAAGTCACTACGTACCTTTTCCAAAACGAAGCACCGAGCATGGGTTTATGGTTTGACCATACGACTGGAACTTGATGGTGTTTCTGGCCTGCCAAGAATATTGTATCTAGCACAATACGGCTGATTTTACCAGCCGAACCCGCATTAAACCCGATGCTGTGCTCTCCGACACCGCGCCAAACCAATTGATCATTATGCGCTTTAGAGGATACTACATCCTCATTCAATTCCAAAAAACCTTGAAATCCGAAGTCCATCAAGGCATAAAAAGATTTGCCATACACTGCCGTCTGCAAAATGGGCAAGCCACTTCCGGTGTAAAAAACAGGTAGTTGAATTGCCGTAGGTACAAGCTCAAATGGCGTTTTACTTAAACATAATTGACCATTTACCGGATCGATTTGCCAATTGCACAAATTAATGAGGTTAGCCCCTATAATGCCATCGATTTTGACACAAGCCTTCTCTGAAAGCCAATTGGTTTCACTTACCACGCAAAGTACATCCTTAAATACCATGTCGCCCAAGTTCATGGAAGCCAACACCAAATCTTTCTTGTTTTTTTTTCCAGTAACATCCTCTATGGGTGCCGTGGCCACTACTTTCATACTTGCCGCAATTTCTTTCGATAACATACTCAAAGTTGCCCCTGTATCGAATAAAAAGAGGAAAGGCTTTCCATGTATGGTCACTTCTACAAAAGGCAAATCAGTGCGTTGGTAGGTGATTGGCAAACAAGCCAAACTTGAAGAGTCGTTGCTCAATTTGCCGAACTGAAGTAACTTATTTATTTTTTCTGGTTCCTTTTGACCGTCACAGATAGAAACAAAAAATAATAAAATCAAAAAAAAAGCACAAAGAGATTTCATGGCAACCCAATTGAAATGGTAAATTTCCCACTCCAATCCCCAGTACTTGGAGTGTAAGTACCCCCACCTTTTACTTTCAATTTACAATCGGGCAATAAATAATTAGGATTATCTTCAACATTCTCTAACTCAAGGTCATGATTAAATTCAATAGCAATTCTAGAATTTAATCCAATTAAACTGAATAATGCCTCTGGCGCACCCATTATTGCGCTAATCTGCTCGTTTGTTAGGTCAAAGTTTTCTATGCACCATTGCTTTGTATGATGCTGCAGATTGTGGAGTTCTGAAAAATACTCTTCGAGAGGAAGGTTCTTGATGTATGAAATTTTTTGATTCAGACCTTCTTGATTAAGTGGAACTTTTTGCATCACGGTTCTAATTAAATAACAATTGCAATATACACATAATGTTTATTAAATACACGAATTTATTTTCCGTTTATCCGCATGATGGCAAGTAAGAGCTAGAAACTGCGATTACATGCCTTTGGAATAGGTTTTCTCCAAAATACCTTCGGTTCAGCTTGCAATTAAACTCGTCTAAATAGGCTTGTAAGTACTTTGCCTTGATTTTGTGATAGATGCCTAAAAACGACCTTTTTGCATTGCAAATGGCTATGTAGGCCCATTTGAGAGCGTTTTTGGTAGTTTCTTTGGTGGATTTTTCAGTGACATTTACCTCCACGTAATTGCTGATGTTTACGTAAGAGGTGTTTTTATCGATGGTTACAACTGCGTTTTCACCTATAATTGCCGTTATAATATCGTCGTTAGCTTCGGCCATAAAGGAATCATAAACTTTCATCTTGAAAAATCGGCAGCTTGAGATTTGTAGGCCTATACTGATATCCTCTAGCGGGGTGGATTCCACTGCAACCAGCGCTTTGGTTTGCTTCCTACTTCCTCGGCCTCATTTGAGCGATTTCTTATGGCTTTCAGAAGTTTCTGTTTCGAAAAATGCGTCAACAAGCTCAATCATGTCTTCCAGAACATACAAATCATCACGCTGCCCCATGGCTGCACGAAGTTTATGCATGGCTCTCCAAATGTGCTCATAGCTCTTTTTGCCCTGCTGCAGCTGGATTTCTGAAGCAGGAAACCCTTTTTTGGTAGCTGTCGTGAGCGTCACAATAGCATACCAGGTTCTGAACTTCAACATTGAGTGCTCCATCATGGTCCCCTTTTTCAAGCTCTTTCTGTGGTTGCACGAGGCGCACTGGAACTTCCATTGATTTTGGAGGCAGTAATGCTTTTCGCATTGACACCTGTTTCAAATGATTCCCTGCTTGTCTCTCATCGCTTTAAAATGAAGCTTGCAAGGTCCATCACTACCGAATTCATCAAAAAAGGTCAATAATCTCATGGCTTTTTTTCTTGAAATTCAGCCTAAACCGAGATGCATCTTGTCAATCAAGATTTTTCTTGCTTACTAGCTATTGAACAGAAAATAAATTAGAGCCAGCCTAAACTATGAACTGCATAAAACGAACTACCGCTTGCTGATTTTATTGAAAGTAATCGGACGTTGCAAATCGCACTTAAAACGGTCCATGCCCGCCGGCTGCTTTTTGGCATGTTTGTGCGATACCTTTTTGGCCCGCTCGCGCCACAGCTTGAAACTCGAAGTCTTCAACTCGCGCCGCATGAGGGCAATCACCTCCTGCTCGCGCAAACCGAATTGCGCAAAAATGGCATCGAAAGGCGTGCGGTCTTCCCAGGCCATTTCTATGATGCGGTCGGTTTGAGCAGGTGTAAGTTCAACGGGCATAATTTGGAAACAAGCGTGCCTGCGTTTCGTTTGAATGCAGCGCTAATTTGGCTCAAACCGCAGCACACTTACCCCAATGCCGTAGCCAAAAAGCCCTTGCGCATCGCGGTAAAAGCGGATTTTGTTGGTGGCGCGCCCCATATCAACGGCCTCCCAACTTTGGCCGCCATCCAAGGTACGGTAGCCTGAGGTGAGGGTGCCCACATAGCCATGCTGGGCATCGATGAAACCCACGCCAAAGGGCCGCGCTCGGTGGTTGTTCACCAAAGACAATTCCTGCCAGCTTTTGCCGCCATCGGTGGTCTTGATGATGCGCTGCTGCGATACCGTGGTGTCAGGGTTGTACGACTGCAGGGTGGCAAAGCCAATATCGCGGGTGGGAAACGATACTTTCCAGGTGGTTTCATAGGGACGGCTGCTGCGGTAAACCTCTTGCCAGCTTTTGCCCCCGTCGGTGGTGCGCAACATCACGGCATTTGACTGGTCGAGGGCAGCGTTACTGGCCGCACAGGCAATGCCGTTTTGGGTGTCGAACATATCGATGTCGAACAACATGGCGGCCTGGGGTGCCATGTTTTGGGCAGCAAACGTACGGCCGCCATCGTGCGACACCAACATATTGGCCGGACTCCCCACCCTGCCCACGGCATACACATGGTAACGATAGGCGGTTTCGCCCCGGTCGATATAGGCCTCTTTCACAATATCGATGGCACACAAACCCTTCACATAATTGCCGCTGTAAGCCACCGCTTGCCAGCTTTTACCGCCATCGGTGGTTTTGTAGAGGGGAATGGTGTCTTGCACACCGGGAAAATAATCGGTACCCACAGTGCCTACAAAACCCGTTTTATCGTCGATAAAGGCCACCGTACGGAAAAAACTACCCGGCTTTTCCCACAGCAGCTCCCAACTTTTGCCGCCATCCACCGTCTTGAACAGTTTGCCTTTGCCGTTTACATACCAACCTTGCTCACGGTTGATGAACCAAATATCGTCTTGCTTGCCGGGGTATGCCTCGGTGGCCAATTTTTCCCACCGGCCACTGGCAGCAGCTTCTTTTTTGTCGGCCACCACATCACGGCTCCATTCGGCAGCCGTGCGCCCTACTTCGGGATTGTAGGCCTGAAAAAGTTCACGAATTTTGCCCGCCGCAAACAGATCGAAGGCCTGCTGCATGCTGCCCGATTTGGCGAAATAGTGGTCGGTTTCGGCAAAAGTGATGAGCTTGGCGGTTCCGGGTCGTTTGAAATTTACAGCCTGCACAATTTGTTCGTGGTCGGCTTTCGAAAAGGCTTGAAAATCGCTCTCGCCAAATTGAATCAGCACCTTTGCCTGGGCATTTTGCCAGTTTTGGAGGTGGGGAATGTCCTGGATTTGGCGCCAGTAATCGGCATTGCGGCTGAATATTTGTCCGGCCCCATCCCATGACCACTGGTTGCGCAATACAGAATCGTTGCCCGGCAATGCAGCCAATTTTTGCAGCGGCTCTTTGCCCACAAAAAAGCGGTAGCTCAAATCGTATTGGTTTTGCACATAGGCTTCGGCCTCGGCAGGGTCCATGCCGCCCAACATGCTTTGCAGGCGGTGCATTTCGAGGTTGTACTCAAACCACGATTTGGCCAGGGTGCCATAAGCCACCACCCCCGCTACCTGTCGGCGCGCTGCCAAAGCCGGTGCCACAATGCCACCCATCGAATGGCCATAAATGATCACCTTGGTGGTATCAACAAAAGGCAAGCGGAAGAGGTGGTTGAGTCCCACTTCAAAATTTTCAATCTCTCCCAACAAATCGAGCGATTCGCAGGCTGGCGTGCCTTCGCTATCGCCCAGGCCGCTTTTTTCGATACGCACGGTCACAAATCCCGCCGCATGGTAAGCATCGATGATGCGCTTGTAGGGATGGTCGGGCGTGAGGTTGTCGATGCTGCTGCAGGTATAACCGGGAATGAAAAGCATGGCAGGTAAGCCATTGTCTTTGTTTGGATGGGTAACAATCACCCGCAGCTTACCGCCTCTGAAGCCGGCCTCTTGGTACAGTATTTCACCAGAGTCTATGGTCTCCATGGGCCTGCCCAGCAACTTGCCTTTGCGCTCAATGCGTTTTTTGCCTAGCCGAAAGGTGGTCGTGATGCTTTCACCTGCTTTACGACCTTTCATCCATTGAGCTACGTCGGCGGGACTTGAAACACGCGTTCCATTCAAGGCCACAAGTGTATCGTTTACCACCCATTTCTGGGCAGCAGCCGTGCCACCGGGCACCACCTCATCTACTACCAGGGCTGAATCAACGGGTTTCCAACGAACCCCCAAAAAGGCTTGTCGCGCCAAAGGCTGGGCAGCCAGTTCTACCAACGAAAAAAGCAAACAAACGAAAAGAAGCGGTTTACGAAACATGCCATTAGATTTGGCAACAAAACTATCCGCCTTTGGCTTGTGGCGTTTGTCAGAAATTGCTCAATTGACGCAGGTGCGAAGGACTTTCGCCGAACTGCTTTTTAAAGGCTTTGCTAAAGGCTGCCAAATCGGCAAATCCGGCTTCAATTGCCAATTCCGACAGTGCCTGGCTGCCCGACAGCTGACTTTTGGCCCAATGCAAGCGTTTTTGCAAGAGGTATTGGTGCGGTGGCAGGCCAAAAACCTGCTTGAATTGTCGCAGCAGGTGAAACTTCGACATGCCCGCTTCTTTGGCCAGACTTTCGAGTTTCCAGGCGTGCTGAGGCTGCTGGTCGAGCAGTCTTTTGGCCTGCCAAATCACCTTCAACCGGGCTTCGCGGGTGGCCAGGCAGCTGCCACCCGTCGCTGAAAAGTGCCTTTGCCACTGCAATAAATCGGGAATCAACTGTGCGCCCAAATCCCACATGGTTCGGGCATGGTCCAGTTTTCCGTCGGCCTTAGAACTGAAATACGCGGTATGTGCGTTTTGCAACCAGTTTTGCAAACCGAAACTAGCTGCCTCAAAAAGCGAAGTTTCCCAGCTGCGGTTCAGCAACCGCTCGGCTTCGGCCTCCATGTCTGCCAAAGCAGCCATTTGCACCACCCAATCAGCTGAAAAATCAACACAGATGCCCAGCGCCTCGTCCTTTCCATTCACCTCCACTTGGGTGGACCTCAGGTGGTTAGCAACTAAAAAACGACCCCCGTTTACTGCAAAATCACGCCCGTTCACCCGGTAGTTTTCGCAACCTCTCGTCACGAATTTGAGGGCCAAACCCGATACCTCTACCTCGCCCTGGTAAGTCTGCACCCGTGAACAGCGCAGGGCATTGCCCATCGTGTCGGCAAAGAGGATTCGGTTCAGGGGAGCAGCTGGGTGCATGGTCAAAAATAAAAGCCCATACAGCTGCAGCCAAACGCCTTAACAAGCTTTGTGATTTGGCCAATGATACCAAAAAAAACGCTACCGGTTCAAAAACGCATTGTACACCGGCTTGGCCTCTGGCCTTTCAAACAATGCCGAGTGACCAGCTTGCGGAATTTCAAGCAATTGAACCGAATCGCAGGCCGTACAAGCTGCCAGTTGCTGCTTGAATATAGGCCAGTTTTGCATTTGAATGGGACTGTCGTTCATGCCCTGCACCAACAACAAAGGCGATTTTTGGATGGCCGTAAAAGCCAGCAACGAACGGCTGTGGTAAGCCCAAGGGTGCGTGGTGGTGGGTCCGAACGTATTGCGAATGAGGGTGCAGGTTATGCCACTCGGAATGGCACCTCTTTCCTCCAAATCGCAGCGGTAAAGCAAGTTCAAGGGACCCGGCGCATTGGCCACCACCCCATCGGTTTCGTACAAATGGTTGAGCCGCACGGCCAGGTAACCGCCTTGCGAATGTCCGGCCAGAAATATTTTACCAATTTCAACCCCCAGTTCTTCTGCCGCCGCATTTTTCACCCACAGCAGGGCCGCTTCGGCATGCAGCAGGTTGTCGCCCATCAGCAAGTTTTGTTCGGGATAGGCCACGCTCACAAACATCACATCGCTCCGATCGGTGATGCGTTTGAATGCCTCCAGCGTATTTTGCGCCGCCCCCAAAATCAGCGAATCGAACATCACTGTGCCGTGAAAAAGAAGCAGCACATCTACCTTGGGCAAAGCCGGTTTGTCGATGACCACATCTACCGAAACCCCAGCCATTGAAACGGACTTCAACCCTTGAAAAGCGGTAGGCACCCTTTCTACGGGCGGTTCCGGCTGAATGGCTGCCTCGCGTTGGCAGGCTGATAGTGAGGCTATCAAGGCCACTAAACTCCAAATAAAATTTTTCATACCCCTTGCAGACAATATATGAGGTGTCGAGTTTAAGAAAACAGTTAAAGTTAGTTCAGGTGTACGTACTCCGTCGAGAATTGAAAAACTAAATACGGAATTAGCAAATCCGATATGGATCTATGTTTAACAAAAAAGATCGAACTCAATATTGGTTTTGCCACTTATTGAAGAACCGGCATTGGTGAGCATTTCTTAAAAATAGTATTGATTTTGTTCATCCTAGTCAAATCCGTAAATATGCGAGTGAGATTAAAAACCTTCTGACCGTAGTCATTGGTCCCATCTGGTCTTTGGTGATAGAATATTTTTATTTTCTTGCATCGCTGGTGTTCAAAAATGACCCTGAGCAGCGCTCTATCTGACATGCCCAGTGAATGGCCAAAAACATATACCTCAAAAGGCAATTCTAAATAATCCAAAATATTCTGATAGCTATCTGAAAATGGGTACTTAGTTGGCTTCAAATTTTCTAACAGGCAATCTTCGTCAGATTCAATTAAATTTAAAAACTCCGCGTGAAAATTATCGCCATAACCAAACACAATGGGGTTATCAAGCGAATCTAACTTTCCATGCATATGTGTAACTTGGGTGGGACAAGTTTCCGCACACTTTTGCACATAGTCCTCAACTGTGTTTGTATAATTGAAATTCATAAATACAATGCTGTCAGGCTTACCGTGGTAACCTTTAATGTTAATAGGTTCTGTAAATAAATCTCCTAGTCCATCGATGGTTTTAGTGCTACGAAACCGTTGAATATCGAGCAAATATTGAGCGAGCTTGTTTTTTAAATCTCCAAACTCAGCATTTAGCGCCTCAATTTTGGTTAAATCATAGCTTTCTTTCCCTTTAACCTTGAAACCTAATAATTGATGGTAGTAATTCCTTTCGAAATCAACCCAGCCAAGATTGTTGAGATTCGATATTCCAGAGTTCAGCAATTTACCAACTTGCACATAAAGGCGCTTATCATTTTTTAACATTGAAAGAGTTTGGCTTGGTTCTTCTAAATCAATGGGTATGGGAATTTTGTTAAATCCATCGTGATATCCTTTATGGTATTGAATCGTGATGGAATCAGAATTATGCGTACCATATGTATCAAATTGCTCTAAAGCATTGCGGACCACAGATAATGTAAAATCAGAATAACTGGTTCTGAGTCCATGTGCAAGATCAAAGCCATTGCCAATAATTATTAGTCGATTCATCTATGCGAATTAACAATGCAATTAGCAAAAACAATATCGTTGTTAATATTTATTGCTTTTCACGCCTAACATAATGGGGACTTTACCCATAAAATGACAAATTCAAAATGAGCTCGTATGTGCCATCATCAGGCCCACAGCTCCAATTCATTACCCGAGACGACAGCTTGAACAACAGGCCGCAGGCCATCACCAGCGCGTCAGCGCATCACCAGTACCGCACCAGCGGTACGTTAACAGCCCGCAGGGCACCCACAGTACCGCACCAGCGGTACGTTAACAGCCCGCAGGGCACCCACAGTACCGCACCTGCGGTACATCACCAGCGCGTCAGCGCATCCCCAGTACCGCACCTGCGGTACGTTAACAGCCCGATAGGGCATCCACAGGCACGCTAGTGCCCCCCACTTTCCTATCTTTGCCCCATGTTCGCTCAACTCATCCTCAAAAGCGGCCGCGACCGCTCTGTTGTCAACCGCCACCCCTGGGTGTTCAGTGGCGCCATCAAAACCTATCCCGATGCCGAAAATGGCGATGTGATAGCCGTGGTCACCAACAACGGCCAACTGCTGGGCTATGGATTTTATTCGCCCAAAAGCCAGATTACCTGCCGCATTTTTCATTTTGGCGAAGCACCGGCAGCCGGATTTGATGCGGCTTTTTGGCAGGGGAAAATTGAACGTGCCTTACATCTCCGTCACCAACTCATCGACCCCAAAACCACCACTTGCTACCGTTTGCTGCATGCCGAGGGCGATTTTCTGCCCGGCATCATCGCCGATGTGTACGGTCCGGTGGTAGTAGCCCAGGTGCTCATCAAAGGTACCGAGCACATTTACCCGATGCTCGAAGCAGCTTTGTTGGAAGCCGGCTTTAAGCACATCTACCTCAAACAAAAAGAAAACTCAGGCTTTCTCGAGGCGGTGCAGCTACCCAAAGGCTGGCGCACCGAGCCCTGTCCCATGCCGGTCCGCGTGCAGGAACACGGTTTGATGTTCGATATTAACGTAGAAACCGGACAAAAAACCGGCTTTTTCATCGACCAGCGCGAAAATCGATTGCTTACTCAACAATTCAGCGCCGGTAAAAAGGTGCTCAACGCCTTCAGCTATACGGGCGGATTCAGCTTGTATGCCTTGGCCGGCGGGGCACGCGAAGTGCATTCGGTAGACATCTCCAAAGACGCTATTGCCCGCGCCAACGATCTGGTGGAACTCAACTTTCCCGGCGCCAAACACCTGGGCGTGTCGGCCGATTGTTTCGATTACCTCAAGCAAACCGAAGAAGTGTACGACCTCATCGTACTCGATCCACCTGCCTTTGCCAAAAGCGCCAAGGCCGTGAACAATGCCGCCCGCGGCTACAAAGAGCTGAACATGGTGGCCATGAAAAAAATAGCACCCGGAGGCTTGCTCTTCACCTACAGTTGCTCGCAAAACATCACGCCCGACCTCTTCCGCAAAATCGTTTTCGGTGCCGCGGTAGACGCAGGCCGCGAAGTGCGCATCCTGCGCCAGCTTTCCCAGGCCGACGACCACCCCATCAACATCTACCACCCCGAAGGTGAGTACTTGAAGGGATTGATGTTGTACGTAGAATAAAAAACTCTCCGTGTCCTCCGTGTCCACCGTGTTTTAATCCCTATGAAAGCCCTAACCACCATCGGCCTCCTCGTTCTTTCGAACATCTTCATGACTTTTGCGTGGTACGGCCACCTCAAATTTCACGAGATGAAATGGTTTCAAAACCTGGGACTGATTGCCATCATTTTCATCAGCTGGGGCATTGCTTTGTTCGAGTACTTTTTCCAAGTGCCCGCCAACCGCATCGGCTTCAAAGAAAATGGAGGTCCGTTTTCGTTGGTGGAACTCAAAGTGCTTCAAGAAGTCATCACCCTGGTGGTATTTGTCATCTTCACCACCCTCCTTTTCAAATCCGAATCGTTTCGTTGGAACCACTGGGTTGGTTTCGGCTTCCTCATCCTGGCTGTTTACTTCATCTTCCGCAAATAAGCAGGCAATAGCAAATCCGCACCAAACGCATCGTAGTACCCGTGAATAAAAAAGGGCCGCTGTCTTTCAACAACGACCCTTTGTCTAAATCAATTCGTCAATCAGCCCTTTACAGACTTCTTGCTTTCGAACCACTTCGCCGTATCCAGTACAATGGCCGAGGCGATAAAGATGGAAGAATAAGTTCCTACGAACAACCCAATCAATAAGGCAAAAGTAAAGCCCTTGATTACTTCGCCACCAAACAAGAACAGCACAAACACAACCAAAATGGTAGTTAGGGCTGTGATGATGGTACGACTGAAGGTGCTATTTACAGCATTGTTAATTACTTCTTTGCTGTCTTTGCCATGATGCAAGTTTAAGTATTCACGCAAGCGGTCGAATACAACCACGGTATCGTTGATAGAATAACCCACAATGGTCAAAATAGCAGCAATAAATGCCTGATCTATTTCCATGCTGAATGGCATGAATTTCCAAGTGAGCGTGAAAATCGACAATACAAACAATACGTCGTGCAACAAAGCAACAGCGGCACCTATGGCGTAATTCGCCTTGCGGAAACGAATCAGAATGTAAATGGATATAACCACCAGCGAAAAAATAATGGACATGATAGCCGATGCTTTGATGTCGTCGGCAATGGTCGGCCCCACCTTTTGCGAACTCAAAATGCGCTCAGCCTTGAAGGTTTCAAAGTCCACCTTATTGGTCATAATGGTCGATAAACCTTCATACAACTTCTGCTCCACCAGAGCATCTACTTCATCGCCTTCTTCGTTGATCTTGTAAGAGGTGGTGATCTTAAACTTGGTATCGCTACCGAACGTTTTTACTTCAGGCGAGCTGCCGAAAGCACCCGACAAAGCAGAACGCAAATCGGTAGCACGTTTGCCTTCTTCAAAAGAAACCACATAAGAACGACCCCCTTTGAAGTCTACACCCAAATTAAATCCTTGAGTGAACATGCTAATCATGCCGGCCACAATCACTGCACCCGAAATGCCATACCACATTTTACGCTTGCTCAAAAAGTCGATATTCAAGTTGCTGAATACCCCCATGCTCCACTTGGTGCCAAAATTCACTTCCTTGTCCTTGTTCATATACCACTCAATGAGTAGTCGAGTAATGAACAGCGCGCAGAACAGCGAGGTGAGAATACCCACAATCAAGGTAGTTGCAAAACCACGGATGGGGCCTGTACCAAACGAATACAGAATGATACCAGTCAACAGGGTGGTTACGTTGGCGTCGATGATCGACGAAAGCGAGTTTTTGAAACCATCGGAAATGGCTTGGCGCATACTCTTGCCACGCTCCATTTCTTCACGTATACGTTCAAAAATAAGCACGTTGGCATCTACCGCCATACCAATGGTGAGTACAATACCGGCAATGCCTGGCAAAGTAAGTACCGCTTGCAAGGAAGCCAATACCCCAAAAATGAAGAAGATGTTGGCAAACAAAGCCACATTGGCCACAATGCCTGCCTTGGCGTAATACGCGACCATAAACACCAATACGAGCAACAAACCACCGATTACAGAAATCAAACCGGCATTGATGGCTTCGGCACCCAAGCTCGGACCTACAATGGCTTCTTCTACAATGCGTGCAGGAGCGGGTAATTTACCGGCCTTCAAAATGTTGGCCAAGTCTTTGGCTTCTTCGGTGCTAAATCCACCACTGATCGACGACATACCGCCGCTGATTTCCTGGTTCACATTGGGGTATGAATACACATAATCGTCCAATACAATGGCAATGCTCCTGCTGATGTTGTCGGCAGTGAGTCGACGCCAAATTTTGGCACCTTCGGCATTCATGGTCATGCTTACTTCTACCTGACCAAAATTGTCGATGGTTTCACGGGCATCGGTAATTACGTCACCTTCCAAAGGAGCACGCTCATCGTTACTGCGGGTTTTGATGGCAACCAGGTCAAAGAACTTGTTACCGTCGCCACGACCTTTTACCGTCCACAACAGCTTTAGGTTGCGGGGTAACAAAGCACGGGCCTCATCCATGGCCATGATTTTATTCACCTTGGCGGTGTCTTTCGCGCTGGCAGTACCTACAACCGGACCTTTCATAGCGCGTGTTTGACCATCTTCACCTTGGAAAATAGCTGGCATCAATAAGCTAAACAACGGATTTTCTAAACGGGCTTGAGCGTCGCTCAACTGTCCGCTATCACCCGCAGCAGCCGAAGCCGTGTCGGCAGCCGCTAACTTCTGCATCAAATCATTATCAGCCGAAACCTCAGACTTGGCAGCTGTATCCGCCTTGGTAAGCGTTTCTTTGGCAGTTCCCGCTTTTTCGAGCTTCTCCTTATCGGCCAACATTTTGTTGATCTCAAAAATGCGCTCAATTACCTCACCGCTTTCGTAGGTTTCCCAAAACTCTAGTTTGGCCGTTCCTTGCAAGAGGCGACGTACCCGCTCGGGCTTATCAACACCAGGCAATTCGATGATAATACGACCAGTTCCTTGCTGACGCTGAATATTCGGAGAAGTCACTCCGAATTTGTCGATACGCGTACGCAAAATATTGAACGAACGGTCGATGGCACCCTCCGACTCCTGGCGCACCATCTCAATTACCTGGGCATTCGAACTGTTGTAGTCGATTTTGCCCTGGTTTTCGCGGGTGGCAAAAATGGCAGCCAATTTTCCATTGGGATCCACCTCATTGTAGGCTTGTTCAAACAGGGTCACAAAATCGAGCTGACTGCTACGCTGACGCTCGACGGCCATCTCAATGGCTTTGTTGAAAGAAGCGTCTTTGCTGTAATTGCTCAGCGCACGTACTACATCAGAAACCGATACTTCCATCACCACGTTCATACCGCCTTGCAAGTCGAGACCCAAATTCAATTGTTGCTCTTTCACTTGCTGGTAGGTGAACGACTTCACCAATAGGTTATACACCTTTTGATCGGAAATCGAATCCAAATAGGCTTTTTCTTTCACCGGATCACCACCGGCAAATTTACGGGCCTTGCTTTCAACCCGGCTCGAAACCAGGGTAAAGCTGAGCTGATAAATACATACCAGCGCGAAGGCGATCACGAGTGAACGGACCAATCCTTTACTTTTCATGTTGTTTGATTTATGATTTGGTTAATAAAATACGAAATATGCTTCCACAGAAGGCCTGGAAGCGCGGCTGTAACCTAAAAGGAAGTCCTCACGGAGCTAAAGAGGGTATAATGTGCGTAAAAAGCAACTGCTGTGCCTCAATAAGCGCATCGGGCATACTGCTCCGTGGCACTTCTATTTCCCGGTCTTCGTCGGCAAAAACGCTCCAAATAGGCATAGCGGGCAAAAGTACGCGTAGCGAAACTTGTCCATGCTGCTGCGGAAGCAATTGCAAGCCTTTCAGCTCCTGCTGCGGTTGCTGGTCATCAGCGGCAGGGGCCGCTTTTTCTACTGGCAATTTGGTTTGATCAGGCTGAACCCCATTCACCACCGATGCTGCCACCAGCAAACTCAAAGCTGCCCAAAGTATACTTAGCTTACGCCACATAAGGGGCGAATATAGAACAAAGCGAACAGCGGGACAAGTAGCGTGCACAAAAAAACAACAAAGTGGACCACGGGTGAAGGACGACAGACGACGGGTGACGGGTGACGGACGACGGACGACAGACGACGGGTGACGGACAACGGGCGAAAGGCAATTGAAAAGAAAACCTCCTGCCGCAACGCAGCATCCTATTCCATTCTAAGCAACCAGTATTTTTAATTACGAAGGCAGCCGAAGGCATCAACAGCACGAAGTGCATCAACAGCCGAAGGCATCAACAGCACGAAGTGCGTCAACAGCCGAAGGCAGCAACAGCACGAAGTGCGTCACAAGCCGAAGGCATTAACAGCACGAAGTGCGTCAACAGCCGAAGGAACTAACAGCACGAAGTGCGTCACCAGCCGAAGGCATCATCAGCACGAAGTGCGTCAACAGCCGAAGGCATCAACAGCACGAAGTGCATCCCCAGCACGAAGTGCATCCCCAGCACGAGGGCATCCCCAGCCGAAGGCATCAACAGCACGAAGTGCATCCCCAGCCGAAGGCATCCCCAGCCGAAGGCATCATCAGCACGAAGTGCATCCCCAGCCGAAGGCATCCCCAGCCGAAGGCGTTAACGGCGCGTAGCGCCTGCACCATTAGCGACTCTAAGAAAAAATCTCGACCTTTGCACCAAATTTTCAAACATGATTTCGGTAAACAACCTCTCGCTCCGTTTTGGTAAACGTGTGCTCTTTGAAGATGTAAATCTCAAATTCTCACACGGCAACTGCTATGGCATTATTGGTGCCAATGGAGCCGGAAAATCTACCTTCCTTAAAATTCTATCGGGCGAAATCGACCCAACTTCGGGACAAGTGAGCATCACCCCCGGCGAACGCATGGCTGTGCTCAAGCAGAACCACTATGAATTCGATGAATTTACCGTGCTCGAAACGGTGCTCATGGGCCACAAAGAGCTCTATGCCGTGATGAAAGAGAAGGATGCTATTTATGCCAAAGCCGACTTCACCGATGCAGATGGCCTTCGCGCCGGCGAGCTCGAAAGCAAATTCGCCGAAATGAACGGCTGGGATGCCGAAAGCGATGCCGCCATTCTGCTCAGCAACTTGAGCATCGACGAAAGCCTGCACCATAAATTGGTAAAAGAGCTCGATGGCAAGCAAAAAGTACGTGTGCTTTTGGCACAGGCGCTTTTTGGCAATCCCGACATCCTGCTGCTCGACGAACCTACCAACGACCTCGACCTCGCCACCATCGGCTGGTTGGAAGACTTTTTGGCCGAATACCAAAACACCGCCCTGGTGGTATCGCACGACCGTCACTTCCTCGACGCCGTTTGTACCCACGTGGTAGACGTAGATTTTGGCAAGATGAACATCTACACCGGTAATTACTCGTTCTGGTACGAATCGAGCCAATTGGCCCTCAAGCAGCGTACCGAACAAAACAAGAAGCTCGAAGACAAGGTGAAGGAACTGCAGGACTTCATCAGCCGTTTTTCGGCCAATGCCTCTAAATCGAAGCAGGCCACCAGCCGTAAGAAGGCCCTTGATAAAATCAACCTCGAAGAAATAAAACCTTCGAACCGCAAGTACCCCGCCATCCTTTTCAACAATATGACCCGCGAGGCAGGTGATCAAATCCTGGAAGTGAATAACCTCAGTGTGAAACAGCACGGCGAAACGCTCTTTAAAAATGTGAGTTTCGCGGTAAACAAAGGCGATAGAATCTGCATCCTTTCGCGCAACAGCTTGGCCAGCACTGCCCTGTATCAAACCCTCATGGAAGAGATTCAACCCGCCACCGGCAGCATTAAATGGGGCATTACCATCAATAAAGCCTACTTGCCTGGCGATAATTCGGCGTATTTCGAAGGCAAAAAACTGAACCTGGTTGATTGGCTGCGTGAATATTCACCCGGCGAAAAGGACGAACAGTTCATCCGCGGCTTTTTGGGCAAGATGTTGTTTTCGGGCGAAGAAGTGCTCAAAAACTGTAGTGTACTTTCGGGTGGAGAAAAAATGCGTTGCATGTTCAGCCGCATGATGCTGCAGCAAGGCAATGTGCTGTTGATGGACGAGCCCACCAACCACCTCGACCTCGAATCGATTACTGCCCTCAACAACGGCATGAAAGATTTTAAAGGCACCATCCTGTTCACCACCAGTGACCATACCTTGGCGCAAACTGTTGCCACCCGCGTCATTGAAATCACGCCCAACGGCTGCCTCGATAAATTGATGGAATTTGACGATTACATCAGCAGCGAAGCCATCGACGCGCAGCGCGAGGCATTACTGGCCTGATTAAAACCGATACACCAAGCCACCCGGAGCAGCCTGCAGCTTGCTGTTGCTTTGGGTGGCTAAAAAATGCCCCACGGCTTGCCCAAACAGGGCCCCGGCTACCACGTCACTGAACCAGTGTTTCCCTTCAGCCAATCGACCAGCCGCCGTGGCCACCCCCATCCCATAAAACAAAAAAGGCACCCAACGGTGCTCCTCACAAAAAGCCACGCGCATGACCGCTGCTGTGGCGAATGCCGAAGTAACATGTCCACTGGGAAAAGCATCGTGCCGGAAGCCGCCAAAAGGACCAGCCCATTGAAAAGGGTCGCCAGCAGCATCCGTCGGACGGAAGCGTTGAAAGGCATACTTGGGTATTTGCACCAATACACGACTGACAATAAAAGCCTTGGCTGCCAACAAGCCCGTTGCCGCCAAATGCGCATCACCGCCCCAATAACCCATGCCCCACATCACCCCCGTTACCGGAAGCGTGATGAGCCCGTTGCCCATGGCCGCGGCCAAATCGAGACCTAAGCTTGGTGGTGTAGGTGTGCCCAAGCCATCGAATACAGTTCTGTCGAGCAACAGGCTGCCACCCATGGCTATGCCCGCCCAGCCGGCCTTTTTCCAGGCTGAAGTCGGCGTGTGAAACGGCGCTACCACCAAATCGCGGGTATCGGTGAAATAGGATTTCAGGTAAGCCGGGTGAATAGGGTGTTGGATTTGCGCTTGC
Source organism: Sphingobacteriaceae bacterium (assembly GCA_013824115.1). Classification (GTDB taxonomy): domain Bacteria; phylum Bacteroidota; class Bacteroidia; order UBA7662; family UBA7662; genus PNNG01. The sequence goes on along the minus strand of PNNG01000022.1, from coordinate 132,800 downwards.
CCCTGAACTGCGCAGCATACTCCCGCCCAGCCCATCATCAACAACCAAAATCGCACACCCGCCTGCTTCATGGCAGCTTTTTAGCCTCATTCCAAAAGGCGTCCATCTCTTGCAAAGTCATGTTTTGAAGCAGCAAACCCCGTGCAGCAGCCTGACTTTCGAGATAAGTAAAGCGCTTGATGAACTTCTGGTTGGTTTTTTCGAGAGCGTTTTCGGGATTCACCTCTAAAAAGCGGGCGTAGTTGATCATACTGAACAACAAATCGCCAAATTCTCCTTCCATTTGTTCAGCATGTCCGGCATCCACCTCGGCCTTGAGCTCAGCAAGTTCTTCCTGTAGCTTCTCCCATACTTGTTCCTGGTTGTCCCAATCAAAACCCACTCCCCTGGCCTTTTCTTGTATGCGGGTGGCTTTTACCATGGCCGGTAAAGAGCCGGGTACGCCTTCAAGCACCGATTTTTTGCCTTCTTTCAGTTTCAGTTTTTCCCAGTTTTGCTTCACCTCCTCTTCCCCACTTACTTTCACATCGCCATAAATATGCGGGTGCCGGGTGATGAGTTTGTCGCAAATGCCGTGGAGCACATCGGTTATGTCGAAGGCTTGCGTTTCGGATGCGATTTTGGCATAAAAAACCAGGTGCAACATCACATCACCCAACTCCTTCTTCACTTCCTCTAAATCATTTTTGAGGATGGCATCGGCCAACTCGTACATTTCTTCAATGGTGAGTGGCCGCAGCGTTTCCATGGTTTGTTTGCGGTCCCAGGGACATTGCTCGCGCAATTCATCCATGATGGTCAACAAACGGCCAAAAGCAGCCAAGCGGGGATCTTCGTGTTGCATGCTCAAATATCTGCAGAATCGACGCAATCGCCAGCACGAAGCAAAAATTAACCCAAGCCAGCCTTCACCAGATACTGAACCAAACCCACTGTGTTCGATACCCCCAATTTCCGCAAGATGTTTTTGCGGTGCGTGGCTACCGTCAAATCACTGAGGTGTAATTGTTCGGCAATGTGGTGGCTGCTTTTCCCTAAGCAGAGCAAACGGGCAATTTCCAACTCACGCCGGGTTAGAACCGGCGTTTGTGCGCTTTCAAAAACCTTATCGGGAACAATATTGTACCACGAGGGCCGGCCTTCTAAACCAATGATCGACAAAACAGGCTGATTATCGGTTTTGAGATGACTGATATCCGTATGAATACCCAAAGTAAATAGCTGTGCGCCGGCATCATCCTGCCGCAGGCTCACCGTTTGCTGAAGCATGCGCTTGTATTGGCCATTGGCACATTGAAACCGGAAGTCGAGACTCACTTTGTAGTAATACAACTCTTCGGCCGTCACCTTTTGAACCAATTGCGAGGCAATGGCTTGTTGGCTGTTTACATAAAACGACTGGTCATCGGGATGAATAGCATTTAAAAACGATTCTAATCCAAAATCCGCCGCATTCCAGCCTGTTATTCCCTCAAACTGATCGCTGATGTACTCAAACCTGAGTTCTTTAACATTAAAAATATAGTAGTAGAAGTCACCCACCCCAAACAATCCCAGCATCCGCTGGTGCAAGTCCAGCTCAAATTTCAGCGCTTCTGCTTCGGTAGCAAACTGCTGCGTATGCCAAATTTCTTTGAGTTTTACTAAAACAGGATTCTTTGCCATATTTAAAATCTGCCCCAATGCTACCCATCAACACTGATGTTTGCAATACCCTAAAAAGGTGATATTTCACATCAATAGGCCTTCTTTTTTAGATTTTTAATCGCATTTCATAAAATTTCGAGCAAGGGGAACAAAACTGCCTCGCTCTACCTTGTATCTTTGCAATCTAAATCATCGCCCATGTTGCCCGTACTCATACTTACCCTTGGTTTATTGCTCCTAGGCATCGCAGGTTTATCTGTCCGCTTGCTGGTTTTGAAACAGGGTGAATTCAGGGGTACTTGCTCAACGCACAATCCCTTGTTGGCCGAAAAGGGAGTTGATTGCGGTACTTGCCCTAGTCGCTACAAAGGCGAATGTGCGGCTACCAAGCGCGCGCACTAAGCATCACTCGGCTTTAATCACCAATTTAAGCAAACCGGGAGAAACATATTGTTTCAATGCTCCCGAGGCGTCGCTGTAAATAAGTACAGCTTCCAACCCTTCTTCCTTTTCAATGAGGTTTTTAGCTGCCTCAAAACCCATCACCATGCAGGCTGTTGCAAAAGCGTCGGCAGTCATACAATCGCTAGCAATTATACTGGCACTGAGCAAATTGCTGGCAGCGGGGTAACCCGTTTTGGGATGTATGGTATGTGCGTATTTCCGTCCGTTTTCAATGTAAAAATTCCGGTAATCGCCCGAGGTTGCCATGCTTCTATCGTTTAAAGGCAAGGTATAAGCCAGCACTTTTGAATTGCCCGTTTGGTCATCAACAGGCTTTTCAATACCAGCCATCCAGCTAAAGCCCTTCGCTTTTTTGCCAGCAGCGCGCAGCTCCCCGCCAATTTCAACGATATAATTGGCAATGCCGCGACTTTCCAAATAACGGCCCACCTCATCCACCCCATAGCCCTTGGCCAAGGCACTAAAGTCAACCGTTACACCCGGCAAGGCCTTCAATAAGCTGTCTCCCGAAATGCGGAGCTTCTCCCAACCCACCAAAGCCATCAAAGAATCGATGAGCGCACTGTCTACTTTAGCTGCCATCTTCTTAAAACCAAAACCCCAGGCATTTACCAATGGCCCCACAGTGGGATCGAATGCACCATCGGTTTTAAGCCATACCTCGGCCGACTTCAAAAAATTAATACGCATCATGGCATCCATAGGAGCACCCACGGCCGATTGGTTGATTTTTGAGATCGTAGAACTGGGTATGTATGTCGACAAGCTGGCGTTAACCACTTCCAAAACACTGTCGACCCCTGCCTGTATCTCTTTCACTTCATCGCCGGCATACACCACTTGGTAGGTAGTGCCCATGGTTGGACCGTTGAATTTGTGTAGAGCCTCTTTTTGATTTTCACCACATGAAAACAGGGCGAATGAAAGCAGTAGCAGGAAAGCAAGGTTTTTCATGCCGCAAATTTACACTTCCAAACGCAGCAATGCACCAAAAGCTAATTCAAACGCGGGTCTTCGGGATAATTGGCCATCAGGCTGTACTCTTTTCCCAATTGTTTTAAAACGCGTCTCCAAAGGTCTTCCTCCTCCTCCATCAAAATGAGTGGACCATTGGCTGCTGCCAATATCCATGCTTTGTCGTTTAATTCCCCCTGAAGCTGTTCGGGCGACCATCCCGAATAACCGATAAAAAACCGGATATCGTGAGGCTGTAACACCCCGTTTTCCACCAATTCGCGAACCACTTCAAAATCGCCTCCCCAGTTTAATCCAGGTACTACTTCCTTGCTTCCAGGAATATTAAACTTTGAATTATGTACATAATGCAAAGTGTTTTGCTCTACGGGGCCACCCAAATACAGGGGAACAGGGAATTCCGGAAAATCTTCCAAGACATCGTTTAGCAACAAACTGGTCTTGCGGTTTAATACAAATCCAATGCTGCCATCATCGTCGTGCTCGGTTAATATAATCACCGTGCGCTTGAAATTGGGGTCGGGCAAAAAGGGCTCCGACACCAAAAACATGCCTTTTTCGAGACTCAGATTTTCCATATTCGAAGTTAAAGAGTGGTAGGCAGTCGATTCCCACAAATTGAGCGGCTGCCATGTGGATAAACCAACGAAATAGCTGCGATTTAGGTTTTTCAAAAGCCAAAAGGGACGTATTTTTACAAAAAGCTAACAATTGAGCCATGGCCTTAAACGAAGAGCAAATACGCAACCTGCGTACCGATTATACGCGTCACCGTTTGGACGAAAAAGACGTTGCCACCCACCCGCTGCAACAATTTGAAATATGGATGCAAGAAGCCATTAAATCGGCCGTACATGAGCCCAATGCCATGCATTTAGCCACGGTTACAGCCGATGGTCGTCCAGCAGGGCGCGTGGTCCTTTTGCGCGGTTTGGATGAAGCTGGTTTTAGTTTCTTCACGAATTACAACAGCAACAAAGGGCAGCAACTTCAGCAGTCGGGCTTTGCTGCAGCCACATTTTTTTGGCCTGAATTGGAACGGCAAATCCGCATTGAAGGAAGCGTTGCAAAGCTGAGCGACAAGGAAAACGACGATTATTTTTACAGCCGTCCCCGTGGCAACCGCCTGGGTGCTTGGGCAAGTCCACAAAGTCAGCCCATTGCCAACCGCGAGGAGCTCGAAAAGTTGGCCCAAAGGCTCGAAGCCCAATACCCTGAGTCTGTGCCCATTCCCCGCCCCCCACACTGGGGTGGTTTTCGCATTGAGCCCTTCAGAATTGAGTTTTGGCAAGGCAGGGCTTCGCGGCTGCACGACCGCATCAGGTACCGACTTGAAGCCGGACATTGGGTAATTGAACGTTTGGCCCCTTGAGCCGACATTTCCGGTTCAAGCAGTTTGAAGTAGACGATAGTGGTGCTGCCATGAAGGTGGGCACCGATGCCGTATTATTGGGCTGTTTGGCTCGCGCAGGTAATGTAAAACATATCCTCGACATTGGAACGGGGACTGGACTCATCGCTTTACAACTGGCGCAGCGTTTTGCGCAATCAACCGTAGATGGAGTTGAATTGGAATCGGGTGCCGCTGCCCAAGCCGAATTGAATTTCAAAAATTCCCCTTGGAGCCACCGATTAACAGCATATCAGGCCGATGTGTTGACATGGGAAACCCACCAGCAGTACGACCTTTTGGTGAGTAATCCACCTTTTTACCCCACGAGCTTCCCCCTGAAGCAAGCGCAAAGAAGCATGGCACGCACGCAAGGCACACTCACTTTCGATTCGCTAGCCAAATGTGCCTGGGAGCTAGGAAATATAGAAGCCTGGTTTTGGTATATCCTTCCTGCCCATATGCACACCGAAATGGCGGGAGCCATGACCAGCCATCGCTGGCATTTGAGGGCTTTAACATCTATTTCACCCCTTACAGGCAAGCCCGCCAACAGAATAGTAGCCGGATGGGGCAAGCAGGCAGGACCTTATGAAGAAAGTGCATTAGATATTCGAACCAGCAGCCAGCAATACAGTGAGGCCTATTTGGAACTTACGCGTGAGTTCTACTTATTCGCCTGAGGCTGATCAGAAGCGGTTGTTTGCCTATTGGACATAAAAAACCGGAACGATACATAAATGAGAAAAAGGCTAAACAATATGGTATAAAAGCCAATCATGAAATTGGCGGAAGTGGTTTTCAGCGGATTGAAAAAAACAAATCCGGCAAACACCAAACTAAGCACCCCATTCATAACCAACAAGACCCTGCCTAAACCTTTTTGTGCCCAGGCCATGGTCATCAAGCCTGCGCCCATCATCACAGCCCAAATGGAGATAGCAGTAAGAAAAACCTGTGCTGCCAATCCCGTTTGAATAAGGCAGTAGTACGTTAAAACTGCATCAAAAAGCGCTATAAACACAAAAGGCCACCACCCTCGTTTTGATTTGAAAAGTGTGAAAAGCAAAAAAACCGAAAGGGCCAACATGGCCAAGGATAAAAATCCGAGATAAAACACCAGCGTTTCGAGCGGCATATTGGGTGCAGTGACCGAAATCACTCCTACAATGAGTAGTAGCAGGGCCCGGGTAGCCAATACCCACCAATACTTAGTAAAGTGTTTCATGGTTTATCAAAAATGGAAAAAGAAAAAAGCTATCCAACCCGCCATTTTTTAGGCGGTTTGCTTGCAAGCTATCAATTTTTCGCGTAATTCGCACGGTAACCTGCTTGTAATTTGCCTGCCATTGCCATTGTTGATGATCATGCCATATTGCTCGATGGCCTCAAATGGGTGATCAGCCAATACGATTTTGTTGATCAAGTTTTGGCCTTCGGTAGCGCTCGTGAACTTCTAGACAGTTTGGCAACTGGAACTGTCATTGATTTGGTAGTAACCGATTTGCAAATGCCTGAGATTTCGGGACACAGCTTGATAGTCGAATTGAGAAGCAAGTACCCTAAAATACGTATTTTGGTGATGACCATGTTCGATAGTGCGTATGTAGTTCAACAAGTGCAATCGAGTTCAGCAGATGGCTTTTTTGTAAAACAAGGCGATCAGCAAGAACTCGAATGTGCCCTTAGAAAGGTTTTGGCTGGTGGACAATATTGGCCTACCGAGGTAATGGAAAACAATGAATCGGAGATGGCTACCTTGGCCAAACTCACCCGTCGAGAAATAGAAATCTTACGCCTTATTGGCAATAATCTAAGTACCAAGGTCATTGCCGAACAGCTGTACATCAGCGAAGATACCGTACTCACCCACCGCAAAAATCTGATGGCGAAATTAGAAATTCACAATACAGCTGGTTTGGTTTCTTTTGCCCTTAAGAACAATATGAATTGATGCGTTGGCTGGGTGTTTTTATCGCGTATTGGTTGGGCTTTTTGTCATCAAGCATCCATGCACAAACACACACATTCACGGTTAACACCGGTTTCAAAAAAAGTCGGTTTCCTGCCTTCTTTCAATCCATAGAAGACAGTAGTTTTTCGCTTTCGAGCATTCAAGTAGCCCATTTATTCGACGATAACAAGACCATCAAAGCAAAAAACAGGGCCAATTTTGGTTATAGTCGGGCTGCATTCTGGCTCGGAACCCAACTCTTCAACAACAGCCATACGCTTCAACAACTCACCATCAGTCTCGAAAACCCGAATATCGATTCTGTGGAGTTTTGGCTAAACAGAGGCTACGGCTACGAACTCATGGGCATGGCCGGCGATCATTTGCCGCAAAAAAACTGGATTGAAGGCAGCCGCCAGCCGTCATTCACCTTCGTGATGCAACCCCATCAAAAAATTGGTCTGCTCATACGAGCGCGAAACAGCTATTCGGGCAATATGATTCTGCCCTTTCGTCTTTGGGATGCCAACCATTTTGATTTGTATCAACAGGGATACCACCTTGCTTGGGGCCTCTATTTTGGCTTCTTGCTCATAAACATCGCGCTGGCTTTTTCGGCGGTATTGATGTTACGAAACAGCCTGTATGTGTGGTATGCCCTTTTTCTTTTAAGCTCATTGGCCTACACCTTCATTTCTTTTGGCTTTTCATATCAATATTTCACTGGCAGTTGGCCTGGTAGCAACGATCAGTTTCGAACCACCGCCGTGATCTTGCTGAGCTTGTTTATGATGCGCTTTTCGCAGCTTTTCCTTCGCTTTAAAGTACACTTCAAAAAGCTGAATCAGCTATTGTCCGTTATCATGCTGGTTCAAATATCACTGGTCATTTCGAGTTTATTCGTACTCGATTTTTTGAGGAGCAACTTCAATTATATCTTCCCTTGGTTCTTGGGTTTGATGCTAACCGGATACATCATCCTCTTCATAGGAAGCTTTGGCTTACTGCGGTTGGAACCCCTGCGGGCAAGGGCCTTTATTTTGGCTTATGGCTTGTCGCTCATAGGCGGCGGCATACTCATTCTAACCGACTTGAATGTTTTGCCCTACACCATGCTTACCGTACATGCTGCTTGGTTTGGAAACAGCATTGAGATTGTGATTTTTACAGGCATTCTCTTTTACGAGTTGAAGTTGATGGGCGACCAAAAGCTAAAGCTCGAACAAATTATAGCCGAAGAGCAAAACCAGCGAATGAAAGAGTTTTTCAGAGGACAAGAAAAGGAAAGAGAACGCATTGCCCGCGATTTACACGATCACGTTGCCGGAACCCTGGTAGGTGCACGTTTTTTACTACCTAATCCGAGCCGACTTGCCAACCTGCTCGATGAACGTTCGCTAACTGGCTACAAAAGAGCCTTGCAAACGCTCGACAACAGCATCAAAGATGTTCGGAATTTATCGCATGATTTGCAACCGCCTTCGCTCAACGGAAAATCGTTAAAATATGAGTTGCAGCGTTTGGTATCTGATTACAGATCTATTCAACCCCTGGTTGAATATCAACTTCATTACGAGCTAGAGGAGTTTATGATCAACGACGATACAGCAGTTGCTTTGTATCGCATTTGCCAGGAATGCCTACAAAATGCTTTCAAGCATGCGGAGGCTTTATATGTACGCGTAGAGCTCTTTAATCAACAAAGCAGGGTGTTTTTACGCATCAGCGATAATGGCAAAGGTTTCAATCCCCAAACCAAAACCTCGGGAATTGGCATCCAAAACATTCAAGCCCGATTGGCTTTTACCAAAAATTTAAAAAGTACACTTCAAACCAAATTGGGAGAAGGCACTTCTATTCAGCTATCATTCGATTGCGCATAAAAAAAGGCCAACAATGTTGGCCTTGTGGTGATTTCGCTGGGATTCGAACCCAGGACCCATACATTAAAAGTGTATTGCTCTACCGGCTGAGCTACGAAATCTTACCCCCTTTTTCAAAAGGTTGTGCAAAGATAGAGGAGTGAACGATAAATGCAAAGAAACTGCCTAAAAAAAGCCCCGAAAAAACTGATTCAACCGTTTAAGTCGTGGTAATCAATCGGTTTTAATCTCGAATTTTTTTACGACAACCTCATCGTTTAGCGACTTTCTGAATGTAATGTGCCGGCGCAGTGGCTTGGCTCCTGCAGCTTGGTGCAAGGCCAGCATGGGGCCATTAAAGTCGCCTACCCAAGCAAGTTCTACTTCATCCACATGCCGATAGTGTTGGCGGACCCAGCGGTAAGCCACGTCGATGAGCACTGATTCGAGGCCCAACTTCTGGTATTTTTGAACCACCCCCATCACCAAGATTTTTAAGCGACGGGGAGCATGCATTTTGCGATTCCACCAAAACTTCAACCGGCCAAGCGCATTCAAATTGCCGTTGATTTTGGCGAAATACTGATTTAAATCGGGAACCATTAACATAAAAGCTGCTGCTTCCTTTTCAATATGGGCAAACCAAATCAAATCTTCTTTAAGCACTTGTTTTAGCCTATTCAATTCTTCCAAGACATCTTTGCTTTGCTTGGGCGTGAAGTTCTCAAATTGATGCCAGGCATGATTATAAATGTGTGCTACCGATTGCGCATAATAGGCCTTATCGCGATAACTGAAGTGCGATAACTCCACCTTCCCTTTTTGCTTGACCCACTCCGCTATTTTAAAAAATCGCTCGGGTAATCCCGATTGAATAGTAATTACGTTGGTAATCTGCTCATAATAGGACACATAACCCGCTTCTTCAAAAAACCGTCGGTAATACGGTGGGTTCCAATTCGCACCAAACGAAGGCCTGCCAAATCCTTCCACCAACAATCCCCAAAATTGGTCGTTCTCGCCGGGCTGAACAGGTCCGTCAATACAATCGACCCCCCATTGAACCAGCTGATTTTCGGCTTGGTCGAGTAACATTTGTGCGGCCACATCGTCGGCTATGCAATCAAAAAAACCAATAGCCCCTGCCTTTTCATCGAGCGCTGGCTTGGGGTGATCAAAGGCCGCTATTCGCCCTACCCATCGTCCTTCTTTTTGCAACAACCATCGTTTCAGGCGCAAATGCTGCAATCGCTTGTTTTTAGCAGCATCGAATAAATCCTGCTGAATTTGGATGGGTACCGCCACAAAATGGGGGTCCTTTCCGAATAAATACTGGGGTATACGGCAAAAAATTTCGCCTTGTTTGGCATCTTTTACTTCAATCAAGGAATACTTCATCGAATCAAATTAATGGTTCCCGTAAATCGATAAGGCCTTCCGTTTCTGCCTACACCCTCTAAAACGTATGGATAAACACCTGCTATACATGGCTCACCATCACACTTGCCGTCCCACCTGATTTCGGTACTCACGGCATTAAAAACCCGCGAACCCCAGCGATCGTATACCCTAAAATCGAGACTCCTGAAATTGCGTGCCAATCCTATAAAGACGTCGTTGGTTCCATCGCCATTGGGGGTAAAGGCGTTGGGGAGCACCAAGGCTACACTGTCGATATATACATAATCAAACACCAAGGTATCGCTGCAATTGGTGGCTTTGCTTTGAACCCGCAAAATAATACGATAAGACCCAGGCGTGCGGTAAACATGTACTGGATTTTCGAGCAAACTGGTATTTCCATCTCCAAAATCCCAGAACGATCGCAAATTTCCGGGGGGTACCGATAGGTTGGTAAAGCTGATTTCCTGTGGGGCATAGCCTGTATCGGGAGAGAAGGAAAAATCGGCTTCCACTCTGGCATTCAATATAAATACAGTATCGGGCAAACTTCTGCAGCTACCAAGCCAGGTTTCTACCCAAAGGCGGGTGTTGGTTGCCGCCCAAAAACGAATACTGGCCGTGGTATCGCCCGTACTCCAACGGTACCGGGTACCCCCCGAAGCCGTAAGCGTAATACTGTCGTCGCTGCAAATAAACCGATCAGGGCCCCCGTTGGCCGTTACGGTGATGGATGGATTCAAAAATATACTATCGCGGTAAGTGCATCCCAATGAATCAGTAAGTTGCAAATACACCCAGCGGGCGGGCAAGCTGTTAAATTGCTGGCTGAGTGAGCCTGGATTGGTGATGTCGGGGTCGGGTAACCAATTCGCAGCAGTAAAAAATGTGCTTAGAGCCGGATTCACCCGGAGGGTATCGCCGAAGCACCAATTGTTGTTTAAGCCTTGCAGTACACGTCGTGGATTCGATACTTCCACAAATATACTATCCGTAGAAATGCATCCCCTGATGTCGGTAACTGTAACCACATACCACCGGCTGGTGTTGGCCAATGCGCGAACATTGTTCCCAGAGGTATCGGCCATACCCGGGAAGCGTTTCCAGCGGTACAATGCCCCACCACTGGCTTGCAATGTCAAAGAATCACCTAGGCATACCACGGGTGGCCCACTCAACTGAACTACAGGAGGCGGAAAAACTTCCACGTTTTGCACTACCGTATCGGCAGCGATGCAGGTTCTGATGATCAAGGTGACCTGAAAAACACCCAAGCTGGTGTAGGTATAAGTTGGATTTCTCAAGGTACTTGTTGCGCCGGGTACCCCAAAATCCCAGAAAAAATCGCCGAAAAGGGTGCCTGTAGGATTGAATTGGACGGGCGTATTCAAGCAAACTGTGGTATCGCGGTACTGCGTACGAAAACCGGCAATAGGATTTACATATCCTAAATCGATTTTAAACACGGCCGCATTGCACCTGCCCCCTCCCAGCCCAGCATTGTTGGTGGAGGAATAAGCGCCAGGCGTGGTTGGAAAATCGCTACTTCCTCCACAACCCGCGCAAACGGCATGATAAATCGTCCCTTCCTTTGAAAATCGCGAGGTACCACCATCTACATGCTCGCTGGTCGTATTCCCACCGAAATAAGTACCATAAACTACCGATTGCGCATTTTCTTCCAAAACCAACAAATACATATCGCTTCCATCGGTTACTCCCCTAAACGCATCTACCGTAACGGGCAAACCACCCAGGGGCGACATCAGGCTGTTGCGCTGAGAATTGGTGGTACCGCCCCAACCGCTCAAATAAATCTTGCGACAAACGTCTATCATAAAAGCAGTGGGCGACAAACAGGGTCCCTGTGCGGTGGAGGGACCAACTGCCGTGCTTATTTGAAGCTGGCCCAAGTTGGGTGAGAATCGCTGAATAAAATGCGGCGCACCTGGATTGGCATATACGTTTGCGGGGGTAATGGGCCAGGTTCCCAAAGTAATACCAGCCACATACACCCGGTTCGAATCGTCTAAATCAACCAAATACGCTTGATCGTAAGTGGAAGTACCTAAAAAAGTACCCGATAAGGCCGGTGCACTGGCGGTTCGTAAACGCAGCAAAAAGCCATCACAACTTCCCTGCTGCGTGCGTGTATGTCCTTCAGCCAAGCCCACAATGGGGAAATTGCCACTAAATGTACTGCCTACCACAATCACCGTATCGCCGCTGATGCTGCGCACCCCATAAGCAGCATCCATTTCAGAGCCTCCCAAAAAGGTGCTGTACAAAAGATTGCTCAATGCAGGGTTCAACTTTGCCAAAATGCCATCTTGCGACCCGCCATAAACCGGCTGAAAAGCCTGTTGCATCGGAAAATCAGGAGATGCAGTATTGGAAACCACCAGTACATTGCCTTGGGCATCCAACAAGATTTCTCCCCTGCCATCGTCTCCATAATTGAACTCTAAAACCTGGGCATTAAAACGCTGTGTATCCACCGAATTGGCGCCCTCGTTGCCACTGCCCCCCAAATAGGTGGAAGCTTGGAGTACATTGCCAGCAGCACTGAGTCGACCAACCACCAAATCGAGGTTGCCGTTCTGTGAATTATCATAAGGCGATGGCCCCATAGGAAAATCAACACTGCGTACTTTGCCCAATAAGAACAAATCGCCTGCGGCGTTGGTAACCAAACTCAAAACCTCATCGCGCGCACCACCCCCTAAGTAAGTGCCATAAATTTGAGTGGTTCCCTGTGCATTATAGCGCGAAATAGTCATGTCGACAAAGCCGCCGTAGGTAGTTTGATATGCCCCAAGATTTGTGGGATAACCCGGATTAAAAATGATGCCGCCCAAGTAAATATCCCCATTGGCCCCATAAGTGGCCGTAAAGCCCCAATTATCGTAACCAGCTCCACTGAAGGTGCTGGCTACCAGGGTTGGGTCGAGTATCAAAAGCGTTTGCCGATTGTAAGAGCCAACATCAAAAGACCAGAAGCTTTTTTCAGCCTGGTACTTCACCTTTACCGCCTGCTTTTGGCCATTTACTTCTGTCCATGCCACAGGTGCCTCCTCCGAAATCACTCCATTCTTCGATAAATAATCGATTCCGCCTTGTTTATTAAGCTTGAAATCAACCCCTTCCACCTTCATTTTAATGGGGGCTATGTCGGCTCCCGGCGATACTACAAACTCATATTTAAAGCCGTCGTGTGCCATCAAGCGCACATCAATACCAGGATATACCTCTTCCAAAACCAAAACATGGGCAGGTTGAATATCGGTAGCCCACGCATTGGGGTCGTTACCCAAAAAGTAGTTGAGTGAGGTTTCGTGCCGGTCTTCGAGTCTGAATTTTCCCGAATAGCTGTGATTGGCCCATTTGGTTTGGAAGGCATGCATCCAAAATAGTGCTGGATTATCTCTGTCGTGGTGAATGGCTTCGAGCCCTAGCGTGCTGGCATGCAGCCAGGTAATGCCATCGTTCTCAATGAAGATACGTAGGCCCTGCAAATCGCAATGGGCTATCACCTGCTCTGGCCATTGCCCTTTGTTGGGTATAAAGTAGCTTTCGTTTTTTCCTGTGCCATGGGCAAATGCAACAGCGGCCTCAAGCATGAGACAGCAGAGCAATAAAGCCCATTTAACCCTGAAGTGCAGCCAGAACATTTGCACTAAATTACTGCACAATACATTAAAATGCGCTAAAAACGATAAACGAATCTATTGGCCAGGGTAAAATAGAAATTATCGATGGGGACAATGGGCGCTGTATCGTAAATGCCGTCGTAGTTAAGCCTGAATTCAAAATTGCGGTTTACTTGAAAAATGAATTCCAAATTCCCGGCTAATCGATAATCTGCAAAAAAATATTCGGGGCGTGCCTGATAATAAAAAGTGCTTCCAAAGCGCACATTCGGTGCTATTTGCCGAAAGAAACGAATGTAAACGTTAAACTTCAAAAGGCTTTTCGATACGTCGGCCAGATCAAGCGGCCTCCGGTCGCGAGGCACCGCCGCAAAGCCCCACTGTTCGAATTCGTAAAAGGCTCCAAAACCCGCATATAAGCTGCCCAGGGAATCGTGTTGTAAACGCTGCCGAATATTTGAGCCTAACAAATATCTGTTTTTCAAACCCCGTACCCCATCCCATTGGTATTGGGTATAATGCTCCAGCAGCAACAGCTTGCCCGTATTGTCGCGTAGCCTGAAATGCACAAATCCCCCGTTCAACAGCAAATCGTCGCCATTGCCTGTAACCCGCAATCGGGAAGCCGAGAGCAAAGATTTGTCTTTGATGCGGTACGACACATCTACATCTGTAAACATTGAATAAATGAGGGAAGCCTGCTTATCGAGATTAAACCCAAATGCCGTTTGTCCACGCCACTTTTGAGTAGGCTCGTTTTGACTTTGAAATGCTTCGGCATTCAAAATTTGGGCATTGGCGCTGCATGCGCTGAGCAGCAAGAAAACCATGAAAACTAAAAAAAAGGAACTATTACTCTTCAAAACGGTACCTGTCAGTCTTCTTAAATGCATCTCGCACGTAAGGGTATAATTCCACATCAACAACAAACACCCAGTGTTTCCCTGGTTGTGCTGCCATTTGCTTGTTGCTCGCATTGAGCAATTGTTGCGCAAATCTCTTTCTTAGAGCCGTGTATTTACCATAGGTAAAAGCATCCATATTGGCGCCTAAAACCTGCAATAAACTATCTCGACGTGCATTTTTGGCAATCACCGCCAAGGTTCTGTTTCGGGCATACAACTCCGATACCAAATTCAGAGAATCTTTCACTTGCTGAGGCAATGCCATTACCATGCGGGCATAAGCCCCCGTCCAGGCTCGTAAAAACAAGGAATCGGGATTCACATTGAACCAAGTCAAATGCTGATTTTTCAGTTGTAACTCAGCTAAAATTTCGGGTTGCAAACTGGCCTGAAAAGGCAAAAGATAACTTGGTGCTGGTTCCTGGTAAAACACCCCACTCACTTGCTCCGACGAAAGCAATTGGTCGAAAGCCGCCATGCCTCCAGAAACAATGCCCCCATCGTGAGGCACTACCCTCACCCAGGCCAAAGTTTGTCGATTGGTAAACCAGCGAACACCCCATACCCCCAAGCCGGTGCTAACAAATACAAACAACAATAAAAACCACTGTTTCCTGCTGGGCATAACGATGCAAAAGTAACTTCAATTTGGGAGATTTGATGAAATGCTGCTATATTTCGACATCTAAGTCACGCCTCTATCGCAGGCACAATCATTTCCTCCATGTCAACACCCGAAACCCCCAAAAGCTTTCCGGCTTATTATAACTACTACATCAGCTTATCCTCGGGCGATTTGGTAACCAATATGCGCAAAGCACACGATACCACCCAAATCATTCTTTCGCGCATATCCGATGTAAAAGCAGAACAAGCCTATGCGCCGGGTAAGTGGACCATCAAGGAAATCATTCAACACCTCATCGACTCGGAACGCATTTTTGCTTACCGTGCCTTGCGCTTTGCCAGGGCCGATGAAACAGCTTTAAGCGGCTTCGAGCAAGACGATTATGTAACACAAGCCCAGGCCAATAAGCGCAGCATGCAATCGCTCATGCGTGAATTTGCCTGTGTACGCGATGCGAGCATTGCCCTTTTCGAAACTTTTGATGCCGAAATGCTGGCACGCGTGGGAACCGCCAACAAAACCGAAGCTACTGTAGAATCTATTGGCAGGGTGCTGGTTGGACATGAAATCCACCACATGGACGTGATTAAAGCCAAATACCTCTGATGCCCTTTGCAGCCTCCGAATTGATCCTCACCCCTGCTGGTGCGGTATACCATCTGAATTTATTGCCCGAGCAGCTGGCCCCCACTGTATTGCTGGTGGGCGATCCCGATCGGGTGAAAGAAGTAAGCAAACATTTCGACCAGGTTTGGTACAAAGTACAGCACCGCGAGTTCATTACCCATACTGGATTGCTCAACGGCAAAAGTGTATCGGTGGTAAGTACCGGCATAGGTACCGACAATATCGACATTGTGCTTAACGAGCTCGATGCCTTGGTAAATATCGACCTCATCAGCCGCGAGCCTAAAGCACTGTTAACCAGTTTGAACCTGGTGCGCTTGGGTACAAGTGGTGCACTCCAAGCCGACATTCAGGTAGATTCATTGGTTTGCTCTTCGCACGGATTGGGTTTAGATGGACTCATGCCCTATTACCAAGCAAGCCAAACAGCGGAGGAAAAAGCCATGACAGCTGCTTTTAAGGCTGCGTTGCCCGATATCGCCCGCGTGGCTCATCCCTATGTTTTCGAAGGAAGTAAGGTGTTGCTTGACCAAATTGCTAAAGACGATTTTTTTAAAGGCATTACACTCACTTGTCCCGGTTTTTACGCCCCCCAAGGTCGCAGCCTGCGTTACCAACCCGTTATTGAGCAGTTGCCCTTGCGGGTAGGCGCCTTTCAATTTGCGCCTCACCGGGTAACCAATTTTGAAATGGAAACTGCCGGTATCTATGGCTTGGCACGGGTGCTTGGCCACCAGGCCCTTTCGGCCAATGCCATCATTGCCAATCGGGTGAAAGGTTCATTTAGCCTTACTCCTCAAAAAACCATTGAAAAGCTCATCACAACAGTTTTAGAGCGACTGCTGGGCTAAGTTATCAAAGCAAGTGCGATCGGTCGTTGGCAATTAACAGCTCATTGCCGTTTTCTTTCAAAGCAAGTTTGTATAAACTGAGATTATCGTGCTCAAAATCATCCATTTCGCTGTAAGGGCGTTGTAGCAGCAAGCACAAAATCAAGCGCATGGCCCGACCGTGCATACATAGCAATATGCGCTCTGCCGGATGGTCCCAAATGGCCTGCAACCCTTGCTGTTGCCTGATAGCTACTTGCACGGGGGCATCGCCCTGCGGCGGAGATGCCTGGTAGTCGCCCGAACGCCATGCCGCCAAAAGCGCCCGGTACTCGGCATTAAACTGGCCAAATGAACTGCCCTCAAAAATGCCCCAATTGAACTCATCAAAAGCAGCCAACCTGATTTCGGGCAAGCCCAGTACTTGGATGAATGGCGCTACTGTTTGGTGGGTTCGTTGCAAGCTCGAACTGAACACTACTTCGAAACCCTCGTGGCGGTATTTATTGAAAAACGCCTGTGCCTGGGCCACGCCTTGGGCATTCAAAGAGGTATTCATCCCCTGCCCTTGTACTATGCCCTGTAAATTGAAATCGGTTTGTCCGTGCCTGATGATGTACAACCATTTTTGCTTGCTCATGATTCCTCGCTTTCATCGGGTTTATAACGTGCATAATGGCGCCATTTTTCAAGCAGACCAGCAAAATCGGCGGGCAATTCCGACTCAAAAAACAATCGTTCACCGGTGGTTGGATGTGTAAAGCCCAATGATTTAGCATGCAATGCCATGCGGGGCATGAGTGTAAAGCAGTTCTCGACGAACTGTTTGTACCTGCTAAAGGTGGTGCCTTTTACAATGCGATTGCCCCCGTAGCTGCTATCATTAAAAATAGGATGCCCCATGTACGCGCTGTGAACCCTGATTTGGTGCGTGCGCCCTGTTTCAAGGGTGTAAGCCAATAAACTCACATAGCCCAACCTTTCTTTTACTTCGTAGTGGGTGATGGCGTGTTTGCCACGGCTGCCATCGGGAAAGGCCGCCATCTTAATGCGATCACGTGGATCCCTGTCGAGATGCGCATTCACCGTTCCTGTGTCTTCAGTAAAATCGCCCCATACCAAAGCCCAATACGTACGGTCGATGCTGTGATCGAAAAACTGACGAGCCAAATGCGTCATCGCATACTCTGTTTTGGCAATCACCAATAGTCCCGATGTATCCTTGTCAATTCGGTGCACCAGGCCTGGGCGCGTTTCACCGTTTTTATGGGTAGGCAAATGATTGAGGTGATGCACCAGTCCGTTCACCAAGGTGCCATTCGGATTGCCATGACCTGGGTGAACCACCAATCCCGGCGGCTTATTCAAAATCAGCAATTCATCGTCCTCAAAAAGAATATCCAAATCCATCGCCTCCGGATAAACGGTGGTATCGCGTGGCGGATAGGCCAAAACCACTTGAATGGTTTCGCCTGGTTTGATGCGGTAACTCGATTTAACCGCCCGGCCGTCGACCAGCACATTGCCAGCTTTTACAGCATTCTGAATGCGGTTGCGGGAAGTAGCTGGCAAACGATCAATCAGAAACTTGTCGATGCGTACCATCTGCTGGCCTTTGTCTACCTGCAATCGGTGGTGTTCGAATAAATCGTCTTGCTCTGCGGCTTCATTTACCTGCTCGTCCCAGCCAGGTTCTTCGTAATTAGTCATGCTTGATTGTAAAAACCAACACTTCTTGCGTCGGTGTTGGCGCTTGGGCAAAGGTACGGCTTCTGCTGCCAACCACCCAAACCGGCTCATCCTTCAAGGTAAGTACCACAGCCAGAAAGCGTTGACGGTAATTCCACTGCCACTCCTGCAGTAAATCACTTACTTTTCTGAGTCCTCTACCTGGCATTTGTACTTTATCGCCAGGCCGCCAATAGCGCACAGCCAAGGCTTCGGTGCCCTTTTCAATGGCCACACCATAAGAGAATTCCGAAGCACGCACATCAGCACCCTTCGATACTTCGAGTTTCAACCCACCTGGCAACTCCCAAATGCCAGCATCCGAAATGGCCATTTCAAATACGCCTTTTTCGGGCAATACAAACCAATCGAAGCCCTTGACGGTGCGCACCACGGTCCAGCCATTCGACTTCATTTTTTTTCCAACAGGTGCGTGCCACAACTTCCACAACGAATCGATGGCCGATTGGGGCCATCCATAATCGGAAGCCAAGCGCCCCGTGACCCATTCGAGCCAGGGTTCGCGTTCTATGTATGATAAATCCCAAGCGTGAAAACTGGCATCTATTTCAGAGATCCATTTCGACTTATGCTGCTTTAACCAAGCCGCCAAAATATCCTCTTGCATTTGTAACCGCTTTACTTCACGCGCCACCAGTTGGTCGGCCAATGGAAAGCGCTCATGTAAAAGCGGCAAAATTTGGTTTCTGATAAAATTCCGATCGTAATAAAGGGCATCGTTGCTGTGGTCGTGGCGCCACAACAGCCCCTGTTCCGAAGCAAAGACTTCTAAGCTCGACGAGGAAACATACAGCAAAGGCCGCAGCCGCCTTCCTTTGAGGAGTGGCATCCCCGACAATGCCCTGCTCCCCCTTCCCTTCAGCAAGGCCAACAAATAACCCTCCGCCTGATCGCGCTGGTGATGCGCCGTGAGATAGCACTTGAATCCCTTTGATTCGCATAGTTCTTCCAGCCAAGAGTAACGCAGCCTGCGGGCCGATTGTTGAATGTTTCCGTCCAGTTCACCTTCTTGGGCGCGCTTCAAATACAATTCCACGCCCCAGCGTGCTGCGCATTGCCCTACAAAAGCTTCATCCGCTATGGAATCATCCCCCCTCAAGCCGTAATTCAGATGAGCCAGCGCAAATGATTGGCCCAAAAGGTGTAGAATTTGTCCCAAAACCACCGAGTCACGACCTCCACTAATGGCCAACACCACCACATGGTGCTTCGCAATTCCTGCGGCAATCAGATGGGCTGCAACTTCCTTTTTGAGCTTATCGGTCATCACGCAAAATAAGGCGTAGTTTATGGTAATCGATCTTTGCCGCGTATTGAAGCAAAATGTCACCCCCCAAAATGCCATGAATAGGGCCTTGTTCGAGCTCTTGGTATGTTTGGAGTATGTGCTGCAAATCGAGGGCAGCAGCAAGCAGGGGCTTAATTTTGCACTTGCCCAGCTTGAAGTTCGAAAGCGTAAAGGTGGCGCTTTGCATACTTTGCGTCCCCAAACCTGCAGATGCTTGATCGGTGTCGTACAATTCCAAGGCAGGGAACCACTCGCGCACTTGGGCCACATCAAAAACGGTTTTACTGGCACCAGTATCGAGTACCAAACGCAACTTTCGTTGGTGCCATCGGGCATTCACCAGTAAATGACAGCCCGAGGCTTCTAAAAGCACCAATTCTAAGGGGATATTGTATTTCATGGAGCAAAAAAAAGACGATGCGCTAACATCGTCTTTTCAGTTAAGCATGATTACTCATTAAAACATTTTCATATTGTCGAGCACTTCCATTACCTCTTTCACAGCAACGGCCGACTCTTTCACCAACTGCATCTCATCGGCATTGAGCTTCAGCTCAATGATTTCTTCGATGCCATTTTTGCCCAATTTCACAGGAACACCCATGTAAATATTGTTGAGGCCATATTCACCATTCAGCAAGGCACATACGGGGAAAATCCGCTTTTGGTCGCGTACAATGGCTTCTACCATTTGCGCAGCCGCAGCACCAGGTGCATACCAAGCAGAAGTTCCGAGGAGATTCACAATTTCTCCACCGCCTTTTTTGGTGCGGTCGATAATGGCGTTCAATTTATCCTCAGCAATGAGCTCGGTCACTGGAATTCCACCCACTGTGGTATAACGAGGCAGAGGAACCATGGTATCACCGTGTCCACCCATCAATACAGCTTGGATGTCCTTGGGCGAACAGTCGAGGGCTTCGGCCAAAAATGCACGGTAGCGGGCAGTATCAAGTACGCCAGCCATACCAAATACCTTGCGTGAATCTTTTTTTGCTGCGAGGTAAGCGCAGTAAGTCATTACATCGAGTGGGTTCGAAACCACTATGATAATGGCATCGGGAGAATACTTGAGGATATTTTCAGTAACCGACTTTACTATACCTGCATTGGTTGAAATCAAATCATCGCGACTCATACCGGGTTTGCGGGGCAATCCACTGGTAATTACCACCACTTCGCTACCGGCAGTTTTGCTGTAGTCGTTGGTAGAGCCCTTAATGCGGGTGTCGTACATGTTTACAGGTGCTGTCTGCCAGATATCCAGTGCCTTGCCCTCGGCAAAGTTCTCCTTGATGTCTACCAGTACTACTTCATTTGCCAATTCCTTGTGGGCAATAACGTCTGCGCAGGTAGCTCCTACATTTCCTGCTCCAACCACGGTGATTTTCATATAGCTGTTTTTAATTTTTTGCATCGCAAATTTACACAATCAGCCTTGTTTATTCTTACCTTGCAGATTGATTTGAGTACAAAAACAAACAAATCTTTAACCATTCATCTTGGCATGAAAAAAGTACTACTCGGCCTGGCGCTTTTTGCCGGCATCAACACGGCCTTAGGGCAGCAAAACGAATTGGGATGTGGCACCGAGCCAGCACCTGCCTCTGCTCTGAACTTCATTACCCAGCTACACGAAAGTGGGGTATTTGAAAACCTCGATATAGAGCGTGTGCAAAACACCATTTTTGTCCCACTGCAAATTCACATTATTGGCACGGATGCAGGCCTTGGCTACTATGGCATCGGTAATCTGATGACCAACATTTGTGAGTTAAACCAGAAGTACCACGAATTTGGGATTCAGTTCTTTTTAAGAGGCAATATCAATTACATCAACAATACCTCTTTGTATAACCTGCCAAGCTTCCAAGTATCTGCGGCTGCCAATACTCAGTACAATGTAGCACGTCGCATCAATGTGTACTTCGCGAATTTGAGCGTGATGTCGCTTTGCGGTTTTGCCAATTACCCTCAAACTGGCTCACCTTCCAACGAACCGCTTCGTCAAGGCGCCATTTGGTTGTCTCCTTCTTGCTCTGGTCCCGGCAATTCTACTTTTGCACACGAAATGGGCCACTTCTTAAATCTGCCGCATCCATTCGACCAAACAAGCGATAATCCCACCAGCCCTCTGAGCGAAAGGGTTACCCGCAGTACCAATGAAGTTTCTCCCCGCTTAAATTCTAATTGTACTACCGCTGGTGACCGTTTCTGCGATACTCCGGCCGATTTTCGTCCGCAGCGCTGGAATTGCCCAGGTGTAAATTCAACCGTTACCGATATCAATGGCGACTTATTCCAGCCCGATGGCACTTTGTTTATGAGCTACGCCAACGATGCTTGTCAGAACAAATTTTCACCACAGCAAGTGGCAGCTATGAAAGCCACCCTCACTATTACACAAAGCCAAACAGGTCAGAACATTGCTGGTCCGCGGATGTATTTGCTCATTCCCGCCATTGAACCTTACGACACCATTACGGGTAGCGCAGCTGTTTTGGAACCCGCCAACAACAGCACTGGCCACCCTGCCAACTGGGTTTTCTTCCGCTGGAACCGCGTTCCCGGAGCTACCATGTATTCGGTGCGTATCCGCCGCAACATCACCCTGATTGATGAAGTGATCGTTTATGGTGGCGACACTGCTTTGCTTTACACCAAAAACACCATGACTGCCGGTTTGCAATACAACGTTTCGATTCTGCCTTTCAACCACAAAGTAACTTGCCGTCCCTATGGCTCTACCATCAATTTCACCGTGGCGCAGGGATATGGAACAAGTGTTGAAGAACAGTCTAATCGCTTCTTTAAAGTCTACCCCAGTTTGTTGACCAGTGAAATGCCACTGCGTGTACAAGCAGCTGAAGCCATCAATGAAGCCATGCACTACGAAATCAGCGATTTGAGTGGCCGTTTGGTAAGAAAAGGCAGTCTTGCTTCTACTGGAAGCGATATGTTTGAAATACCTACCGACCTGCTGAATAACGGCGCCTATTTGCTCCGCTTGGTGCAAGGCGATAAAACCCATTTCCAGCGGTTCGTGGTAGGGCGCTAATACCCCAACACCGCACCTGAAAGAGGCAACCAAACCAAAGGTTGCCTCTTTTTGTTTTCAGAAAGCCTTATATTTGAAATCTAACCTGTTGTATGTTCTCCAGATTTTTACTTTACGCTTTGGCTATGGTAGCCCTTCCCGCCATCACTTTCGCCCAATTTGAAAACGGCGCCTGTGGCACTGGCCCCGCACCCGAACATGTGCGTGCCTTTAATAGGAGTATCGATTACAGCCAACCCCTCCCCGAAGAATACTCCACCATCAGTATTCCGGTAACTATTCACATTGTTCGAACCTCGAATGGTGGCGGAGGTTTTTTTGAGAATAACGCTTTTCTTACCATTTGCGACCTCAATAGCCGCATGGCTTCTTCGGGAATGTTCTTCTATTTGGCTGGCCCAGTACGTTTTATCAACGACGACACCTATTACAATGCCCAAGACTTCAATCCACTTTTCAATATGATCAGCATTGAAAACGTGCCCCGCACCATGAATATTTATTACACCAATTTGGGGCAAATGGGATTATGTGGTTTTGCATTTTATCCCAACTCGGGGCCTGGTGGCTTTCAAAACGACGGTGCCGTAGTGATGAGCTTTGCATGTTCACAACCCAATGGAACTACCCTTACCCACGAAGTAGGCCACTTTTTTAATCTACCTCATACTTTCGACCAAACCAGCAGCAATCCTTTAGCGCTAAATACAGCAGAACGAGTAACCCGACTAGCCAATGAACCTTCACCACGCAGAAGTGCCAATTGTGCTACCGCTGGTGATGAATTCTGCGATACTCCGGCCGATTTTATTGGAAATCGGTGGAGTTGCCCTACCGGACAGGTGCAATTCGACGTCAATGGCGATCGCTTTAGGCCAGATTCGAGCTTCTATATGAGCTATTCGAATGATGCATGCATGAGTCGTTTTTCAACCCAGCAGATTTTGGCCATGCGTGCTACTTTGGCAAATACCTCTTCACCCAGAGGTTATTTGCTCATTAATCCCATGCCCAATTTCGCTGCCATTTCGCAAGCACCCGCTCAGATTTCTCCCTTACCGAGCGATACTATTCCGGGTAACCAAGCAGTTTTCAGCTGGAATAGGGTTCCGGGAGCCACTTTTTATCAAATCCGCGTATTGCTGTTCAATTTTGCAGTGATTGATACCATTACCACCGACACCTTTTATGTAAGCAGTACCCGGGCCATCAGGCAACAGCGTGAACACAGTTGGGAGGTAAGGGCTCTGAACGGTGCAAACTTATGTACCCAGTACAGTGGTCGACTTGCGTTCTTTTCGGGGAACTACGTACAAGCCACTTCTATTGAAGGTAATCATCTGCTCGGAAAAAGGGTCTTTCCCAATCCAGTACTCCGAGGGGGAGCCATCACCGTAGAAGGTCTGACAAAAGATGCCTCGTTAGAAGGGCACTTGTTTGACCTAACGGGCAGAAAAGTAAGCTCCTTAAAATCGGAAGAGAACGGAGTGCTGTTTATTCCCGAAGACATCAGGCCCGGCTTATACGTACTACAACTAAAAAACCAATCGAGCTTACAATCCATCCGACTGCTCGTGGAGTGATTTGTTTTTAATTTTAGAAAACGATTCTTAATTTAGAAGTTATGAAGAAGTACATTACCCTCCTTTTACTACAGCTATCGATTTCGTTCGCTGCTTCAGCACAGTGGAACAACGACCAATTGTGTGGCACAGCACTACCCAACAACGATCATCTCGATTATTTGGAACGCATCAACGCCTCTTATGATTTAGGCATGGAAAGGGTGTCGAACGACCGCATCAATATTCCCGTAAAATTCCACATTGTAACCGATTTTAGTGGGAATAGATACGACTACAATACCATGCTAACTGTTTTGTGCGAACTCAATGAGCAGTTCAAAACAGCAGGGATGTATTTCTTCATGCGCGGTGAAGTGAATAATATTACCAGCAACTTTTACTTCAATCATACCTCCTTTAGCACTGGCACTCAACTGATGCTCGAACACAATCAACCACGCGTGGTAAATATCTATTTCGTTAATTTAGGCCAAATAGGATTGTGTGGATATGCTTATTATCCGGGTAGCGGTCCAGGAAACACCATTTCACAAGGCGGTGTCATGATGAGTATCCCCTGTTCGCAAGCCGGCAATACCACCTTGGCGCATGAATTAGGCCACTATTTTGCCCTGCCTCACACCTTTGATTTCACGAGCAACAACCCGAGAGATGTATTTGCCGAACGCGTAACTCGCAACAACAATGAAACGCTCCCCCGCTTGAATGCCAATTGTGGAAGTCAAGGCGACCGTTTTTGCGATACACCTGCCGACTACATTGGGTTCAGATGGAACTGCAACAGCTTTGCAGTGAACGACAGCGACATCAACAACGATCGCTTCCAGCCCGATGCCTCCTATTTCATGTCTTACTCGAGCGATTTTTGCATGACTCGATTTTCTAACCAGCAAATCAATGCCATGCGATCCACCTTGGCAACCAACCAATCTTCCAGGGGTTATCTAACCGTTTTTCCGATTCCAGCTTGGGACAGTATTCAAGGGCCAGTTACCCTCATCGAGCCCATGGCTGGAAGTGAACCTCAGCCTGCAAACTGGGTATTCTTTCGCTGGCGCAAGGCCCCAGGTGCAACCCGCTATTTTGTGCGTATCAGAAGAAACAACCTGCCAGTTACCGAATTCATCACGTCCGATACGGTGCACCTTTATACCTTGCCATTACTGCAGGCAAACTTAACCTACACATACACTGTGCGCCCTTACAACCATGCATATACCTGCGTGGGGCCGAGCCAAACAGGCACCTTTACTACCACTACTGCTTATGGCACATCGGTAAACGACTTGGAACCCACACAAATACAAGTATATCCGAGTCTATATGAAAATGGCCAACCCTTCTTCATTAGACATCCTGAAGTGCAACTCAAGTCGATGGCTATATATGACTTACAAGGCCGCCAAAAGCATAGCCAAGCCTTAGAGGCTCAAGGCGAACTGCAACAAATACAATTGCCTTTCTTGCCGGCGGCCATGTACCACGTACGCATCGAAACCGAACAAGGACCGGTATTCAGAAGAATAGTGGTGCAGTGATCGCTACGCATTTAACCATCAGGCCACAACCTCCCATAGAGGATGTGGCCTTTTCTTTTGAAGGCATCTCTATGCGTCTCCATGTGCAACGCAACGAACTCATTCATCCCCTCATCTCAGGCAATAAGTGGCGGAAATTGGAGGCATTTTTCGGCGATGCTTACCTTGGTTACCAAAGTATTGGAGGCGCCTGGTCGAATCACCTACTCGCCTTGGCGGCAATGGGCAAAATGTTGGGAAAACCTACGGTGGGTTGGATACGAGGAGAAGAAGTTCGATCAGCGAATAAGTATGAAGACTGGCTCAACCAACTGGGAATGCGTGTCCACTACCTTTCACGAGCAGCTTACAAGCACAAGGAAGCAGTGTATGCCCTGGCGCAGCGCACCTATCCCGAATACCGTCTCATACCCGAGGGCGGGCATCCACAGCCGCATTTTAAGGCCTTCGAAAATTGGCTGCAAGAATTGCCCGATTCGTACACCCATTTCCTCATTGGATGCGGAACAGGTGCAACCTTAACAGGCATGGCGCATGCCCTTCAAGCCAAGCCTCGAAAGGTGCATCTCATAGGCATCAGTGCTATCCATTTGCCACAAGAAATTCAACGACTGAACAGCGAAGCACTCGCGATATGGCCTCAAACCACCATAGAGGGCCCCATGGATGGCAAGCGGTTCGGCAAAATATCGGGCCAACGATTAGAAATCAGTAAAGCGCTCTTCCAACAAACGGGGATTGTTCCCGATCCTGTATACGATGCCTCTGTTTTGCTTTGGTTCCAAAAGGCCGTAGTGAACGGCTTTTTCTGTCCCCACGACCGGGTATTGTGGCTACACAGTGGTGGAATAACCAGCTGGGCTGGCTATCCTCTAGAATGCCACAAATTGTTCGGCTTGTAGGCGCATGAATTGCCAGTATTCGTCATTATACAATTGTCCGTCGCGCACATATTTGCCAATGTGAATAAAGCGTGGACGCAATGCCATTGTATGTACCCCAACATAATTGAGCACATCGGCAAAATGGCTCATGGCCATGGCCGAACCTTGTGTGCCATCGGCAATGCCTAACATACAAGCTTTTTTATGCTTGAAGCTCACCGGAAACTTCATAGCGTCAACCCATACCTTTAAGATACCAGGAAAACTGCCATTGTACTCTGGGATAATGAAAACGAACTTCTCTGTTGCACTCACCAAATCTTGCATCTTGTCCCAAGCCTCATTAGGCAATTTCACCTTTCTATACAAGGTGGTTTCCAAGATATTGGAGGGTATGTCTTTGAGGTCGAGGATGTTTGCCTTAACCCCTTGCTCTGATAAAACCTGCTGATAAAACCGCGCCATTTGCGCGCTCACTGCATCCTCACGTGAGGTTGCAGCCACAATCGTTACATTCATAGATCAACTAACAGCTTTGAGCCTGCTAATGTTCGATTTATTGAATTGTTGTGTAGCGTAATCTAAAGAAACTTCAAATTTTTCGAGCTTGGGCTCATGGGTAGGCACCGTAAACATGGCATCCATCAAAATGGCTTCCATGATGGAGCGCAAGCCTCGGGCTCCCAATTTAAATTCCATGGCTTTTTCTACAATGAAATCTAAAACTTCACCATGTATGGTCAGTTGAATGTTCTCCAATTCAAACAGCTTTTCGTACTGTTTTACCAAGGAGTTCTTGGGCTCGGTGAGAATGGCTCTGAGGGTGGCTTCATCCAGTGGATTCAGGTACGCAACCACAGGTAAGCGTCCTAAAAGCTCGGGAATAAGGCCAAATCCTTTTAAATCATTGGGCATTACATATTGCAGCAGATTGTTTCTATCTACTTGCATTTCGGTGGCCCTGCTGAAACCAATGGCACTCACTTTAACCCTGCGTGCGATGATTTTATCTAGTCCATCGAAAGCTCCACCACAGATGAACAAAATATTGCGGGTGTCTACCTGAATAAACTTCTGCTCGGGGTGCTTTCTTCCTCCTTGCGGCGGAACATTAACGAGGGTACCCTCCAACATTTTAAGTAATGCTTGTTGCACGCCTTCACCGCTTACGTCGCGGGTAATGGATGGATTATCGGCTTTGCGGGCAATTTTGTCGATTTCATCGATATACACAATGCCGCGTTCGGCGGCTGCTACATCGTAATCGGCCGACTGTAGCAAGCGGCTGAGGATGCTTTCTACATCCTCACCCACATAGCCTGCTTCTGTAAAAACCGTGGCGTCAGCAATGCAAAAAGGCACATTGAGCATACGCGCAATGGTTCTTGCCAAAAGCGTTTTGCCAGTGCCCGTTTCGCCCACCAAAATGATATTCGACTTTTCAATCTCAATATCATCTTTCGATTGCTGGTTGATGCGCTTGTAATGATTATACACTGCCACCGCCAAGGTGCGTTTGGCCTCGTCCTGTCCAATCACATATTGATCAAGGTGTTGCTTGATCAGCAAAGGCTTGAGATTGCTATATTTTTTATAGCTATTGCCCTTGCCCGTGCTTTTCTCTGACGCCAACTGCTCGTTCAAAATATCACTGGCCTGTTCCACACAGCTATCGCAAATGTGGGCTTCCAATCCGGCAATGAGCATTTTAGTTTGCTCTTTTTCCTTGCCACAAAACGAACAATGTACCTTTTGCTTGGCCATGCTTTATTTTTTGGGGTTGCGAATCAAAACATCGTCAATCATGCCGTAAGCCTTGGCTTCTTCGGCACTCATCCAGTAGTCGCGATCGCTATCTTTGCCTATTTTCTCAAAGGTTTGACCGCTGTGGTCGGCTATGATGTTGTACAATTCATCACGCACTTTGAGGGTTTCTTTGAGTGCAATTTCCATTTCACTTACCTGTCCCTGCATGCCACTCATAGGCTGGTGAATCATCACCCGCGCGTGCTTGAGTGCGGTACGCTTACCTGCAGCACCTGCACACAACAATACCGCCGCCATAGAGGCAGCCATGCCTGTACAAATAGTAGCCACATCGGCAGCCACAAACTGCATGGTATCGTAAATGCCCAATCCGGCGTACACCGAACCACCAGGTGAATTCAAATAAATCTGGATATCGCGACTGTGGTCCACCGAGTCGAGGAACAACAACTGGGCTTGGATGATATTCGCTACTTCATCGGTAACCGGCACACCCATGAAAATGATACGGTCCATCATCAAACGTGAAAACACGTCCATGCTGGCCACATTCATGGGGCGCTCTTCAATGATATAAGGCGTGAGATTGTTGATTTGGTGCTTTACGTAACCATCAACGGTGTTTCCCGATTGGCCTAAGTGACCAACGGCGTATTTGCGGAATTCAGTAGTAAAGTTCATGTTCGAAATTTACTGCTATTAACCAGCATTTTGCTTGGTTAGTTTCTCAAATTCTTCATAACCGATGGGAGTTTCGGTTACGTTAACATTTTGACGCACCAATTCCTCGGCCTTGCGGTACTTCATTGAATAGAAAACATTGGTGTAGTTGTCGTCTTTCTTCAGGTAGTCGAGGGCGTATTTCTCCAAAGTTTGATCGTCCATTGGAATACCGTAGCTGCTGAATTGGCGGTACAATAAGCCTTTGGCTTCTTCAATAATATCTTCGCCTTGGAACTGCACTTGGTTCTCTTCCAGCAACTTATCTATCAACAAATCTCGGCGCAATTGCTTGGCATATTCGGGATACTGTTGCTCCAAAGTGGCCTCATCAACCGGATTTTTAGCATTCGATACCAACCAACGCTTCAAGAAATCGTCGGGTAACTGGATATGGTCGGTTTGGAAAAACACTTCCATCACTTCGTTGCGGAGCAAACGCTCGGCTTCTACTTGTAACGAGCGGCCCAACTCCAATTTAATGCGGTCGGTGAAGTCGGCTTCGGTGGTGATTTCTTCGTTACCGAAAACTTTTCCAAAAAACTCGGTATTCATCTCCGCCAAACCTTCACGCATCACGTTGCTCACGCTGGCTTCTACTTCGCGACCGATCAAGGCCAATTCTTCTTCCGATTTTTTGATGCCTGCCGCAATTTTGGCATTGTCGTCGCCAAAAATCAGCTCCAAACGGGTGCGGGTGCTGTAATCGCGACCAATACCCGTCAATTCTGCTTGCAAAGCGCTGTCGGCAATGTCGGCCAATTTCACCAGGCTAACTGTTACCAAACCACCGGCTTTGATTTCGCCGGTTTCGTCCAATTCGCGGATGCGCAAAAACACCATGTCGCCGGCTTCCGATTTCTCAGGATAAGCCCCTTCGAAATGGCGGGTGCGGAGGTCTTTGATGTAATTCTCTACCAACTCTTTACCAGGCTCTACTTGGTACAAATTGAAGGTCTGAGCCGGTGCAGCGGTATTTACCTCTGGCTTGAGTCCGATGCTAAAAGTAAAGCTGAAGCTTTTATCGGTTTCGAGTCCATCGCCAAAAGGATCATTCTCCTCTTCGGGCATGGGCTGCGCAAAAATGTCGAGTTTGTTTTCAGCCAAGTAATTATTGATACCGTCTTGCACCATTTTGTTGAGCTCTTCGTACAGCAAAGCCTTGCCATACATTTTTTTCACCATGCCCACGGGAACCATGCCGGTACGGAAACCGGGCATGGCCACCTTGCGGCGGTAATTTTTAACGGCTTCATCGAACTTGGCAGCGTAATCGGCTGGCTCGATATTTACAATCACCTTGTTTTCAAGTACGCTTACTTTTTCTGCTGTAATGTTCACTGCAATGGAAATTTATGTCTTTATCAAAAAAGGGCCGCCAGCAATGGCCAGGCCCAGTAGTTCATCCAATTTATTCTCCGTGTCCTCTGTGCACTCCGTGTTACATATGCACATCCGACTTCGATTTTTTGAATCTTGAATATTGAATCTTGAATTTTATTGGTGCGGATGGAGGGACTCGAACCCACACGCCTTGCGGCACCAGATCCTAAGTCTGGCACGTCTACCAATTTCGCCACATCCGCTTTTGAAGACCGTCTGTCTTATAGCCTTTATCACCAGCCTTTCAGCTAGGTTATTAAGGCCTGCAAAGATAGCGCTTCTTCCTTATTTTTCAAAGACCCAAAGATCTCTAACCAAATAGCTTTCAAACACCCGATAAATGCCTTGATAAGCTGCATATTTCTGTAGATTTACTGCGAAATACTGGCCGATTGTATGAGTGAAAGTGTTACGCTGAGCAGAGAAGAACAAGAAAGAGTTGAAATACTGAGGCGATACCGCGCCTTGTTGCGTGCGGTAAAGCCTTTCATGAAAAAAGGCGACAAACGCCTTTTGCGCACGGCTTTCGATATGGCCCTCGATGCGCACAAAGACATGCGCCGCAAATCTGGCGAGCCCTACATTTATCATCCACTCGAAGTTGCCCGCATTACCGTGGAAGAAATTGGTTTGGGTACCACCTCGGTGATATGTGCCCTGCTGCATGATGTGGTGGAGGATACCGAAATCACCCTCGAAGAGATAGAAAAGGAATTCGGCAATGTGGTGGCCCGCATCATCGACGGACTTACCAAAATTTCGGGGCTTTACAACAAATCGACCAATACCTCCGATCAGGCAGAGAACTTCCGCAAGATGCTGCTTACCCTGGCCGACGATGTACGGGTGATTTTGATCAAACTGGCCGATCGCTTGCACAATATGCGCACGCTCGACAGCATGCCCAAAGAAAAGCAGCTCAAAATCGCCTCCGAAACCAGCTTTTTATTTGCGCCCCTCGCCCACCGTTTGGGATTGTATGCCGTTAAATCGGAACTCGAAGACCTCGCCCTCAAGTACACCGAACCCGAGGTGTACAAAGACATTGCCCGCAAATTGCAGGAAACCAAGGCCAAACGCGACCGTTTTATCCGTGATTTTATTGTGCCCATACGCCGCGAAATGGAAACCACCGGTATATCGTTCGAAATCAAAGGTCGTCCAAAGTCTATTTTCAGCATCTGGAACAAAATGCGCAAGCAAGGGGTCGAATTTGAAGAGGTATACGACCTTTTTGCCATCCGCATCATCATCGACAGTGAGCCGGAGCGCGAAAAAGCCGATAGCTGGCGGGCATACAGCGTGGTTACCGATTTGTACCAGCCCAATCCGAAGCGATTGCGCGATTGGATCAGCACCCCCAAGGCCAATGGCTATGAATCGTTACACACAACGGTGATGGGGGCAGGTGGCCGCTGGGTAGAAGTGCAAATACGCACCCGCCGCATGGACGAAATTGCCGAAAAAGGCCTGGCAGCACACTGGAAATACAAAGAAACGGGCAGCGACAATGCCTTCGACGATTGGTTGAGGCGCATCCGCGAAGTGCTTGAAAATCCGGAACCCAACGCCCTGGAGTTCATCGACAACTTCAAGCTACAGTTGTATGCTAAAGACGTTTTTGCTTTTACGCCCAAGGGCGATTTGATCAAGCTGCCGGGCGGTGCCACGGCCCTCGATTTTGCGTTTGAAATCCATACCGACATTGGCATGAAGTGTATTGGCGCCAAGGTGAACCACAAAATTGTGCCGCTTAGTTACGAGCTGCAGAATGGCGACCAGGTAGAAATCCTCACTTCGAGCATTCAAAAACCCAAAGCCGACTGGCTCAATTTTGTAACCACCGCCAAGGCCAAAAGCAAAATCAAGCAGGCCATCAAAGATTACCGCCGCGAGATGGCCGACCAAGGAAAGGAGATTTTTGAGCGCAAAATGAAGCAGTGGAAAACGCCCTTCACGGAAGAACTGATGGCCAAAGTGGTGAAACAATTCAACGTGCAAAGCGCCACCGACCTGCATTACCTCATTGCCACCGAACGATTGGATTTGGCCCAGTTGAAAGCCTTCATCCTCAATCCGAACAAAGCCGAAAACCGGGGTGCACCGCGCATCGACGAGAAAAACTTTGGCAATTTGGTGCGTTCGAGCTCCTCGGCGGCCGACGACCTGCTCATCATCGACGATAAAATCAGCAAAATCGACTATACGCTTTCCAATTGCTGCAACCCCATTCCTGGCGATGAAATCTTCGGCTTTGTAACCATCAACGAAGGCATCAAAATACACCGGGTAAATTGTCCGAATGCGGTACACCTCCTCTCTAAATACAGTTACCGCGTGGTGAAAGCCAAATGGACCGCAGCATCGGCGGTAAGCTTTTTGGCGGGTATTCGCATTACCGGATTAGACGATATTGGCATCATCAGTGGCATTTCGCAGGTCATTTCGAACGACCTGAAGGTGAACATGCGCAGCATCAGTGTGGTATCGAACGATGGGATGTTTGAGGGCAACATCATGGTGTTTGTAAACGACACCAAACACCTTGAAACACTCATGCGCAAATTGCTGCAAGTGAAGGGGGTATTGAAAGTGAGTCGATTTGATTCTACCCCCGACTGAGAATGAACCGATATTCCGAAAAATTGTTGACTTTCGCATAAAGCACCGTTATGCCCACCACCAAAATTGTAGAAGAAGTAAAGCAAATATTTTCGGCCTACCTCGAAGAGCACGGCCACCGGAAAACGCCGGAGCGCTTTGCCATTTTGGAGGAGATTTACAGCCGAAACGATCATTTTGATGTGGAATCGCTTTACATTCAGATGAAAAACCGCAATTACCGCGTAAGCAGGGCCACGGTTTACAATACCCTCGACTTATTGCTAGCCTGTGATTTGGTAACCAAGCACCAGTTTGGCAAAAACATGGCGCAGTTTGAGCGGGCCTATGGTTACAAGCAGCACGACCACTTGATTTGTGTTGATTGTGGAAAAGTAGAAGAATTCTGCGACCCGCGCATTCAGGAGATACGAAACGATATGGGCAGTTTTTTCCACCATCAGGTAAAGCACCACTCCTTGCACCTGTATGCCAGCTGCGATTTGCATAAAAGTGGTGGCAATTGTCCACATTTAGAGAAAAACCAAGTACAAAGCTAAAAAAGCCCTTATTTTTGGGTTTTAATAGCTGTACATGAAAGCAGATGTGCTCTTAGGCCTGCAATGGGGCGACGAAGGCAAAGGAAAGATTGTTGATGTAATCACCCCCGAATACGACATCATTGCCCGTTTTCAAGGCGGTCCGAATGCCGGTCACTCTTTGGCATTTGAAAATACCAAGATTGTATTAAACACCATTCCCTCAGGCATTTTCCGCGAGAATGCACAAAATATCATTGGCAACGGGGTGGTGATTGACCCCATCACCTTGCAAAAAGAAATAACCAAGTTGTTAGAACTGGGTGTTCCTGTGGCCGATCGCCTTTACATCTCGCGCAAGGCACACCTCATCATGCCTACCCACCCGGTACTTGACGCGGCTTACGAAAGAGCAAAGGGTGACAACAAAATTGGCTCAACCCTGCGGGGCATTGGACCAACTTATGCCGATAAAATCGGTCGTTCGGGCATGCGTGTAGGGGATTTGATGAGTGCCAATTTCAAAGATACCTACAAGCAAATCAAAGAAAAGCACCTGCAGACCCTGCGTTTGCTCAATTATGACGACCCGGAGTTGGAACTGAAAGAAGCCCGCTGGTTTGAGGCGGTAGCTTTTTTGAGTGCCTACAAAACGGTTGACAGCGAGCTCATGATCAACCAGGCCTTGAAAGCGGGTAAGAAGGTATTGGCCGAAGGTGCCCAAGGCACCCTACTTGACATTGACTTTGGTTCGTATCCTTTCGTAACCTCTTCGAATACCATCACTGCCGGAGCTTGTACAGGTCTGGGCCTAGCACCTCAGCGCATCGGCGAGGTGTACGGCATTTTTAAAGCCTATTGCACCCGCGTAGGCAGCGGCCCCTTCCCTACCGAATTGCACGGTGAAGCCGGTGAAGAGCTGCGCAAGTTGGGCCATGAGTTTGGCGCAACCACCGGCCGTCCGCGCCGCTGTGGCTGGATTGACCTGCCTGCCCTCAAATACGCCATCATGCTCAACGGAGCTACTGCGCTCATCATGACCAAAAGTGATGTACTCAGCGGTTTCAGCGAGATTGGCGTTTGTACCCATTACGAAACTGCCGAAGGTTTAACCGACATTCTGCCATTTGATTTGGCCGATGCGAAGCCTTTAATTAAAATGTTGCCTGGCTGGAAGCAAGACCTCACCGGCATGAGCAGTGCCGATCAGCTCCCCGCCGAGTTGAAGGACTATATTGCCTTCCTGGAAGCACAATTGGAGGTGCCAATCAAGGTAGTTTCGGTAGGTCCTGACCGCAGTCAAACCCTTTTCCGTTAATTCATGGATGCACTTTCGCTGACTGCCGGCGAAGTGCAACCGGCTTTGCATCAATTCATTGATGCATTGAAGCACCATCCGTACCTGATTGCATTAAACAGCAATGACAAACGCGATGGTTTGCCACCGCATTACCACCATTTCGATTGGATGGTGGCAGCTTCGTCGCATGCCCATTTGGAAGCAACAGCTGTTGGCGATTCCTTTGATCAGCTGAAAGCCAGCAGGCAAGGCAAAAAATGGCAATTTGGCTTTCTTACCTACGATCTTAAGAATGAGTTAGAGTCGCTAACCAGCGGACATCCCGATGGGGTTGCTTTTCCTGCCATGGCCTTTTTTGAGCCCGAATGGCTGTTTGTTTGCCAGAACGGACGAATTGAATGCCTGCTCCAAGCCGATGATACCGACTGGCAGAGCTGGCTGAGCGCTGAAACGCAGCCAACCATTGCCTTGCCAAAACTTACTTTCAGCAGGCATGTAAACGATGCTGATTACCTGCAAACCATTGAAGGTATCAGAGAACACATAGCAGCGGGCACCGTTTACGAGCTCAACTACTGCATGGAATGGAGTACGGAGGTTCATAATTTGGCGGGCCCGGTTGTTTACCGCGCCCTCAACCAAAAGACCCAAGCTCCCTTTTCTACCTATTTACAATGGAAAAACCGCTGGCTGGTGGGCGGAAGCCCAGAGCGTTTTTTACGGAAAGCAGGCAACGAACTCATCAGTCAGCCCATCAAAGGCACCATCCGCCGGGCTGCCGATGCGGTAGTGGATGAGCAATTGCGCCAAAAGCTTGCTTCCGACGAAAAGGAAAAGGCCGAGAACATCATGATTGTGGACTTGGTGCGCAACGATTTGAGTCGTTCATGCAAAGCTGGTTCGGTTCAGGTGCCTGCACTGCAGCAAGTGTACGCCTTTGCTACGGTGCACCAAATGATCAGCACCGTACGCGGCGAAATGAAAGATGCAAGCCAAGGTATCGAAGCCATTGCCGCTGCCTTTCCCATGGGCTCGATGACTGGCGCTCCAAAAATCAAAGCCATGGAGCTGATTGAAGCGCTCGAAAAAAGCAAGCGCGGACTATATTCAGGCACTATTGGTTACTTTACTCCCGACGATAATTTCGATTTTAACGTGGTCATCAGGAGTTTGCAGTATAATACCGAGACGGGCTACCTCAGCCTCATGACCGGAAGTGCCATTACCTACGATTCGGTGCCCGAACAAGAACTGGCCGAATGTGAGCTCAAAGCCGCGGCTTTGCTCGGCTTGTTTGCCTAAAGTCATGTTTGTGTCAAACAAACAACACTGAGCACAGTTTGTTGTGTTGCTTTGTATTTTCGTTTCAACCTAAACGAATTTGTATGAAGCAGATAGTACTACTTTCGCTTTTGACCATGTGGTTAAGCGACGCATGGGCACAGCCAGCACCCTGCAATCCTGCAGCTTCACGCACTACCCTCGAAACCAACAACGTTCGGGCGCATTACTTGGTGGGTGGTCCCCATTTATCGAGTCCGGGTTTTGGCGGAGGGTTCGAAGTGCCAAAAGGCTCAGGCAAAAGTTCATTCAATGTCATGAGCTTTTGGATAGGTGGCATCGATGCTGTGGGCAGCCTTAAAGTGGCCGCGCAGACTTATAGGCAAGCGTCAACTTTAGGTACTGGCTTTTGGGCTGGACCTTTGACTGTTGATTCGGCAACCACCAGCGCCGGCTTTTGCAATTTTCACGATCAAATCAGGAGAATTACAGCAGCAGAAGTGCGTAATCACCGAAGCAACTTTGCCAATGCTGGCTATCAGGTTCCAACCAACATTGCCAATTGGCCCGGCAATGGTGATGCAGTTTTTGGCTATGACCCCAATTTGGCTCCTTACGCGGATGTAAACTCGAACGGCATATACGACCCGGCCCAGGGCGATTACCCGCAGTTTTTAGGCGACGAAGCCTTGTGGATGGTATACAACGATAGAGGAAATACCCCGGGTAGCGGCAGCATACCCATTGGTATTGAAGTTCAGGAAACGGTTTTTGCCTTTAACCGACCCGGACCCTTTCAGAATGTGCAATTTATGGAGTATAAAATCATCAATCGCGCAAGCTTAAGGCTCGATAGTGTATTCTATGGACATTTTGTTGACCCTGCTCTGGGGAATCCGAACGATGATTTTATTGGCTGCGATGTGACCAGGGGGATGGGATTCGTATACAATACCGATGACGACGATGAAGGTTTCGATGGTTATGGTGTTCAGCCCCCTGCTGCTGGCTTGGCTGTTTTTCGTGGCCCGTATTCCGATTTTAACGACGGAATCGATAATAATCTCAATGGCCAAACGGATGAGCTGATACCTGGTTGTGACTTACAACAGAGAACCGAAAGCATGACCATGTGGAATTTCATGTCGTTCATAAACGATGGATCACCCATAGGAAGTCCAACCAACTTCCAGCATGTATACCATTACCTTTCGGGAAGATGGAAGGATGGACAACGAATGGTTTTCGGTGGCGATGGGTACCCCGGAAGTCAGGGTTCAACCAATATCCCCGCGCGCTACCAATTCCCTGGTAATAGCGATGTGAATGGCTATGGCATAGGTGGCAGTTTGGCAAATCCGGTAAGTGCTCCATTTAACTGGACAGGAATTTCAGGTATCACTGGACCCAATGTGCCTGCCGGCCGCCGATTTGTGATGAGCATGGGGCCAGGAACCCTATTGCCGGGTGCGGTGAACAGCTATATCGTTGGTGCTTTGTGGGCACGTGCCACCAGTGGTGGAGCGCAAGGTTCGTTAACCGCTTTGAGAAATGCCAAAACCCAAATTCAACAGGCTTTTGACAACTGTAGCTTATACGGCTTCAATGGGCTTTCAGCAAGCCAAATGCTTATTGATCAAGTGCGTTTGTATCCCAATCCCGCTTCTGAAATAGTTTGGCTGGAAGGTGAATTATTCAGTAGGGGAAGCCACACTGTATCGATATTGGATGTTCGCGGAAAATTACTTCGAAAAGTAGCTGTTTCCCATTTGGCTGGCAATAAAGCAGCTGTTGATCTTTCCGACCTGGAAGACGGGCTATATTTTATCCAGGTTTCTCAAGATGGCTTTAGCAAGACCCTGAAAGTGCTTAAGCGCTGAGCACAAAAAAGCCGCAATGTTTTCACATTGCGGCTTTTTTAAGTTTTGCTTTCGCTTATTCAGCTACCACTACAATGCTGAACTCAGCCTTCACCTCGCGGTGCAAGTCGGCTTCAACGGTGTAAGTACCTACTTCTTTGATATCGGCTTTGATTTCGAGGCGACGACGATCAACGTCGAAACCTTTTGCTTTCAAAGCGTCGGCTACCTGAAGGGTTGTGATAGCACCGAAGATGCGGCCACTCTCACCTACCTTGGCACCCAATTGAAGGGTAAGGCTGGTAAGGTTGTTCGCCAAAGCTTCCGCATCGTTCTTCAGCTTCTCTTGCTTGAAGGTAGCTTGCTTTACGTTTTCGTTGCGCTCTTTGATGGTCGACTTGTTGGCGATGGTAGCGATTCCTTGTGGAATGAGGTAATTGCGGCCATAACCGGGCTTTACCTTAACTACATCGTACTTATAGCCGAGACCTTTAACGTCTTGTTTCAAAATAACTTCCATGTCTATCTCCTCCTC
This sequence comes from Sphingobacteriaceae bacterium, assembly GCA_013824115.1. Taxonomy (GTDB): domain Bacteria; phylum Bacteroidota; class Bacteroidia; order UBA7662; family UBA7662; genus PNNG01. The sequence continues at coordinate 94,378 of PNNG01000022.1, read as the reverse complement.
TTATTTCAAACCATCGGCTACATAAGGCATCAGGGCCAAGTGACGGGCGCGCTTGATGGCCTGACCTACTTTGCGCTGGTACTTCAATGAGGTACCTGTGAGGCGACGGGGCAATACTTTACCCTGCTCGTTCACAAACTTCAAAAGGAAGTCGGCGTCTTTGTAATCGATATACTTAATGCCATTTTTCTTGAAGCGGCAGTATTTTTTGCGGTTCTCGTCCTTGACGGGAATGGCGGCAAAGCTGTTGCTGATCATGGATTAAGCTTCTTCGGTTACGGGTTTGGCCGCATTGGTACGGCGCGATTGGTTGTAAGCAATGGCATACTTGTCGAGTGCCACGGTGAGGAAACGCAGGATGCGTTCGTCGCGACGGAATTCAAGCTCCAATTTGTCTACCAAGGTAGCAGGTGCTTTAAACTCCACGAGGTGATAAAATCCTGAAGATTTTTTCTGGATGGGATACGCTAACTTCCGCAGGCCCCAGCTAGCCTGGTGGACGATTTCGGCGCCGTTTTCCTTCAGCACCTTCTCAAACTTCGCGACCGCGTCTTTTACCATCTCGTCGGTCAACACCGGCGTCATGATAAATACGGTTTCGTACTGATTCATTCGATTTCAGTTTAATTTAAAAAATGGAATGCAAAAGTAAGGATAAGAAGCCGAATTTCAAGGCGGTGATTGGCATTATTTTGACACCATTGGATTTCACTGTGGAAAACACACCTGCTGCTATTGACAAGCCACATTGAAAATGCCTTACATTTGTGAAATGGAGAATTACATTGTTTCGTTTCGCAAGTACCGTCCCGCCAGTTTCGATACGGTAGTTGGGCAGCACCACATTACAGAAACGCTCAAAAATGCAATTCGTACCCAGCAATTGGCGCAAGCCTTTTTGTTTTGTGGTCCACGTGGAGTAGGTAAAACTACCTGTGCACGTATTTTCGCCAAAACCATCAACTGTACCCAGCTTACTGCCGAAGGCGAGGCCTGTAATACCTGCGACTCGTGTGTATCGTTTAACCGTGGCGGCTCTATGGCCATTCATGAATTGGATGCGGCATCGAACAACTCGGTGGATGATATTCGCAGTTTGGTGGAGCAAGTGCGCTATGCACCTCAGGGAAGCAAGTATAAGATCTATATTATAGATGAGGTACACATGTTGTCTACCGCGGCCTTCAATGCTTTTTTGAAGACACTCGAAGAACCTCCCTCCTATGCCATTTTCATTTTAGCGACGACTGAAAAACATAAAATTCTGCCAACCATTTTATCGCGTTGCCAGATTTTTGATTTCAACCGCATTCAAATTGACGACATAGCCAAACAACTGGAGCGTATCTGTGCCCAAGAAGGCATTACTTACGAATACAGTGCGCTCCATGTAATTGCGCAAAAAGCCGATGGTGCTTTGCGTGATGCACTTTCTATCATGGATCAGGTGGTGAGCTTTTCGGGTGGTGTTCTCAGCTATGCGGCTGTAATTGAAAACCTGAACATCATTGATCACGAGTACTATTTCAGAGTAACCGACCTATTGCTATCGCAAGACATGCCCGAAGTGAGTTTGTTGTTCGACGAAGTAGTTAGCAAAGGATTTGAAGGCATTAATTTCATCACTGGGTTGGCCTCCCATTTTAGAAATTTACTGATGGCAAAAGATGCCAGAACCGTAAAACTTTTAGAAGTAAGCGATGAAGCCAAAGCCAAATATCTTCAGCAAACACAAAAAAGCCATCCAGGCTTTTTGCTGTCGGCGCTCAATTTGGCAAGTCATGCCGAAGTGAACTACAAGCAAAGCAAACAGCCTCGCTTACTGGTAGAGCTCGCCTTGATGAAAATGTGCTTTTTGCCTCAATTTCGCGATGGGATGCAAATGGGCGAAGAGCTAAAAAAAAAAGTAGCTGAACAACCTACCGTACAGGCCTTTGTAAACCCTGCACCCATTGCTACCGTTAAAGTAGCTGCAGCAATGCCAACTCCACCTAGCGATAGTACATCTAAGGTTGCAGGCAAATCGGGCTTAAGCACCATTAAAATCGGCAAGAATCTGGCTGGAATCAAAACCACCGTGGCACAGGTCTCCTTTGCCGAGGATGGCGCAAAACTGTTGGAAGAGGAAGTACAAACCGAGTTGGACTTTGCTACCGCATGGCAAAAGTTATTGACCGAAGTAAAGCAGCTGAAAAAAGATTACGTACATGCCATACTTTCGGAACACGCCCCTGTTCTTGACAACGATCAAGCAATCACCCTCAACGTGCTGAGTGATGTGCAACACCAGATTTTGGAACAAGAAAAAGGAGAATTATTAGAAAAACTTCGGAAGTGGACAGGGAATTCTTCCATCAAAATTGCTTATGTTTTTTTAAAAAACGACTCAGATGTTATCAAACCAGTAACATCTGTCGACAAATTCAGTCGAATGGTCGAAAAAAACCCACATTTATTAAGCATGATTGAGAAATTTGGGCTTGACATTGATTATTGAGCCTCTTATATTCGTCCAATATTTTGTGTCATTTGACGAAAAACAAAAATTAAAAACAAGAACATGTTGGTAAAAATCCCTCTGAAAAACACCGATGAGTCGGCCATCGTAGACGACAAGGTGTACGAATTCCTCACCGAGAATCCGTATTTAAAGAAAATCGGCTTCGTAGCAAATTTGCGCAAGCACTCACGTGGGTATGCGTTCTTCCAAAAGAACTGGCCCCTGGGCGATGGCGCTTATAAAAACGAAACCATTTATCTCCACAAACTCATTGCTGAGAAGTTTATTCCCAAGCATGAATCGAACGAGCGCTTGTTGGTGAACCTGATGAATAGCAATCCGCTTGACTGTCGTTTGGCCAATTTAGAGTGGGCTATCCGTGCAAAAGTTGTTCGGAACACCTCTAAGACTGAAAACCAATTCGGCTACCGTGGCGTGGTAAAAAGCGGCAAGAAGTTCCGTGCCATCATTTTCCACAATAAAGAGCGTATCGATTTGGGCTTGTTTGCTACACCCGACGAAGCTGCTTTGGCTTACAATGCCAAATCAATTGAGTTGTTTGGCAAAACCAATGGCCTCAACAACGTTCCAGAGAAGAAGTAATTCAATCATTCTGTCAAGAAGCAAAAAGCCGCGAAGTAATTCGCGGCTTTTTTGTTGATTTAAACGAGTAATCCCTAGCATTTAAGCATCACAACAATCAAATACCTGTAGCCCTGCCGACCTGCAAAACCATAGTTCTGGTTGACTCATTTGGCCATAACTCTGGATATGCCTATTAGTATGAGAATGATTAACCTCATAAATCGAAAAAGCCGCATTTCGCGGCTTTTTCATTGGTTCAATTGCACAATTAAAACTTGATACCCAGGCCAAACATGATGTGCCTTCCAGGCATAAAACGTGAAGGATTATCGGGAGGTGTGCCGCGCGAACGGAAGTCGCGTGGATCGAGGAATGCCGGGTCACGCTGGTTAGAAGGAACAGGATCGCCAGGCATCCAAGCACGGCCAGTGATGGGATTGGGAATCACCGTATTCATGACATTGAATACGTTGGTTACTTGAACCGTGGCTTCAATACGCAAACGCTTGTTCAGCTGCCACCATTTTCTAAAATTGATATCCACCCAGTTTTGACTTTCACCCAAACCAGCCCATAGCGCTTGGGGATTGGGATCGCGCTCATAAATGGGTCGACCTGTTATAGGTTCTATGCCTTGTAAAATAAAGGGAGTGTAGCGACGACCTGTACGGTAAACTCCTTCTATGTAAAACGACATCCGATCGAGCGCCTTTATACCAAACAAGCCCCTTTTGTTATTCACCGTGAATGTTGCGTTGCCCTTGATATCGAAAGGACTGTCCCAAGCCAGATAAGTTTCACGCGTATCTTCGCGATTACCCGTGTTCAAAATTTGGTTAAGTGCTTCGTTGGCAGAAGAGCTTTGTCCGGTTGCTACCATATATGAACCCGAGGCCTGCCCTACGAACCACTTGCCAATGCGCTTGAGGTAAGTTACTTCCAAACCGCGCACACGGGCATAGTCGGCATTGATACGCAAAGTACGCGTTACTTCACGGCCGGTAAAATCACGAATTTGTACAGATGCGGCGGTAATAAAGTCGTATTTGTCTTTCCAATAAGCCGAAACGGTAAGGGCGTCGTTATTGCTCAATTGCGAGCGTACTCCCAATTCGTAGGAGATATCTACTTCGGGGTTCAAATCGGGATTTCCCACCCGCGACAAAACCGAGCGGTCTTGGTACAATGGGTTCAATCCTTGATACACCCAACTTGGGTGAGGTAAAATCATGGAGTGATTGTAATTGAAGAACATCACTTGGTTCTCTTTGATAGGGAATGAAGCCGAAATCTTGGGCAATAAACGCATCTTCATCCGGCGACCTAAAACCCCCACTGTGTTGTCCATATAGTTTTGGCGAATTTCATCACGGATGGGCGAACGAGGATCATTCACGGCATCATCGGCAAATTTGCCCGGGAACCAATATTCTAAACGACCACCAATTTCGGCAATCAACCCACGGTACTTCAGTTTGTTAGATGCATAAAATGCTCCACGCGTCGGGCTCACTTTCCAAACATCGCTGTAATCACCCAACCGGAAACTTTGGCTCACACTGCCATCGGGCAAAGGAATGGGTGCACCAACCCAAGGCCTGAGGATATCGATCCACAACATGTCTTGGGCACGTACTTCGGCACCAAATACCAAGCGATCGCCACGCGAATTGTAGTAGTAGTTACCGGTGTAACGGGTGCTGTATTCGGTAACATAGTGGTCGTGCCACAGTGTTCCAATGCCGCCATTGTTAAACAAGCCTGGACCAGGCAAAACAAATACCTGGCTGTCGGCTGGATTAAAATAAGTTACCGGAAAGTTAACAATACTGGTTGGGTCGAATTCGGAGTCGACCGATTCGGGCCGCCAGTAACGGCCATTGGCATCGGCCCGCAAACGCACAAACAAACGCGATGCATTGATGGTATACGAGAACTTATTGCTTGGGGTGTGCGTGAAGTTTAGCGTACCCATATTGGTATCGTGGGTGTAGGTATTGGCATTGTCGGGTTGCAGCATAAAATCATACTGGAAACCAGGCAAAAAGGGCACGTCATTACCAATGATGCGCAACATATTCACATCCTGGTTGATGGTGATGGAGCGCAGATAGGTAAAGCTCAACCGCATACCAGGCTTAAAATCGTAATCGAATTTCAACATACCCGCCCAGCGATTGTCCTGAAAAGGCGAAAGACGTGTATTGGGATAAAGCGAAGAAACCACCTGACGTGCTGGTGAACGAAAATACTGATCGTCGAATCCCCCTTTAAAAGAGCTGAAAACCCGAATGGGCTTGGGCGCCAGTCCTTTGATTGAACCACCCACGGTGGCTTCATATACCGCATTGTTCCAAACCGCATTCCAGCCTCGGTTGAAACCCAGGTTATCGCGGCGGTGTGTAAATGAATACTCCCAACGATCGCCACCCGAACGGGTTTTGGTTTTTACAATGCCCGAGGTACCATCGCCGTAAGCCACATCGCCCCCACCGGTAGTGATATCGATGCTTTCGATGGAGTTGGTGCCCAGGTCGATACCGAAACCGGTACCTGCCAACGGGTCGGTTGCCGATACACCATCGATGATAAAAGCTGTCTCGTATGTTCTTCCACCCCGAATACTAACACCTTCGGGATTGAGCACGACGCCTGCCTGGGTATTTAATACACCTTGTAATTGACGCACCGGAGCGGCTTCAATGGCTTCTTGCCCAACGCGCTGTTCGGTGCGGGTTTGTTCGATGTCGACCAGTGGTTTATCACCCACAATCACTACCTCTTGATCGAAAGTAAGCGAAGAACGCCCCAGGGGAATGTTCAAGGTGCGCATCACTCCTTTTTCTATTTTGATGCCGGTAAATACCTTTTTCTCGTAGCCAAGGTAACTTACTTCGATGTTGTAGGTGCCCGGGGGGACGTCTTGAATGCGGTAGCGACCGTCGAAATCGGTAGACGCTCCAAAGGAGGTGCCTTTTATAATGACGTTTACGCCAATCAATGGCAATTTATCATTGACATCGGTGACCACGCCTGTAATGCCGCTTTTCTGCGCAAAGGCTGTGCTCGACAGTAATATACAGAAGAACAGGGAGTATAGCTGTTTCAATACGTGCGTTTTAATCGGGTGGTAAAACTAAGCAACCGGCTGCAAAATGCCAGCTTTTGCGACTTTAAGTTTGGGTTAAATAGTGTATTTCGGGGCCTTTTTTTCCACAGTTCGACCGCCAAGTGTTAACGAATGGTTATTTCGGTCATCCCGTATTTATAATCGGCTTCAAGCAACTTCTTCAAAAGCACCAAATCTTCGGGTCGATGCACAAAATCCAGGTCGGTAGTATGCACCAGCAAACAGCGCATGCCACTGGCCTGTTCCATAAATTGGCGGTAGCCGGCGTCGATGTTTTGAAGGTATTCGGCGGTGATGTGCTTTTCGAAATCGCGCCCCCGCTTGGCAATATTTTCAAGCAAGCGGTCGGTATTGGTTTTGAGATACACAAAAAGGTAGGGCTGGGGCAACTGGCTGTTCACAATGCCGAACAGCTCGCTAAAAAGCTGGTATTCATCTTTATCGAGGGTTCGACGAGCGAAAATGAGGCTTTTATAAAAGCTATAATCGGCCAATAAACCGCTGCGTTTGAAATCGTGAGCTGCAAATTCATCGCGCATTTGTCGGTATCGTTCCGATAAAAAGGCCGTTTCCACCGAAAAGGCGTAGCGTTTGGGATCTTCGTAGAATTTGGGCAAAAACGGATTTTCGAGAAAACGTTCGTACAAGGCAGGAATTTCCCATGCTTGCGACAACAATTGCGTAAGCGTAGTTTTGCCTACGCCTATGTTTCCTTCTACCACCAAATAACGTTGCATCAGCGGGTTACCTCCTCGTAAATTCCCACTTCCAGGCTATCGGAGCACGCTGCTAACATTTCGCTAGTGGTTTTATTGTAAATCGGATGTATCCATTGGGGCCAAACTTCATCCAAAGGTGCCAATGCAAACTTACGTTCGGGCAAGCGCGGGTGTGGCACTTCCAACTGTGGCAAAGTATATTGCTCAGACCCAAAAACCAAAATGTCGATATCTATGGTTCGGTCGGTCCAACGCTCCTCGCCCCTCACCCTGCCTAGCTCATGTTCTACCTGCAAGCAAATTTCTAACAAGCGGGTAGCTGGCACATCTACTTCAAACAGCAACACTTGGTTGAGATAGATTGCGGTGCTTTTTCCTCCCCATGCGTCGGTGCTGTAAACGGATGAGGCCGTGGCCTGCTGAGCGAGTAATGCTTCGAGTCGAAGCCGTGCTTGTGTTAAGTTTTCATAACGATTACCCAGATTGGCACCTGTAAGCAAGGCGGCTCGTGTATTGTTCAAAATAGCTTCTATTTTAGCGCCACAAACCTAACTTAAATGCGTCAGTTTTTGAAATTCACCCTGGCTTCCATGCTGGGATTTATATTCGCCGGCTTGCTGCTCTTCGCCCTCATTGCAGCCGTGATTGCCGGTTTGGCCAGTTCAGGCAAGAAGCAAGTGGCCGTGGCCGAAAATTCGGTTTTGCACCTCGACTTCGGTGCGCCCATCGTAGACCGCAGCTCGGAAGACCCCTTTGCCAACTTCAACTTTATGAGTTTTGAAGGCGGAAATACGGCCGTTTCGGTAAGCGATTACGTAGATGCTTTGGCCAAAGCGGCCGAAGACGACAAAATCAAAGGCATTTTCCTCGATTTGGCCGGGGTTGAAGCCGATCAAACCATTCGCATGCGCATTCGCAGGGCCTTGGTTGATTTCAAAGAAAGTGGGAAGTTTATTTATGCCTACAGCGAAGGGTACAGCCAAGCCGATTACCTGCTTGCCAGTGTGGCCGACAGTATTTTTATGGTTCCGGTTGGCGAAATGATGTTTAACGGACTTTCGAGCTCTCCTACCTTTTTCAAAGGCATGCTCGACAAACTGGAAATTGATGTGAAGCTCATTCGTGTAGGAAAGTACAAAAGCGCCGGTGAGCCCTTCATTCGCCAAAATCTCAGCGACGACAATCGCTACCAAATAAGCAGTTACCTCAACAGCATGTACGACCAAATGCTGGCTGCTTATGCCGATGGTCGCAAAATTCCGGTCGACAGCCTCCATGCTATGGCTTCTGAATTCCGTATTCGCAATGCCAAGGATGCGGTAACGCACGGATTAGTTGACCGCTTGGCCTATCGCGACGAGGTACTGGAGCTGCTGGCGAAAGAAACCAAAGCCAAAACGATAGAGAAGATTGAGCTTGTAGGCATTCAAGACTATATAACAGCCCTGCCCCAAACCAAGCAAACCGAAACCAAAGACCGCATTGCGGTGATTTATGCCATTGGTGAAATCCAAGGTGGTGAAGGCGATGACCAAACCATTGGCAGCGACCGCATTGCGGCAGCCATACGCAAGGCACGTTTCGATGACAAAGTGAAAGCCATTGTATTGCGTGTGAACTCTCCTGGCGGAAGCGCCCTGGCTTCGGATGTTATTTGGCGCGAAACCGAATTGGCCAAAAAAGCCAAACCTTTTGTGGTAAGCATGGGGAGTTTGGCTGCTTCGGGTGGATATTACATTGCGGCTGGTGCCGACAGCATCTTTGCCGCACCCAATACCATCACTGGCTCGATAGGCGTATTTGGGCTCATCCCTACTTTCGATAAGTTCATGAAAAGCAAAATCGGCATCACTTTCGACCGCGTGGTAACGGGTCCCTATGCCGATGCCTTGAACGGCCTCCGCCCCATGACTGCCGATGAGGAACAAATCATCCAAGGCATGGTAAACCGCATTTACGAAGAATTTGTGCAAGTGGTGGCCAAAGGCCGTTCGCTGCCGGTTGACAGCATCCATGCCATGGCACAAGGAAGGGTGTATACCGGAGAGCAGGCGCTTAAGTTGGGCTTGGTTGACCGCATGGGCGACCTCGACGACGCCATTGCTTGTGCTGCTCGGATGGCCAAGCTCGAAAACTACAAGTTGAGGGAATTGCCCGATCAGGAAAACCCCATCGAAAAGGCCCTTGAAGACCTGATGAACGCCAAAAGCAAATCGGTAATGCAGGAGCTTGGTCCACTTTACAACAATTATGTAACGGCCAAGCGGGTATTAGAAGGTCATCCGTTCCAGGCCCGCTTGGAATGGGAGAATCTTCGTCCCTACTGATCATGAAATACAAAAAGCCGGAGAATCCTCCGGCTTTTTTACTTTTGCCTTTTCTGCATGGGTCTTAAAATTCTCCTCATCCGCTTCAGTTCCATGGGCGACGTTGTTTTGACTTCGCCAGTGATTCGTTGTTTGCACCAGCAATTAACCGGTGTGGAGATCCATTACCTCACCAAAAGCAGCAATTATGAATTGTTGCGGGCCCATCCGTACCTCCATCGAATCCATTTGCTCGATGCCAATGAAGACAAACTGATTGCACTTTTAAAGCGAGAGCGTTTCGATTACCTCATCGATTTGCACCACAACCTGCGCAGTTTGAAATTCAAAAGGGCGCTATCGGGCAAGTCGAAGAGCTTTAACAAACTCAATTGGCAGAAATGGCTGCTGGTCAATTTCAAGATCGACCGCATGCCCAGAATGCACATTGTTGATCGGTATTTGGCCACAGTGTCAAGCTTGGGTGTGAAAAACGATGGGGCCGGACTCGATCATTTTATTCCCGAAGACGCCCGCCTTACGGCCACGGACTTCGACGCGCGTTTGGCCCAAGGCTATGTGGCCTTTTCCATAGGTGGGCAGCACGCCACCAAACAGCTTCCTGCAAGCAAAATCATTGAAATATGCCAGCAAATGCAGTTGCCTGTATTGCTGTTGGGCGGCAAAGAGGAAAAAAAAGTAGCTCAAGAAATCGTAGCTGCGTGTGCTTCACAAACCATTGTTTCAGCTTGTGGAGAAGTGGGCATCAACCAATCGGCCGATTTGGTGCGCCAAGCCCGGGTGGTGATTTCGCACGATACAGCTTTGATGCATTTGGCCGCAGCCTTCCAACGGCCTATACTGGCTATTTGGGGCAATACGGTACCGGCTTTGGGCATGTATCCTTACCTGCCGCAACATCCCGAGCGCTTCGAAAACATGGAGGTTTTGGGTTTGAGCTGTCGCCCTTGCTCTAAAATTGGGCATAAGGCCTGTCCGAAAGTCCATTTCAACTGCATGCAGCAGCAAAATAGCTCGCATATAGCTGCCCGTGCCCGCCACTGGTTTTCGCAGAACGTTTAAACTCCTGCCTTTTCTGATTGTTTGCCACAAGATGACCCAAGCTTTTGGGTAGATTTATCCCATGTCCGATTTGCTCGAATTCAAACCGCAAGGCATTTATTGCGCAGCCGCCGATGTGTTCATTGATCCCTGGCGTAAAGTGGAGAAGGCCCTCATAACCCACGCCCATGCCGACCATGCGCGCTGGGGACAACAACATTATTTGGCGCAAGCCGACAATGCTTTGGTAATGCGCGAGCGTTTGGGCAAAGACATTTCGCTGCAAACCGTGGCTTATGGCGAAGTGGTGATGATCAATGGGGTGAAGTTCAGTTGGCACCCCGCCGGACATATTCCCGGTTCGGCACAAATCAGGGTAGAGTACCGGGGTGAGGTTTGGGTGGCATCGGGCGACTATAAAGTAGAAGACGACGAATTCACGCCTGCGTTTGAGCCGGTGCCTTGTCACACCTTTATCAGCGAGTGTACCTTCGGCATGCCGGTTTATCGTTGGGAGCCGCAGCAAAAGCGGTATGCTGAAATCAACCAATGGTGGGCACAACAGGCTGTACTGGGCAAAAACTGCCTGCTTTTTGGCTATTCGTTGGGCAAGGCACAGCGCTTGTTAAACGGCTTGGAACCGACTATCGGCCCCATTTTCGTGCACCCTGCCATTGCCCAAATGAATGCCGCTTTGGAAGCCGTGGGTTACCGTTTGCCTGCCACCCTGCCCTTATCGACCTACAACAAAAAAGTGCATGGTACGGGTGTGATGGTCATTGCTCCTCCCGGTGCTGGTGGGGGTAATTGGGAGAAAAAGTTTGAGCCTTACAGCGATGCTTCGGCTTCGGGCTGGGTGCAGGTGCGAGGCAATAGGCGCTGGCAATCGCTCGACCGAGGGTTTGTGATGAGCGACCATGCCGATTATCCCGGCTTGCTGCAAGCCATTGAAGCTTGCGGAGCTGAACGGGTGGTATGTACCCACGGCTTTACAGCGCTTTTCAGTCGGCAATTGCGCGAACTGGGCTACAATGCCCGTGAAGAACATACCTTGTTTAGCGGCGAAAGCGAGCAAAGCGAAAAAAGTGCGGAAGGAGAAGCAGGTTGATGGATGCATTTATGAAGCTTTTTGAAGCGCTCGACCAAACCACCTCCACCACAGCCAAAACCGAGGCATTGGAACGTTTTTTCAGCGAAGCCGATCCACGCGATCAGGTGTGGACCATCGCCTTGTTCACAGGCAGGCGTCCACGAAGGCTCATTAGCAGCGGACAATTGCGAAACTGGGCTGTGCAACAAAGCGGGTTGAGTGAATGGATGGTAGAAGAGTGTTATGCTCATGTGGGCGATTTGGCCGAAACTTTATCGCTTTTACTGCCAGCCCCCCAAATGCAGCGAGCGCAACCTGCCTTGCACCAATTGCTTAACGATTTGCTTGGCTTACAAAAGGCCGATGAAGCTGCCAAAGAAGCTTTTGTGTTGCACCATTGGCAACAGCTTGCCCCTACCGCTCGCTTTTTATTCAACAAGCTGCTCACCGGTGGCTTTCGGGTAGGCGTATCGGAAAAGCTGATTGTGAAAGCACTTGCCAAGGTGTATCAGCGCGAAGAAGCGGCCATTACTTACGCTCTGAGCGGTAAATGGGAGCCTCAACAAATTGATTTGGAAAAGCTTTTGTATAGCAATAAAAGCGAAGACGCTTCTAAACCCTATCCGTTTTACCTGGCCTATACGCTTGAAGGCGAACCAGCAGATTTGGGTGAGGTAATCGACTGGCAGGCTGAGTGGAAATGGGACGGTATTAGGGCACAGTTGATCAAACGCGCTGGGGAGGTTTATTTGTGGTCGCGCGGCGAAGAACTGCTCAACGACTCCTTCCCCGATTTGGTGGAGGCCGCCCAAGAGCTTCCCGACGGCACCGTGCTCGATGGCGAATTGGTGATTATGGATGACAGTGGCTTGCGCTCGTTTGCCGATTTGCAGCAGCGCTTGGGCCGCAAAAAGCCCGGTAAAAAGCTGTTGCAGCAATTGCCCGCCGGACTCCTCTGTTACGATTTGCTAGAATGGGAAAATCAGGATTATAGAAAATATCCGCTGCAAGCAAGGCGTACACGTCTCGAGGCTTGTTGTTCTAGCTTAGTGTCGAGCCGCTTGGCTATTTCGGAGGTAATTAAGGCACCAAGCTGGGCAGATTTGGTGCAAGCGAGGAGTGAAAGCAGGAGCTATCAAGCCGAAGGATTGATGCTTAAGCGGCTGGATTCTACGTACGAAAGCGGCCGCAAAAAGGGCGATTGGTGGAAATGGAAAGTAGACCCACTTTCGATAGATGCCGTTTTGCTGTATGCCCAACAAGGACACGGCCGACGGGCAGGATTGTATACCGATTACACCTTTGCCGTTTGGGATGGCGACAAACTGGTAACCTTTGCCAAGGCCTACAGCGGTTTGACGGATGCAGAAATAAAAGAAGTAGACAAATTCATCAAGGCCCATACGCTCGAGAAATTTGGTCCGGTTCGTACGGTGAAGCCCGAACTGGTATTTGAAATCGGCTTTGAAGGCATACAGGCGAGTAACCGCCACAAATCGGGAGTGGCTTTGCGCTTTCCTCGGATTTTGCGTTACAGGCGCGACAAGCTAGCAGTGCAAGCCAACCACCTGGCTGACTTGAAGGCATTGTTGAGAGATTAAATTTCGATAAAATTTTCCTTTCCACACTTAAAACCAGCTTGATTCACCATGATTCAAAAAGTCAATTTCAATAGCTTTTGAGCCTATCTTTAAATCACTAAGCTGGGTGTTGCCCCAGGCGACATTACCTTAACCTGTGCCGACGACCAACTCAAGTGATGCAACAACTGCCCTTGAATTTCGTATTTTCGGCATCTTAAATGCAAAAAATGAAGAAAATCTTCCTGCTTCTCAGCTTTTGCTTGTTGGCCTTCAGCGGCTTACATGCACAAAACGTGGTGCAAATTGGGAATGAGTGGTTGGTACCAGCTAGTACACTTTACTCGCCATTATACCGCTTTTCTGCTACGAGCACTACCCGTCACGTTGCTTCAAATATCATATTTGAGCAGTCAGAGTTAGCCGCCGCTGGCATCACTCCTGGGACGAGAATTGATTCTATCGCCTTTCAAAAAGGGAATACCGCTGCATCCACAACTCCATTTCTCTTTCGGATGCTGGTAGGAACGAGTACCAGAACAGCTCCATTGCCCTTAACCCTAAATTGGGACACTGTTTCTGCTGGCAAACAGGAGGTATTAAACAATCCTTCATTTACACTTCGAGCAGATACCGGATGGTATGTTTTTAATTTCACTTCACCTTTTACTTACACCGGCGGAACACTTGAAATTGCCACCATTCTCGATTACGGAACAGGGGCTTCGACTGCAGTGAATAATTTTGTACAATGGCGTTACTCTAGTGGCTTTGCTGGACATATAATTGGTTTTACAAGCACAGCAGCCACTTATCCCACAAGCACTGCGATGAGTGGAAATGTTGCGACTTACAAGCACCGTCCTAATATCCGCTTTTTCACAGGCGCCTCCAATCCCGATGATGCAGCTTTGGGTGCCTACACCGGTTTTGTTGCCCCTATGTTAACTGGCACCAACCAAACCGTAAGCCTACAAGTCACCAATGTTGGAATCAATACGCTCAGTGCGGTTTCATTGAACTATCGACTTAACCAAGGCCCTATTATCAGCCAAAGTTTTGCTACCAATTTATCGAGTGGAGCTTCCACCACTTTGTCGTTTTCTACTCCTATCAGCATCCCTGCTGGACAAAATTTTCAACTACGCACCTGGATTTCGGGCATCAACGGAGGCGGCGTAGATGCTAATCCCAATAACGATACCTTGGTTAATACTTTTTGTGTTGGCATTCCCGTGGGTACGATAACCGTAGGTAGTAGTGGAACCTTCCCCAATTTGCAAGCTGCCTTAACCCAATTGAGTTGTGGGGGTGTAGGAGGCCAGGTAACGATTGATATCTTGGAAAATCAAACAGGGAACTTTGTTTTGAATGCCATTCCCGGCAGTGGCAATGGCGGCATTTTGATTACCACCAACAGCCAAGCGGTGATTGGTAATGCAGGGGGCGGAAGTGTTTTAAGCCTCAATGGGTTAAATAATGTGGTTATTCAAAACCTGATTTTCGAACGTACGGCTGTTCCCACGGTTTCTAACTTCTTACTCGTTGGCGATAATTTGAACAATGTAACCTTGGTGGGCAATACCTTCAGAGGTGTTTCGGGTTCAACTTCTACCTTGAATAACCTGGTCCGATTCAACAATAGCCATTCTATTGTTTTTATTCAAAACCAACTGAGAAATGGCAATGTAGGCTACCAAGCCAATGCAAGTACAGCTGGGCAACCTAGTTTTGGCCATACTGTAAGCAACAATACATTTGAGAATATTTTTGGTTCAGGCATTGTGCTTGATGGTACAGGTGGTTCAAACCAAGCACTTGTAGAAGGCAATGTATTCAGCAACACAATCACACCATCAACCACAGCCGATGCTATTGCCTTAACCAATTTGAGCAACGCAATCGTTCGCGGAAACCGTGTTAGCGGCAACATTGGCAGGTATGGCATTCACTTGAGTAACTATAATGGTACCAATGCCACGCCTAACCTCGTAGTCAACAACTCCGTTTCGGGATTGATTGCGAGTACTACTGGAAATGCTTTACGTCTTACAAGCACAGGAACAGCACTGGCCGACCGCGACTTTGTCCGCGTTGTGAATAATAGCTTTCACATGCGCACCGCTACTACTTCTACCACTGCCAGCGGTGTTGTATTCATAACAGGAGGAACACCAACCGGGCTTACATCCAATGGGGTCATATTTCAAAACAACCTCGTTTCAATTGGTCATACGGGAACACGTCCGCGACAATTGCGGATGTTGCATTTTTCAAACCGCGTATATGTAGACTCTAGTTTGCTTGTTTTTAGCAATAACGTTTACAACAATGGTGCTGACAGTTTGGTACACATTGTTAGTCCGGTTCAAACTTTAGCCAATTTAGCCGAATGGCAGGCCCTTTCAACTGGGCTTGATCAGAATTCGATAGCGGGTGATCCGCAGGTATTGGCTTTGGCAGCCGATGATTTGAGGCCTACTCCCTCCTCTCCGCTTATCAATGCGGGTTTATTTCAAGCCGATGTGACCACCGATTTAACGGGGGCGGTACGCGATGCGCAGCCTGACATTGGTGCATTCGAATTTGTTTCTGTACTCAATAGCGCCGCCATGGTGAATGTGCTCAGTCCTTCTGCGGGCCGCTTGATTCCAGGCACGCAGCCTGTACAAATTCGATTCGCAAATTTGGGTACCAATGTGATCAATAGTATCCAGTTGAGCTATCAATTGGGCAATGCAACTACCATCACTGAAAACTGGAGTGGCATTTTGAATCCGGGTGATTCGGCCAACTACACCTTTACTACGGCCTTGGTGGTGCCCAGTCAGACTTTTACCAATTTGCAATTTAGGGCTTGGGTAGCCAATCCGAACGGTTTGGCTGATGCCGATGCATCGAACGATACCATTACCAGATCAAATTGTATAGCCATTGCACCAGGTACTTATACCGTAGGCAGTGCTTCAAGCACCTTCCCCAATGTACAAAGCTGGGTCAACTACTTGAATTGTGCAGGCATTTCGGGACCCGTGACCTTCCAAATGGATTTCGCCAACAATGTGCATACGGCAGGTACCATCCGACTGATTAATGTCCCTGGTCTGAGTGCGGTAAACACATTGGAGCTCAACGGACAAGGCGATACCCTTCGCTTTGAAGCGGTAACCGGTGATCGTGCACTCATTTACCTTGAGAACACCGACCATTTGACCATTCGCAATTTCAACCTTGTTTCTACGGCGGCCAACTTTGGTTTTGGCATCCATTTGAATGGGGCCGACAGCGTGCGTATTATTGGCAACCGCATTGATTTAAGTGCCGTTACCACCACCACTACTACCCAAACCAACGGCATTTTTGTTTCGGCCAGTCCATCGGCCTTTACTGCCACCACTGCACAAGCTTTGTTTATAGATTCAAACGAAGTAATTGGAGGCAACAGTGGAATCAGGGTGGTGGGCAATGCCAGTGCAAAAAGTCGGAACCTTTATATTGGCCGCAATGTGGTACGTGATTTCTACCAAAATGGCATTTTCTTGGTGCAAGTAGATTCAGCCCTGATTGAAAACAACGATGTTAACCGTGCCCTGAGAACGGGTGTAACTACTTTCCAAGGCATCAACCTCGAAGCCGGTGCTGAAGGCGTGATGATTCGGAACAACCGCATTCACAGCAGCCATAATTCGGCTACCGCACGCACAGCTGCCAGCTTTGGTGTACGCATTTCAACTCCGGGAACGACTACAAAAAGGAATTACATTGTAAACAATCTCATTTACGGCTTCAGCACTACAGGCAACCAAAATGGCATTTTGCTGAATGCAACCAATTTCACGGATGTACTCTTTAACACCATTTTCTTAAACGACACCTTAGCCACTGGAAGTGCCCGTGCCGTTTATTTGCAGGCATTGAATCAAAATGTGCGCATTTTGAACAACAACCTGGTGGTGAACAAGCAAGGCTCGGGAGAAAAACAGGTGTTGTACCTCGAGCGCGATACCACGAGTGTGCAAATCAACTACAACAACTACTATACGGCTTCAACCACAGGCATAGCCAATATTTTGCACTTTGGCACGACGGGTTATGCCAGTATCCCGGCTTGGAGGGCGGTGTATCCTCAGTACGACAGCTTGAGTTTGAATGGCAATCCCCTATTTGCAAACATCAACCAGGCAAACTTTAGCCCACGATCGGCAGTACTCGACCAAGCGGGTTTGGCCATTCCATTTGTAACCACCGACTTTACCGGAGCCCTTCGCGGAAACATTCCCGACATGGGTGCCATTGAATTTACGCCACCGCAAAACGATTTGGCCTTGGTTCAAATCTTGTCAAATTTGAATGATGGCTGTGTTTCGAGCTTGCAAATTCCCATTCAAGTACGATTGACAAACATTGGAAACAGCGACATCGATACCGTAGTTTTATCCTACCGCATCAACAGTCAGGCTACCCAACGCGATACCCTTTTCACAGGCATTACATCGGGCACCATTTTGAATTACACTTTCCGCCAGTCGGGTAGCTTTACCAATGGCACCGATACGCTGCTGGTGATTGCCAAAGGCACAGGCGACCTCAATTCCAGCAACGACACTTTGCGCAGGGTGGTTACCAACTTCCAAGCAACCATTGCACAAGTACCTTACAGTCAGGATTTTGAAGCAGCTACTGTGCCCATGGATTTTTGTATAAGCAGAGGCGACAGTGCCCAAGTATTGATTCAAGGAAATGCTATCAACAATTTGCCTGTAAATGGCAGTAGCAGCTTGGTCATGATGGGCAGTGGCAGCGGCAACCCATGGACAGCACCAACGGTTACCAATTGGTGGTCGATCAATCCAGCTAATTTGAGCGAGGCCAGCTTGTATGTAAATGTGGCCGGATTAACCCGCCTCAACCTGGCCTTCAATCTGCGTCAACTTTTCAATACGGCAGTGGCCAACAACAATTTCAGGGTGCTGGTTAACGGACAGCAAATTACTGCAGTGGGTGGTATTTCGCCCACTATTCGTCCGGTAAGTGCCGCATCGAGCAGCACTACCCTGCCCTTGTTGTACCGGTTGGATGGCTTTTTGGGAGGTTCAGATACCTTGCTCATCACCTTCCAATCGAGCGTGCGCTTTAACACTGCCAATTCAACCCCCAATGCCAATGCCATCGATTCGTTGAGATTGTTTGTACCCACAGAAGTGCGCTTTAGCAACCTAACTGCAGTGCCCGCCCTTTGTGCGCCTGGTCCGCAAAATATCAGTGTAACCATCGACACCGTAGCTGCCGTGAACCAAGTGAATTTACGTGTTGGCGCGTATGGACAACCATTCAGCAGCATTGGCATGACGCGTGGAAGTCAGGGTATGTGGACAGCCACCATTCCCGCACAGGCCGTAAACCGCGTGGTACGTTACGCCGTAGTGGTTCAGGATGCCAATGGCAGCTGGAGCAGCGATACCTTATCGTTTGAAAACCGTGCAGGAAACATCTCCTTAGGCAACGACCAAACCATCACTTTGGGGCAACAAGCCACCTTAACAGCGAACGTACAACTCAATGGCCAAAACACTTTGCGCTTTACTGAGTTCATGCACTTTAAATCGCCTGCAGCCAATATCCAAGCCACTTGGCCAACAGGTGTGCCCAACAATGCCGACGATATGATTGAATTGCGCAATTTTGGCACAGATACCGTTGATTTGTCGGGCTTACGCATGGTGCTATTTGGTGCCACCACCCGTTGGACCTTGAATTTCCCTGTGGGTGCACGTGTTGCCCCTGGCAGAGTAGCCGTGATTTTACCCGGCACCGGCGCACAGGATTTTGTAAACCAGGTCTTTTACATGGGGGGCACCAACAACAACGTACTTACCAGTACCAATCGCAATGGTGCGGTGCTTATCGATACCACAAGCAATGCGCTCATCGACATCTTTATGACCAACGACTCCATTCTTCCCCCTGATTTGAATTTGCCGGCAAATGCTTGGACGGGCAGAATCAACAGCAGCAGCGTAACAGGCATTCGCAGGGTAAATGCAAACGCCAATGGTGCTGCAGCTTGGGGTTTGTATTCTACCACCGACACTACTGGTTTTGGGTACATCAATCCGTCGTTGAGCCTCACAGCCAATGCAGCGCAAATCAATTGGTTTACCGGAGCCACTGCTTTGGGCACTGGCTTAACGAGGAACGTTAGTCCCACAGCCACTACAACCTACCGCGTTGAATTTAACTTTGGCAATTGCGTACTGCGCGATACGGTGGTTGTTAACGTAAGCAGCACGCCGTTCCCCGACCTATTGGTTTCAAGGATCATGCAACCCGTAACAGACACAAGCAATATCACTGCTCCCATCACCCCGCGCATTTGGATACGCAACCAAGGCACGGCTGCGGCCAATGGATTTAGCGTCAATACGACCGTGAATGGCAGCTCTTTGGGAATCCAAAACTTTACACAGAGCATTGCCGCTAACGACAGCCTGGAAGTAAGCTTGAACAATTGGAACCCCAATTCGGGTACCTATGAAGTTTGCTTTACAGTGAATACCACCAACGATGTAGATACTACCAATAATAGGCGCTGTGTAAGTGGCGTGCAGATTTCAAACACCACTTCGGTGAAGGAATGGAATGCGTTGGGCGTGAGCATTTATCCCAACCCTGCCAACAGCCATTTGAACATTGCACTTACCGATGCTACACAAAACTACAGCATTCGGTTGATGGACGCTGCTGGTAGAATACTCGGGCATTTGCAGCATCAGGAAGGCAGCGGTGCGCAAGCCATACTCGATGTGCAACCGTTAGCCAACGGCATTTATTACTTGCGCATTCAAAATGGCCAAGGTCAATTCAGCCAGTTGCGCTTTGTAGTAGCACGATAAAACCGACCCTCTCCAACAAGCCCCGTCACTTTCGCGATGGGGCTTGTTGTTTTAGGTGCTTTTCAACATTTCGACGGAAGCATTGTTCTTTTAATAAATTCGCCCATGCAACAAAACGACATCATCATCGTAACCGGCGTAAGCAAAGGTATTGGCCTGGCCATATCTAAAGTGCTTTGCGAAAAAGGCTATACCGTTGCCGGTTGGGGGCGCACCCAGCCAGCATTCAGCGATATCAACTTCCATTTTTTCAAATGCGATGTTTCTGATCACCGGCAGGTGGCCTCGGCTGTGCAGCAAACGCGCAGTCGCTTAGGCGAGCATATTTACGGCTTAATTAACAATGCTGGCTTTGGACATTTTGGCAAAGTAGAAGAATTGGAGCTCGACAAGTGGCACGACATGTTCAACACCAATGTGCATGGCCTGATGTATTGCACCCGGGAAGTGGTACCCTTTATGAAAGCCAAACAGCGCGGACACATCATCAACATCAGCTCCATTGCCGGTTTGAACGGCATAGTGCAAGGCAGTGGCTACTCAGCTACCAAATTTGCCGTGCGCGGCATCAGTCATTCTTTGTATGCAGAGTTGCGTGAAGACGGCATCAAGGTAAGCTGCGTATATCCCGGCTCGGTAGCCACCAACTTTTTCGATACGGTAGAAGGCATCAACATCAGTCCGAACATGCTCCAACCCGACGATGTGGCTACCCTCCTGCTCCAACTGTTGCAAAGCCCGCCCAATTTCCTTACGGTAGATGTAGAAATCAGACCGCTGCAGCCAAAAGGGAAAAAAAATTGAGGGAAAAGTCATTTTAAATCAGCAAGTACTTTTTTATCGAGACCTGCGTTAAGTCTTTTGTTTCAAGTCGAAACAAAGCCTTAATCCTGTATGATGTTAAAAAAATTGTTGCTTTTGTGCACTTCCCTTTGCCCTACCTTCTTGTTTGGTCAAATCATCCCTAAGCCCAACACCATCCAATTGAGCTTTAGTCCCGGCCTCGGTCACCTGAGCTTTGCCAACCCACTGTCATTGAACCAAGCTTTGCGCTACAAAGGCAATCGGATTAATGCCCCCTTTCCCAACTACCTTGGAACTTATGGTACGCATCAAAAATTGCAGCAAAACCGGCCAAGTATTTTGGCGTTCCACAACTTGCAGCTACTGGCGGGTTGGGAGCAACGCAGCTCGGCGGGGAAAGCCTTGAGCCGATTCGAACTCGGCTTGAGTTACCAGCGCATGCCTGGAAGGCAATCGTATTACACCAATGCCAATGTAAACAGCTTGGTGTTTGATACCGACACCACGCTCAACAATTACTTTTACAGCTACGAAGAAAATTTTGATTTGGCTGAATTGGTCACACGCTATCAAGTACGCATTTCTCCTGTAGCATCAAAAAATGGGCTATTTATTGGGGTTTCAGCACGTGTAGGCACTGAATTTTTAAAGCGTGAAATTCTGGTGACCACAACCGATTATCATTACGATGTATTGCCAGAGCGTAGCGTTTTCTATTTCAGCGAACGGCAATTTAGCTTTCAAAGCAGACGTGGCAGCTATCTCAGCTTTTTAATCCCCATCACCTACGAGCGCGAACTCACCGAGCATTTACAGATGAACAGCAGTCTTTCGATGGGTTGGGGCATGGTGGCCTATGCTCCATTTTCGTTTCGGTATTATGAAAGATTCAGCACAGCCTTTGTCGACATTGGTCTGAGATATAGCCTCTAACTGTTACTAGGCAGCAGCTATTCAGCTACCAAATTTGCGGTGCGCGGCATCGGCCATTCGTTGTATGCTGAGTTGCGTGAAGACGGCATCAAGGTGAGCTGCGTTTATCCCGGCTCGGTAGCCAACAACTTTTTTGATGCGGTTAAAGGCATGAACATCAGCCCCAACATGCTCCAACCCGACGATGTGGCCACCCTCCTGCTCCAGCTGTTGCAAAGCCCGCCCAACTTCCCTACGGTAGATGTGGAAATCAGACCGCTGCAGCCGAAGGGGAAGAAATAATCCTGGAATTTTTTATCACGACTTGGGTAATTAGTAATATTTTATTTATTTCATATGTGTTTTAACTATAAGTAAAAAAAAGGCAATACCTTTAAATGTACTGTAAATGCACCAAATACATCGCTTTAAAACGCTACCGTTCTTGAAAATACGCCTGTTGCTCTTCCTTTTGGTAATAGTGCCACATATGTTAAAAGCTCAAAAGTCCATACAATCCGTCAAACTTTCAACCGGAAGAGATGCGATTTCGAATTTCTCAAATATTAGCAAATACCGAGACACCTATTATACCCTCTCCAAAAACGACCGTTATATTTTCAGTGGAACAAACCCTGAAGCACTCTATGTTGTCGATTTAAAATCGCAGTTCAAAGATTTAGTCGCTCGCAGCCAGGTAAAAGAACAACTTGACAGCACTTACACTAATATTCAATGGGACGAAATATATTACCAGCTCCGAAACTTCATCTATCACGATGGTGCCATTCATCTCGTGGGCACCTTTGCGGTGGAATACTTAGTGAGTGACTACCGCATGCCGCTTTTACAATGGTTTCTGATTTAACTTTCACCTCAAGGCGATCCTGTAAAATTAAAGGCGCTACACTTTGACCCCAAGGACAGCTACGCTCACTTGCGGTACGCCAGTAGCCATCCTCTTTTTCCGAATGGCCCCATTTTAGAACTGAACTACAATGATGAATTAAGTGCATTACCTTATCTGCATTTTCTGAAAGACGATAGCATGACCATACGGCCTGAAATTGCCTACAATCAGAAACTCTCTAATGTCTTCAATTTGAGCATTAGCACGGTGCGGTGGACTTGTACCATAGAAGACAGCTCATTGGGTTTTTCCAAGCCAATACATTTGTACTCAACCGGACTCGAAATAATCGATTTAAATACGTTGAAGCCTCTTTTCATCAGCGATTCGCTATATGGCATCTACTCAGTCCCGATGAAAATGAATGGTGAACTGTGCGTAATGGGTGTTCGTTTGAATGAGGACGAGACCAAAATCGTCGATTTTAAAATGATCAATATCCTGACCAAAAAAATGAGTCCGATTCCTGATGCATTTAAAATGGCAGGTCGGTTTGTATATCATTTAGACGGAAGAATTGAAAATTTGAATCGTGTCACCTTGTTGCGTCATGAAGGTTCTGATTGGTACCTCGACACCATTGAACTCGACTAATTTCAACAATCAATTAGCGGAAGCCACTTTGATCGTTTGTCGGTGTACAGCCATCGGAAAATGTCTTGGCAATTACGACCTGACTAATTCGAACAGCGATTACCGTGCTTCCAGTTCGAAATCTCTAAAATCGAACCAGAACAAGCCCATTTTTAGGCCGCCTATTTCGCCCATAACGCTTTTATGCCTATCATTGCAGTCGGAAAAAACGACCTACGTTAAATAAACATACATGAGAGAAATTCAAATGCGCGAAGCCCTGCGTGAAGCCATGCAGGAAGAAATGCGTAGAGACGATCGCGTGTTTTTGATGGGTGAAGAAGTAGCCCAATACAATGGTGCCTACAAGGTAAGTCAGGGCATGCTCGACGAGTTCGGCGATCGCCGCGTAATCGACACCCCTATTGCCGAGCTGGGTTTTGCCGGTATCGGTGTGGGTGCTGCCATGAATGGCTTGCGTCCGGTGATTGAGTTCATGACCTTCAACTTTTCGTTGGTCGCCATCGATCAGGTAGTAAATGCTGCAGCCAAGATGTTGAGCATGTCTGGCGGTCAGTTCAACGTCCCCATCGTATTCCGTGGCCCATCGGGTTCGGCAGGTACCTTAGGTGCCCAACACTCGCAGGTATTCGAAAGCTGGTATGCGAATGTACCTGGTTTGAAAGTAGTATCTCCATCAAATCCCTATGACGCCAAGGGCTTGTTAAAATCGGCCATCCGCGACAACGACCCGGTGATTTTCATGGAATCGGAGCAGATGTATGGCGACAAAGGCGAAGTACCTGAAGGCGAATACCTCATTCCCATTGGCGTAGCCGATGTAAAGCGTGCCGGAACCGATGTTACCCTCGTGTCGTACAACAAAATGATGAAGGTTGCCCTAGCTTCGGCTGAGGCTTTGGCCCAAGAAGGCATTTCTGCCGAGGTGATCGATTTGCGTACCATCCGTCCACTCGACACCGCCACCATCATCAACAGTGTAAAAAAGACCAACCGTTTGGTGGTAATTGATGAAAGCTGGCCTTTTGCTTCTGTATCTTCGGAAATTGCTTTCCGCGTACAAAAAGATGCCTTCGATTACCTCGATGCACCTGTTCTTCGCGTAAATGGCGCCGATGTGCCCATGCCTTATGCACTTCCATTGGTACAAGCCTACCTTCCTTCAGTGGAGAAGGTGGTGAAGGCAGTGAAAGAAGTGATGTATATCAAAAAATAATGATCGGTAAAGCGACTGCGTAAAGCGACCTTCGGGTCGCTTTTTTATTAGAAAGACGACAGCTCCTTTACCTCGCCAGGTTGCATTTGGCCCAGGTTGTGCATGCCAAAACGTACACGAATGAGGCGCAAAGTAGGAAATCCAATGGCAGCGGTCATTTTGCGCACCTGTCGATTTTTGCCCTCGCGAAGGATGATCTTGAGCCAAGTGGTGGGAATATTTGCCCTAAAACGAATCGGTGGATGTCTGTCGGGCACAACGGGCGCCACTTCAAAAAGGCTGGCTTGAGCAGGCAAGGTGCGGTATGCTTCTTTTTTATGTTTGATGGTTAGGCCTAGGCGCAAGGGCTGCAGGTCGTTGTCGGCTGGACAACCTTCAACCTGCACCCAATATTCCTTCTCTATGCCTTGTCCCAATAACCAGCCATTGGCTTTGGGATCATTGGTGAGAAGCAACAAGCCTTCGCTGTCTTCATCCAATCGTCCCACCGGATAAACGTCTCTGGGAAAATCGTACAGGCTACCCAAACCTACTTTCCCTTCCATGGGGGTAGTAAACTGACTCAAGACTCCATAAGGCTTATAAACCAAAAAATAGTGAAAGGGCATGCGCAAATAAACGAAAAAAAGGCCGCGTCTCACGACGCGGCCTCCAACCTATTGCTATGAAAATTCTCAGAAACCTACTGCGGCTTCGATCATAAATCCATTGAATTTGCCTTCAGCAAAGCGGTTTGCTGCAGGATAATTGTTGTAATTCTGGTTGATGAATTCACCTTTCAACAAAATGTTGGGGGTCATGAACCAACCGGCACCCAATTGTACACGGTCCATACTTACCTCGGGAGTTCCGGCACCGGCCAACTGACCAGATACTTGGTTGTAACGACCACCTACGAAGATGCTTTCGTTGCGTCCGAAGCGGTAGATTACTTCACCTGAGATTTGTTGTACACCACGGTCGGCAAGTTCTGCATGAGAACGACCACTGGCAGTTTCGTAGATACCGAAGAACTCAAGGCCTTTCCACTTCACGAAGGGGTTAATCATGATGGCAGTCACATTGTCGTTGAAGCCAGGAATAAAATGGCCAGAGTAGTGAGGGCTTGCAGCAGTTGCATTCACATTCTCCATTACAAGGTAGTAACGTGAACCTGCGCGGTCGCCATCATAAAGGTAGTTACGGCCAGAGCTTGCAGTGTGGTACATTGAACCAGTCAAGCGCAAGCGAAGATCTTCATTCATTTGCTTATCGTAACCGGCTTTCACCAAAAATGCTGGAGACAGATTTTTGTTGGGGTCGGTAGGTACTTGTGGGCCAGGAGTAATCACGCCTTTGTTTTCACCTGAAGTGATCCCTACAACACCCAACCAGCCTTTGTTCTGGAAAATGATCTCGGTACCAATTTGGGTATCAAATGCGTCTAAAATCACGTTGCCTACGAATGGCTGGTACATGCCGTTACCGTTGTCGGAGCGGCGAAATTGTGCGTCACCGTAGTTGATTTGCATCTGACCTGCACGGATGGTGAGGTACTGCATGGCGTTGTCGATGGCTGCTGATTTCAGGAAAGTCAGTTTATCGAATTGAATGAAGCCGGCCTTTACCCAAGTTTCAGAGTGGTGACGTGATGAGAGGTAGGTTACCAGGTTCAGGCGAATACCATCAGCCAACTGGGCATCGATGTTTAGGTTAGCAGTGGCCAAGTTGAAGCCGGGAGTGATTCTTTTTAGCTCATTGATGTTTTGCGGAGGTGTTGCGGTGTTAAGAATCATGTTTGCATTGTTTTCATGGCCGATGGCCTGAAAAGTCTGGCTGAAGTGTCCGCCAACGCGAACTGCCAGTCCTTTGTATTCAACTGAATCTTGTTTAGGCGTTTCAAACATGTGTAGACCGCGTTGGTCGTAATGCCTGAAGTACTGCATTTCGGCTTGTTGCGCTGCTGCAGGTTGTGCAGTGAGGGCGAGGAGGGCCAGGCCCAACCAGGTAATTTGCTTTTTCATTGGATGTTTTTTAAGGGTGGTTTGTGGTTATTTTTTCAAGATGACACTGTAGCGCACAGTTACGGCGTCACCGGTTTTTATGGTTCCCATCAATGCGGTTGGTGCCTGCATTCCGTAATCTTTCATGCTGATGGCATTGGCGCCCCAAACTTCTACTTCTCCACTAGGCAATTGACGTGCAAACACATCCATTTTTACAGGCTTGGTTACGCCGGCTATGCTGAGGGTGCCTTCGGTACTTAATTTAGAAATCTTGTCTTTGAGCTGAGCAATTTCTACCTGACGCAATTTGTAGATAATGTTAGGGTGTTTATCGCCCTTTAAAGCTTCTTTGGTTTTGTTATCCATCACACTTCCTTTATCGCTTTTGATACTATTTACTTTGGCCGACATGGTAACGGTACCAACAGTGCTTACATAACCGTTCACCAATTCCATTTCAGCAATTAAGGTGATGTCTTCTACATTGGTGGTCCAATCGTGCAGATTAGATGTACCGGCAATGGTCATTTGGTGCGAGCGATTACTAAACCGCATCACCCCCATCCAAGAGAGCACCAAGGAACCCAGGACTAGGAAAAGCAGTACTTTTTGGAGTTTGCGTAGATGTGTCATGGCGTTTGTGATTGGTTTTCGGATATAAAGATATATATGTCTAAATATCCTGCAAAATAAATAATCAAAATGACTCAAATGAAAAAACTAATGAGTCTTTATCTAAAAGATATCCAAGAAAATGCCATCCGTGAAAGCATAAACCATACTCGGGTGACTATCGAGGTGGTACCATTCTCCCCCAGCTGTCAGGGCAATTGCTCCTGCAAATCCATCGTAGGCTGCCAACTCAGCAAAGCTCCTCTTATAGGCCTGATCAAGTGGCATACCATCTGTGACCCTGATACCAATGGCAGCAGCCAAGGAGGCGCTCACGATGTCTTCACCCACTCCAGTACAACTGATACCTACGTGTGCATTTGCAAAATTACCAGCAACCGTAGCGGAATCACTGATTCGTCCCACCATTTCAAAACCTTTGCCACCTGTGCTGGTAGCTGCAGCTAGCTTTCCTGCGGCATCCAAGGCCACACAACCCACAGTTCCTTTACCTTGTGAAGCTGCCTTGATCTCCCATTCTTTAATGCGCTGTGGAATGCGCACATCAAAGTGCTCGAAACCCTGATTGCGTGCGAAAGCCGTTGCTCCCTCACCACCCAGTACACGATCATCATATGCCATCAGTTGTTCGGCCACGCGAATCGGATTCTTCACATCCTGGATATTGATAACACCGCTGAACTTACGTGTTACACCATCCATGATACTCGCGCTCATACGTACGCTGCCGTCGCTTTGAATTTGCGAACCTGTACCTGCATTGAACAAGGGATCATTCTCTAACAGCTCACAAGCATAAACTACTGTATCCAAGGCCGAGTGCTTAAGCAAAAACGCATGTGCCAGTGAAACAATGCGCTTCATGCTTTCTTGCTTGGCCAGTTTGGTGGCAGCATCGGTATTTGACTCACTGAAAAATCCTCCGTGGATGATAAGTTTGGGCTGGACCATGATTTACATTTAGCGCGAAGTTCAAAAATAAAGTGAATGATTGGATGAAAATTAATTGGACTATTTTTGTACATTTGTTGACTATATTTGTCAAATAAGGAGGAAATATGTTAAACGAGCAATTAAAAAATGAAAGGGTTAAACAGCATTTGAGCTTGAGAGCACTTTCGGGTCTGACTGCTATTGATGTTTCCTTGCTTAGCAAATATGAAAACGGTTTACGGCTACCCTCCGAAAATCACCTTAGTGAGCTTGCCAGCGTACTTTCGCTAGATTACAAAAGCTTGAGAAACAAATGGCTCGCCCAACAGATCCATGACCTTTTATCTGAGGATGATGATTTGAGTAACATTGTGTCTGACGTTGAAGTCATTTATCAAACTGCCAAAAAAGAACCTGTCCTGCCCCCTAACGGGCATGAAATACTCACGCCCTTGTTGGAAGAAGTAACCGCCATGCAATTGCGTTGGCAAGCAAAAAAGCCCCTGAATGCCATGCAGCTTCAACGTATGCAGGAGCATTTCCATACGTCATACACCTATGAAAGTAACCGCATCGAAGGAAATACGCTTACGCTCCAAGAAACATTCCTAGTGGTAAGTCAAGGGGTAACCATAGGTGGCAAAAGCATGCGCGAGCACCTTGAAGCCATTAATCATGCCGAGGCCATCGTTTTGCTGGAAGAACTGGTTCAGCAAAAGACGCCTTTGAACCGCTATGTGTTGCTTCAATTGCACGGGCTCATCCTCAGAAACATAGACAGAGAAAATGCGGGCATTTACAGGCGGGTGCCGGTGCGCATCAGTGGCAGCAGCCACATACCACCGGAACCATGGCGCCTTGAAGCCCTCATGGATGGGTACTTTGAGCAATATGCCGTTCTTCGCAAGCAACTTCATCCCGTACTTCTTGCAGCAGAAATGCACGAGCGGTTGGTGAGCATTCACCCTTTCATCGACGGAAATGGCCGAACTTCGCGCTTGGTAATGAACCTCATTCTGCTCCAAAACGGCTATACCCTTGCCAATCTCAAAGGTGATCTCAACAGCCGGATGGCCTATTACCAAGCCCTGGAAGCGGTTCGTACCGAAAACAGCAAGGTGCCTTTCTACAAACTGGTACTTGAGTCAGTACGCACTTCCCTTCAAGAACACCTTGAACTAAGTGGCGAATAAAAAAGGAGGACCGGGTGGTCCTCCTCATTTTTATTCCTTTTCGGCCAATTGCGGCTCTTTGTGAATGGTCAATTGTCGGGTTACTACATCGAAATAATCTCCTTTGCTCATCACGTGCACCACCAAGTTGCTGATGGAAATAGGCGCGCCCAAAGGTACATCGGTAATGTTGGTGTCGCGCACATGTCGACCATCGACCAAAATCACCAAGCCCGAGCCTACCGCAATCATCTCTCCCCCATTTTTGATCAACAAACCGGTGTCTTCACCCAAACCAATGCCTAAAGCCATGGGATTGCTCACCACCGCCTGAAACAAACGCCCAATGCGACCACGCTGCACGAAGTGGGTATCGATAATCACATCGTTGATGAGTCCCAAGCCACTGGTGATTTTCACCTCACCTTTTAACAAGGCCTCCGATGCTGAGCCTTGGTAAATCATATTGTTAGAGCAGGCTGCTGCTCCAGCTGAGGTACCAGCCAGCAGGAAATCGGTTTCACGGTATTTTTTTAATAGCAAGTGATGAAACTCCGTGCCTCCCAAAATAGACGTCAGCCGCAATTGATCACCACCCGTAAAAACAACCACGTCGGCGTTGGCCAATCGCTCGATAATGGCTGAATCGTTGGCCTCGTCGCGGGTGCTGATAAACAATACGCCCGTATTGTGTGCATCGAGGTAAGAGAATGCTTTTACATATTCGTTGCCCACTTCCACTGGCATTTGCGAGGCAGTAGGAATGATTTCGATGCGTGACTCTTTGCCTTTGGCCGATTCTGTGAGTATGCGTTTCAGAATGCCTTCCTCAAAGAAGTTGAGGTTGCTATCGTCTTTTTTATAGTTTTTTTCGGTAAAACTGCCCGTATCAACGGCGCCTCCAATCACAATGAGTTTTCCCCTCGGTGTCATGCTTTACAATGCCTTAATGAAAGCATAATGATAGGGCAATTTTGGGAGACTGCCAATGAAAAAAAACCGATTGCGATGCGCCTAAAACACCCTTAGAACCTTCGACGAACGGAAAACGAGAATAACCGTAAACTTCTAAGCGCTATTTGGCAATAGCTTATGCTAAAGCGACTCAATGCAGTATAGCAAACTGCAACCTTAGAGGCTTGGGGCTATCTACCCATTTGCTGAGGCATACCCTGCACTTCTAGCGGAGGATGATGTACTCAAGCTGACCGCAACATCTTCACATACGGGCAGAAGCAATGAGCTCCAAATTGGTAAACGGAATATTGAATTTTTCGCTGAGGTATTTATTGGTAAGCTGTCCGTTGTAGCAGTAAATACCGGCGCGCAGCCCTTTTTCGAGCCAGAGGTAACTCTCTATCCCACCGTGTTCACCTGCGTCTAACAGCAGATTAGCCAAAACGTTACTCAAAGAAACCGAAGCTGTTTGCGATACCCGCGAAGGGATGTTGGGCACACAATAATGAATCACGTCGTACTTCTTAAAAACGGGTTTGGTGTGGTTGGTGACTTCAGAAGTTTCAAAACAACCCCCTTGGTCGATGCTTACATCTATGATTACCGATCCGGGCTTCATGCGCTGCACCATTTCTTCGCTCACCACCATGGGTGCACGGCCTTTTTCGGCATGCATGGCACCCACAGCTACATCGGCCGAACGCAGCTCTTCACCCAAAATCTCGGGTTGAATCACCGAGGTAAATACACGTTGACCCAAGTTGTTCTGCAATCGCTTGAGGCGCGAAATGCTGTTGTCGAAAATACGCACATCGCTGCCTAAACCGAGGGCGGTGCGCGCAGCAAACTCCCCAACTGTGCCGGCACCCAAAATCACCACCTTACTGGGTGGAATACCTGATACGCCGCCCAACAACTTGCCGTTGCCCTGGAATTGGTTGCTCATGTATTCTGCCGCAATGAGGATAGCCGAACTGCCTGCAATTTCGCTCATCGAACGCACAATGGGCAGGCTATCGCTTTTGTCGCGCAGGTATTCGTAGGCAATGCCAATGATTTTTTTGTCGAGCAAGGCCTTGAGGTAATCTTCCTGCATGGTGGGCAGGTGGATGGCGCTGAATACGACCTTACCCGGACTCAAATATTTCACCTCTTCGGCGGGAATGGGCCCCACTTTTACAATCACATGCGCTTTGTATAACTCTTCGGCTTCGTACACAATGCGGGCGCCGGCTTCTGAATAGGCCTGATCGCTGAAAAAGCTGGCCACACCGGCTTTACTTTCCACAATGACCTCGTGGCCCATGCCTACCAGTTGCATCACCGCCTGTGGCGTAAGCGATACCCGGTTTTCCTGGTAGCCACGCTCACGGGGCACACCTATAACCAATTGGGTACTTTTACGCGAGATGCGGATGGGCGCTTCGAGTGTGGTGGGACTGTACTTCGAACTGAAGCCAGCCAAGGGTTGGGTACTCATGGCAAAATACGGATGATGCGGGTTGATTGTTCGAATATATCAATATTAAGCCTGAAAACCTGAGGCGGCAATAAATTGGGGATGCGCTCGGGCCATTCAATAAAGCAGAAATCGCCACTGAAGAAATAATCTTCGGCGCCCATTTCGAAAGCTTCTTGTTCAGATTGAATGCGGTAAAAATCGAAATGGCAAATACGCAGGCCATCTCTGCCTTCATATTCATGCACCAGGCCGTAAGTAGGCGAGCTAATAGCATGTTCTACGCCCAAAGCTTTGCACAGCGCGGCAATAAGGGTGGTTTTGCCAGCACCCATATTGCCTTCGAAACACCACACTTTACGGTCGCCGGCAGCTACTAGCAACTGCTCCGCCAGTGCTGAGGCCTCATCGAGTTGGGTCCATTGCCATTCCATGTGCTTCTGCTGCAGGACTGGTTACGCCTGTTTAACGGTGTTGATAAAGGCCTTTACGCTTTCCACCGGGGTATCGGGGTAAACACCGTGGCCGAGGTTGGCAATGTGCGGACCACCAGCGAATGCCTGCAACATGCTGCGGGTGGCTTC
The DNA here is from genome assembly GCA_013824115.1 of Sphingobacteriaceae bacterium. GTDB lineage: Bacteria > Bacteroidota > Bacteroidia > UBA7662 > UBA7662 > PNNG01. The sequence goes on along the minus strand of PNNG01000022.1, from coordinate 62,354 downwards.
AGCTACTTGCTCGGGAGTGGCGTACAGTTGGCAGGGATCGAGGTTGCCTTGAAGGGTTTTGTTCGGTCCCACCACTTGGCGCGCCCAGCGTGGGTCGGTATTCCAGTCGAGCCCGATGGTACGACATGGATACTTCGCAAAATCTTCGATGGCAAACCAAGCGCCCTTGGCGAAAACGGTCACGGGCACTTCGGTAATGGCTTCACAGATGCGGTGGATGTAGCGACCGCTGAATTCGCCATACTGGTCGGGACTCAAAATACCCGCCCAACTGTCGAAAAGCTGTAGCATGGCAGCCCCGGCTGCGATTTGTGCCTTGAGGTAGGCGATGGTGCTTTCGGTAATTAAATCGAGCAAACGGTGGCTGAAAGCAGGGTCGGTATATAAAAGTTTCTTAGCGATACTAAAGGTTTTGCTGCCCTTGCCTTCGGTCATGTAAGCAAAGATGGTAAAAGGGGCACCGGCAAATCCAATTACCGGAACACGACCGTCCAATTGCTTTACCGTGAGGCTGATGGCATCGGTTACGTATTGCAATTCTGAAGGATCTGCCACATGCAACAAGCGTAAATCGGCTGTATTGCGAATGGTTTGTGGAAATACCGGTCCACGTGCTTCTTCCATTTCATACCGACAGCCCATGGCATCGGGTACTACCAAGATGTCGGAAAAGATGATGGCGGCATCTACGCCCAGCAAATCAACCGGCTGGATGGTGACTTCGGCAGCCAGCGCAGGATTTTCGACCAGGTTTTTAAAACTGCCCGCTTGTGCCCGCACTTCGCGGTATTCTTTGAGTATGCGGCCTGCCTGGCGCATCATCCAAACGGGGGTTCTTTCGGTTCTTTCGCCACGTGCGGCCCGCAGAATGAGGTCGTTTTGGTAAATCATGGCGCAAAATTACAGGAAATGGGGCTGAAACGGTGGGGAGATGGAAAAATCGATGGTTTGTGGTGCTTTGTGGATATTAAGTCAGGTTTAAAATCAGCTTTTCCCTTAGTTTCGTCGCCCAATGGCGCCTGTACACATCCGTTGGATTCTTTGGGCTTGGCTTGGCTTGTTGCTGGGCGTGGCTTGTACTCCGCAAACCGATAAGGTGCTGCGTACTTCGGGCATTCGGCCCTACTATTTGCGTACAACGCTACCTCAAACCCTTACCGCTTATGGTACCGGAAGCGATACTGCAGAAGCCTTGCGCGAGGCCTACTATCACACCCGGGCGCAAATCATTGAGCACGTTCTGCATATGCACAAGGTACGCATGAACGACAGCCTACTTAGCGATGCCGAGCTGCAAGCGCACTTCCGACAATACCTCCTCGATACTGCAGAAGCAGCAGGCTGGAGAGGCATTCAAATATTGGGATTACCAATTGACAGTCATTTGATTAGAAACCGATACTTCGAGTATCGAAGGAGCAACAAAGAAGGAAGGAACTATTACTTCGTAGCGCTGCAAATGCATTGGCACAACAGCCTGACGCAATCCATAAGTAACCACTTTTATGCGTATGACCGCAGGCTAAGCGACCTCCTCGAAACAGCTACCTATTACGTAGACAAACCCTCCGACTTTGAAATGATTGCCTTTCAAATGGAACGGTTGAGCAGCTTGCCAGTGCGGTTGCGCGACTACCGGCGCGCCAAAGCCGATAGCCTGCTGGGCCAATACCTGCGCCTGCTCAACCAGGTGCATTTGCAGGCCGTAAACATCACCCCTACCACAGCTGATGTGCTGGTAATGGCTGGTGACCGGCATTTGTTGGGCAGTAAATTGCTTTTGCCCGACAGCAGCTGCATTCGCTGGAAGCTACTGCGCGAAGACGAAGGCGGCTTCCGATTGGCCTACGATGAATCGGATTGCGCACTGTCGAGCAGCTACAGCAGCGAAATGAAGGTCCTTTTACCCGATGGGAGCAGCAGAGCCATCGTCCTTCAATTACCTGGAAACAAAGTGAGTATGCGCTTGTTGGGCACTGTGATTTTGCACTATTTTGAAGAAAGCAACGATGGGTATGCCGAATTTGTATTGCAATCGTTGAGTGGACAGCAATATTTTGTGCGCGAATTGGAGTTGAATGGCGAGCGTTTGAATGTGGCCACCAACGGACAGGGCAGAAACATCAAGGGTCCAGGCAAATATCCTATCAGAGTACCCGTTTCCGCTGAAAGTTTCAAAAAGCTACTTAAACAAAAGGACCGATATGCCGAAGGTGCTATTTGGTATACTCACCCTACTTCGGGCATTCCCACGGCATTCAAATTCCAGGGGTATGCTTTGGTACTAAAGAAGTACAAACAATAAGCTACCAACCCGGCCACTTGGCCAAATGCGGCTCAATGGTGCGTGTCAGCGCAATCAATTTCTCCCGATTAAAGGCGTCGGTAGGTACCAGCCCTAGCTTTATGCCCAAATCGTTTTCCCAACGGCTTAGATTTTGGGCCAAAAAATCTTCATCAATGGCTACACTTTCGCCCTTGTATTTCCAACAATAGGTTTGCAATTCAAAAGTGGCAGCTGTTTCTTCATCCATTGCTTCTGTCACTTTCTCACTCATCACACCCAGCAATAAATCATTTCCTTCAAGGTAGGTTGGCCAACTGGTTCCTGTTTGGCCATCGGGATATTCAACCGTAACTGGAAATGCCCAACGCTTGTATACCCGATGAACTTTGATTTGAGCAAGTTGAGCTTCCGTTAGGCTAATGGTTCTTAAAGGCCCCTTTTTGATAACATACTTGACGATTTTACCATTTTCGGTTTTCAATAGCTGTAGTTTTCCTTTCAATGTATCTGCCTGATTGTAAAAAACCACTTGTGCAATTTTGCTCTCCTTGTCCATTTTAATGACCATGGAGTTGGATTGACTTTGTGCGGAGACTTCATTTTCAAGTGAAATAAAGCCCAGCACTCCAAACAATAAGTGCATAAGTTTTTTCATTCCCAAAAATACATCACACACACAAATTCCAAACACATAGCAAAAAAAATATTTCACAAAAGGATCACAAACATTTGGAAGCCTGCCCTCACCCACTTTTATTTGCACCAGCAATGTTTCGCAACCTTATCCATTGGCACCATCATCTGCACCTGCCTCCGGCAGCACGGGTGATTTGTGTACAGGGCTAAGCGCAGCGCACACATACCTGAGGGCTTGTCGGATTTCCGGCAAGCCCTTTTTGTTTTTTACCCCTTTCAACCATGGAAAACCTAAAAATAGCGATTCAGAAATCGGGCCGACTGAGCGACGAAAGCCTCGGCCTGCTCAAAGCCTGCGGCATCCGTTTCAGCAACGGAGCAGGCAAACTGCGAACCGAAGCCCTTAATTTCCCCTTGGAATTGTACTTCCTGCGCGACGACGACATTCCCCAATACGTGGCCGACGGCGTGGCCGATTTAGGCATGGTGGGCGAAAATGTGCTGTACGAAAAGCAACTTCCCCTCACTGTTGCTGCCAAACTCGGATTTGGTCAATGTCGTTTGGCGCTGGCGGTGCCCAAAAATGAAGCATACCTTTCATTGGCGTCGTTGAGGGGCAAACGGATAGCGACTTCTTACCCTGGTTTACTTCGGGAATTTTTGCGCGAAAAGCACGTAGATGCCGAAATACACGAGATTAGTGGCTCGGTTGAAATTGCACCCGGCATTGGATTGGCCGATGCCATTTGCGACCTGGTGAACACCGGCTCTACCCTGCTCACCAACGGACTGCGTGAGGTAGAAACCGTGCTGCAAAGCGAGGCCGTACTTGCTCGACCTCCACAATTAAGCGCCGAAAAAAAGGCTTTGCTTCAGCGTTTGCTTTTTCGCATTGAGGCCGTTCAGCAAGCCAACCGCAACAAATACATCCTGCTCAACGCTCCCAACGACAAATTGGACGATATCATTGGCTTACTGCCAGGCATCAAAAGCCCCACCGTTTTGCCATTGGCCCTGCCCGGCTGGAGCAGCCTGCACTCGGTAATCGAAGAAAACCAGTTTTGGGAGGTCATCGAAAAGCTCAAAGAAGCAGGTGCAGAAGGCATTTTGGTAGTCCCCATTGAAAAAATGATTGCATGAAGACCTATTCACTTCCTTCCAGAAACATTTGGTCAGAAATAATTCAAAGGCCTGTATACGATCAGCGCGACCTGCAGAACAAGGTGCAGCAATTGCTCGATGCCGTGCGCGAAGAAGGCGATGCCGCCCTAGAGCGATTCGCCCTGCGCTTCGATGGACAGGCTCCGCGCCGGCTCACCGCTGCAGAAATTAATTCGGCTGGCAGCGGCCTCGAGGAGCCATTTAAAAAGGCCATGCAGCAGGCGGCGGCGAATATTGAGCGTTTCCACGCTTCTCAAAGGCACCAAGAAGCGGTTATTGAAACCATGCCAGGCGTGCGTTGCTGGCGAAAATCGGTAGCCATACAGCGGGTGGGCTTGTACATTCCGGGCGGTACAGCTCCGCTTTTTTCAACCGTGCTGATGCTAGGCATTCCCGCCAAACTGGCCGGATGCAAAGAAGTGGTTTTGTGCAGTCCGCCCGACGCCCAAGGCCGCCTGCACCCCGCCATTTTGTACGCTGCTTCCTTGTGCGGCATCAGCGAAGTATATGCTTTGGGAGGGGCTCAGGCCATTGGAGCAATGGCATACGGCACTTCAAGTATTACCCGCGTTGACAAATTATTTGGACCAGGTAACCAATATGTTACTGCTGCCAAAATGTCGGTTGCTGCGCAAGGCATTGCCATCGATATGCCGGCCGGTCCCTCGGAGGTGGCGGTTTTTGCCGATGCTGCAGCCGACCCCGCCTTGGTAGCTGCCGACCTATTGAGTCAGGCCGAGCACGGCAGCGATTCGCAGGTATTGCTAATAAGCACTTCTGCCGATTTGCTGGAAGCCACCGACCAAGCGCTGACCCAACAGCTGGCTTCTCTGCCCCGCTGTGATTTGGCATCGGCTGCCATCGCCAACAGCCGCGCTGTTTTGGTGGCCAGCGAAACCGAGGCCATGGAACTGCTCAATGCCTACGCTCCCGAACACCTCATCCTCAACTGCGCCAACGCGAGTGAACTTGCTGAGCAGGTGGTGAATGCTGGCTCGGTTTTCCTAGGCCCCTGGAGTTGCGAAAGTGCCGGCGATTATGCCTCTGGCACCAACCACACCTTGCCCACCAACGGCTTTGCGAGGGCGTATAGCGGAGTATCGCTCGACAGTTTTGTGAAAAAAATCACCTTCCAGGAGCTTTCGGCTGAAGGCGTTCGGCAATTGGCCCCCGTGGTTGAAAGCATGGCTGCCGCCGAGCAACTCGATGCCCACCGATTAGCGATGGCCTTGCGTCGTCAAAAACTGGAGGTGATCTCATGAGCCGCTTGTTGATTGACCAGTTGGTGCAGCCTCACTTGCTTGAACTGCAGCCCTATGCCACCGCACGCCACGAATTTGGCGGCCGGGCCGAGGTATTTTTGGATGCCAACGAAAACCCCTTTCCCGAAAACACTTACAACCGCTACCCCGATCCACTGCAGGTTACTCTCAGAAACAAATTGGCAGAAATAAAAAATTTGAGACCTGAACAGGTGTTTACGGGGCAAGGATCTGACGAAGCCATTGACCTGCTGTGCCGCTTGGTGGGCCGACCCGGCAAGGACGAGGTGCTGCTTTGTCCGCCTACCTACGGCGTTTACGCCATTTCGGCAGCCATACAGAACCTGCGGGTTAAGGAAATTCCACTGATGGCCGGTTTCCAGCCCCATGTGGAGGCCATTCTCAAAACTGCCAGTGCATCCAGCAAACTGCTGTTTTTGTGTTCGCCCAACAATCCCACCGGCAACCTGGTTGAAAACGGCCGTTTGGAGGCACTTCTAAACGCTTTCCCGGGCTTGGTAGTGGTAGACGAAGCCTACATCGATTTTGCAGGTCCTGAAGCCTCTGTGGCGCCCCTTTTGGCCCGTTACCCCAAGCTGGTGGTGCTGCAGACCCTTTCGAAGGCCTGGGGACAAGCCGGACTGCGACTGGGGATGGCCTTTGCCCACCCCCGCATTGTGGAGCTACTGCAACGCATCAAAGCGCCTTACAACCTGGCAACACCCAGTCAGCAATTGGCTTTGGACGCGCTAAATGCAGCAAATCGTTTTGCCGAACAAACCCGACAGCTCGTAAACGAACGTAACCGCTTGGCCGAAGTCCTGCAAAGCCTGCCTCAAGTCGAACAGGTGTTTCCCAGTCAGGCCAATTTTTTGCTGGTGCGCTTTGCCGACGCAAATGGTACCTATCAGAAACTTTTATCGAATGGCATCATTGTACGTGATCGGTCCCGTGTTCCCCAACTCGAAGGCTGCCTGCGTATGACTGTAGGCACACCCGAGGAAAACAACCGTTTGTTAGCCACCCTTCAATCCCTATCATGAAAAAAGTACTGTTTATTGACCGCGACGGGGTGCTTTTGCACGAACCAGCCGATACTTTCCAGGTCGACAGCCTCGACAAATTCCAATTCGTTCCCGGCCTTTTCGAAGGATTGGGCCGCATTGCCCGCGAACTCGATTACGAATTGGTGATGGTGAGCAACCAGGACGGCCTGGGCAAAGCAAGCTATCCCCTGGAAGTTTTCAACGCGCTGCAGGATTTGCTTATCCGCAGCCTGGCCGGCGAGGGCATCCGCTTTGTTGCTGTGCATATCGACCCGCATTTTGAAGCCGATATCGACTGGGCCTTGCCCCATCACCTCATCATGCGCAAACCCGGCACAGGCATGTTGCAGTCGTACCTGCAGGGCTACGATTTGGCCAACAGCTTTGTAATTGGCGACCGATTAACCGATTTACAACTCGCTCAAAATTTGGGATGTAAAGCCATTTGGTTCGAGCAAGAAAAGAAGTTGGTACCTGCACCTTTGCAGGCCGATTTAGTAAGCAACCGCTGGCCCGACATCTACCGCTACCTCCGCTCCTTGCCTCGTCGTGTTGAAGTCATCCGCAAGACCCGAGAAACCAACATCCGGGTGGCACTGAATCTCGATGGACAAGGTTTTAGTCGGCTCAACACCGGCATCCCCTTTTTCGACCATATGCTGGAACAATTGAGCAGGCACGGAGGCTACGACCTCGAAATAAGCTGCCAAGGCGATCTAGAAATCGACGCCCACCACAGTGTGGAAGATGTGGGCTTGGCCCTGGGTGAGGCATTTAAGCGCGCCTTGGGCAAAAAAACGGGCATCAACCGATACGCTTTTGTGCTGCCCATGGATGAGGCTTTGGTACAAGCCAGCATCGACTTTGGTGGCCGGCCTGCATTGCAATGGCAAGTGAAATTCGAGCAAAGCATGCTAGGTATTTTCCCGACACAAATGGCAGAACACTTCTTCAGATCGTTTTCTGATGCCGCTGCCTGCAACCTGCAACTCAGCGCCACAGGAAACAACGACCACCACTTGCTCGAAAGTTGCTTCAAGGCCTTTGCACGTTGCTTGCGACAGGCGACCGACTTTAGCAGTCGTCCCGACGAACTCCCATCCACCAAAGGCACCCTATGAAAGTCGCTGTAGTGAAATACAATGCCGGCAATGTGCGCTCGGTGCTGCTGGCGCTCGAAAGGCTGGGCGTGCAGGCGCAACTCACGGCTTCTCCCAGTGAGCTTCAGTCGGCCGATAAGGTGATATTTCCTGGTGTAGGCGCTGCTGGTGCGGCCATGGCTCACCTCAGCGATATCGGACTCGATGCGGTACTCAAAGGGCTAAAACAGCCCGTTTTGGGCATCTGTCTGGGCATGCAATTGCTGGCGGCTTCTTCGGAAGAAGGCGAAACAGCCTGTTTAGGCATCCTTAATGGCAAAGTGAAGCGCTTTCCCGATGCCGTAGGTAAGGTCCCTCAAATGGGCTGGAACCAAGTACAGCACAACGGGCACCCACTTTTCGATGGACTACCCTCTTCGGTATGGATGTACCACGTACACGGCTACTACCTGCCCGAAGATGCTTATACCATCGCCCGTACCGAATACGGCTTTGCCTACAGCAGCGCCCTCGCCTCAGGCAACTTTTATGCTGTTCAATTTCACCCCGAGCGAAGCGGTCCACAAGGCAGCCGCTTGCTCCAAAATTTCCTCAACTTATGATTGTTCCTATACCCGCCATCGACCTCATCGGAGGCCAAGTAGTGCGCTTACATCAGGGCGACTTCAACCAAAAAACCACCTATTCGAGCGATCCACTTCAAGTTGCACTAAAACTTGAACAAATGGGATTTAAACGCCTGCATTTGGTTGATTTAGATGGTGCCAAAGCAGGTAGCTTGAAACAATTGGCTGTACTCGAAAAACTGGCTTCGCACACCCAAATGCAAATCGATTTTGGCGGTGGCGTACGTAGCCTTGAAGCTATGGAAAGCGTACTTTCGGCCGGCGCACAGCAAGTTACAGTGGGCAGTTTGGCCTTAGAACAGCCAGCCTTGGTAGAAGCCTTTTTGCAATTGCGTGGACCTGCCCGGCTGTTGCTGGCGGCCGATGTGCGTAATGGCATGTTGGTAAGTCGCGCCTGGACCGCCCAAAGCGAAATCGGCCTTTCGGGCTTTCTAGAATACTGGGCAGAGCGAGGCCTGCAGGAGGTTTTTGTGACCGAAGTGAGTCGCGACGGTGCCATGCGCGGACCGGCAACCGAGCTCTATGCCGATTTGTGCACTGCTTTTCCGCAGCTGCGCATCATTGCCAGCGGCGGAGTACGTGGTCCGGGCGATGTGCAAGCCCTGGCCGACGTCGGTTGCTACGGCGCCATCATTGGCAAGGCTTTGTACGAAGATGTGGTGCCCCGCATGCGCTGGATTGAATTGTTACAAAAAGGAACTTATGCTGGCTAAACGCATCATCCCCTGTTTAGACATCAAAAACGGGCGTACTGTAAAGGGCGTACGTTTTGAAGCACTGCGCGATGCCGGCGATCCGGTAGCCTTGGCTGCGCATTATGCCGAGGCTGGCGCCGATGAATTGGTATTGCTCGACATCAGTGCCACGGCCGAACAGCGCAGCACGCTCCTGCCCTTGGTAGAAGCTGTTGCACAGGTGCTAACCATCCCTTTTACCGTGGGCGGCGGCATTGGTAATTTGCAAACCATTGAAGCACTTTTGGAGGCCGGTGCCGACAAAGTAAGCCTCAACAGTGCCGCTTTTCGCCAGCCCGAGCTTTTAGAGGCCGCTGCCAAGCGCTTCGGCAGTCAGTGCGTGGTGCTGGCCATAGATGCCCGCAAAAACCACACAGGCTACGAAGTGTACCTGCAAGGAGGACAACTGGCTACCGGCCGTGATGCCTTCGACTGGGGCCTGGAAGGCGTTGCCCGTGGCGCCGGCGAAATACTGCTCACCAGCATGGATGCCGATGGCACCAAAGACGGCTTTGAACTAACCCTTACCCGACAATTCGCTACCCAATTGCCCGTACCCGTAATTGCCAGCGGCGGTGCCGGAAGCATGGCTCACTTTGCTCAAGTATTCAACGAAGCACATGCCGATGCAGCACTGGCTGCCAGCGTGTTTCACTTCGGAGAAATACCCATCGCCGACCTCAAATTGTACCTCCAAGACCAAAATATCCCCATCCGCTTATGACCTCCTCCCCTAACTTCAGCCAGGGCCTTTTGCCTGCCATCATACAAGACGACCAAACGGGTCGTGTGCTCATGCTCGGCTACATGAATGCCGAAGCCTTTGAGCAAAGCCTGCGCGATAAACGCATTTGTTTTTTTAGTCGCAGTAAAAACCGCCTGTGGGTAAAAGGCGAAAGTTCTGGCAACTTTTTGGAGTTGCTGAGCTGGCGTACCGATTGCGATGCCGATGCCCTGCTATTCAGGGTGAAGCCGGTAGGCCCCACCTGTCACACGGGCAGCAGCAGTTGCTTTGGCGAAAGGGAAACGCCCTTCCATTTCCTCGAACAGCTTCACGAGCTCATTCAAACACGCAAAAAACAGCCTGTAGTAGGCTCCTATACCAACCAGCTGTTGGCCTCGGGAATCGACCGCATGGCGCAGAAAGTGGGTGAAGAAGGTGTAGAGACGGTAATTGCCGCTAAAAATGACGATTTAAACAAATTGCACGAGGAAGCTGCCGACTTACTGTATCACCTTTTGGTATTGCTTGCCGGCAAAGAAACTTCATTGCAGGAAGTTGTAAGCGTACTGCAAAAAAGGCAATGGAGACGTTAAAACAACATAAACAGAACGATGAACAACATGCCTCCAAATGTACCCAAGGTAGCCAAGGCCAAGCAGTTGGTAACGAAAAACTTCATTGCGGTTTTAGGCCAATTTTGGTCGTAAACACGTTTCATAGCCAAAAGCAAATACAGGGCAAAAGCTCCGAACACCAATAGCAGCGTATCTGTTCCTGCCGCAAAATCGAAAATGGTTTGCACCGTCAGTAAGATAAAAAAGACCGATTGGATGTGCAGTGCGAATACCAAGTGCTCGAAATAGTAAATATCATGGCGGATGTAAACCCATTTGAGCACCAAGGCGATAAGCGGCAAAAACAAGAAAATGAGCAGTTGTGTTTTTGATGCTAAGTAGTCGTTAAACTCTTGCCTTTCGAAACGTGCAATCTTATAAATCTGCGAATACATGAATTTGTTCCAAAAAGTAACCGGCTTCCCAAGGCTGTCTAGTGCCAATTCTGGTGACATGCCAGGATGTTTTCTGATCCATTCGCCCCATCCCGAATAGTTGCCTCCTCCTAAATTCAAGGTCATAGGGCTATCGGTTGAATCTACCTCTTCCACTTCGAAGGGAGATTCAGACTTCTCTTCTGTGCCGTAAACCTCCCAAGGCTCCTTTTCATTCATTTTTTCAACAAAGGCCTCTACCAAAAAGAAAACCAAGGAAATGGTCAGGTACATGCGCAGTGGCACCACAAAACGGGCTTGCATGCCTGCATTGTACTGCTGGGTAATGAGGCCTGGCTTCAGCAATAATTCGCGTAAAGAGACAAAAACCTTTGAATCAAAAGAAAAAGCATTGATAAAAAAATCAGAAAGGCCCGACCAAAATGGCAACCTGCTGGTTTTGGCTTTTTGGCCGCAATTGCTGCAAAAATGATCATTAGGCTGAAGTGGGTGATTGCAATTGAGGCAGTTATCCATGCCGAAATTTAAGAGATGTTTTTAAATCGGCAAACGGACTTCGTATTTAAGTCCATAATGCGCCCCTTCGAACCTCTAGTCCCATGCCAAACAGGGCAAAATCATATTTCACGGGATCATGCGCATCGAATGCACGCAAAGCATTGGTAAGTTCAATAGCCGCCTGCCAATCGGCCTGTTCGCGCTGCAACAAGCCCAGCTTGCGTGCCACCCGTTGTACATGCACATCGAGCGGCATGATGAGTCCGGAAGTGGGTAATCGATTCCACAGTCCAAAATCGACCCCAGCTCCATCCTTGCGTACCATCCAACGCAAGTACATGTTCAGTCGCTTGCAGGCTGAATGCCTGGCCGGGGTGGCAATGTGCTTGCGGGTGCGTTGCGGTGCCCAGTCGAAACAAAAAACCTGCTCGTGGAAATGCATCAAACACTGCTCCATGCTCACAAATGCAGTCGATGGCGGTAAAAAAGCCGCTTCCAGACTGTTATGCTCCTGGTAATGCGCCTGCAAAAAGGCAAGGAGGTAGAGTAAATCAGTATCATTGAAGGTACGGTGCTGAAAACCGGTAAGCGCACGCAGGTCGTTTTCACTGTGGTGCAACACAAATTCGTGAGGTCGGTTGTCCATGCGTTCCATCAACTCCCGACTCTTTGCGATGATGGTGGTGCGCTGTCCCCAAGCAAAAATAGCAGCAAACAAGCCTGCAATTTCCACATCCTGCTTTTGGGTAAATGCGTGCGGTACTACAATGGGATCGGCAGCGATAAATTCAGGCTGGTTGTATTGTTGCACATAGGCATCGAGTTGGCTTTGCAGACTGGCTTTTGGCATAAGGCGACAAAAAAGCGAAATACCCGGCAAAACGCACAATTTTTTATCTTCCTCTTTCGTCATTTGCGGGTAAAAACCGATTGCCATGAAAATAGCCATCTTTCTTTTTTTCAGCCTGTTCAGTCTCTCTTCTTGCAAGCAAGAAAAGGACTGCATTTGTACCACCGATTACAATCCGGTTTGCGGCTCCGATGGGAAGACCTACTCTAATGCATGTCAGGCAGAATGTGCAGGCATTACGGTTTACACCCCCGGTGTTTGTCGCTGATTGAACCCTGCCGCTGTAGTATCTACAAAGAATTTTGGCGCACCCGTGAAATTACACTTATGGTAACTGGCCGTATGTGTATTTTCGCAAGGTGCGTTTTTTACTTTTTACGATCGTATTATCCATCCTTGTCAGTAAGCTAGGGGCCAAAGAACCCTATATGAAGCATTACGGGCAACGTGACGGCTTGCCGAACGTACAGGTATATGACCTTTTGGGTGGGACTGACCAGTTATTGTATTTGGGGACTGCCAATGGATTGTATCGCTTTAATGGCATTCGTTTCGACAGAATCGCTTTTGAAGGCCAACCCACCTCCATTTCTTACATCAGTGAAAGCAATCAAACCATTTGGTGTAAAGACTTTTCGAATCGTTTGTTTTACCTCGAAAAGGATACGCTGAGAGAATTATCGATTTTGCCTGCATTTTTGAAGAAAGGGCTCTTGGTGAATTATCAGGTGGTAGATTCGACCTTGTACTTGGCCACCAGGCAATTTCTTATTCGATACTCACTTAGAACAAAAAAGCATGAAATACTCTCTAAAAATTTAGAGGACTCCAGCAATATCATTGATTTCAAGATAAGTCAATCATATTTAGCCTTGGCTATCAATGGCAGCACACGAATTTACAGCTTGCCTGGCTTTTCGTTGGAGATGGAAATCGCCATGCCCCCTTTCAACACTGAGATAACTGGGAATTCGGGCATTTTCTATTTGGCCTACCGAGGCACCTATGAAGAAGATGCACTGGAAATCAATCCAAAGCTCAAATCAATCAATCGGTTAGGCAAATTGCCCGCGTATGTGCACAGCAATTTTATTCGGGTTTGGCAAAACAAGTTGTTTTGGTGCACCAACAATGGAGTATACGAGCACCAAAGAACTCCGCAAATTTTTGAACGCAGTTTTTTAGCCAACAAAAGAATATCCGACTTTACTACGGACTCGAGGGGCAACCATTGGGTGAGTACCCTCGATCATGGTATTTATTTGTTACCCTACGCCGCTAATCAGCGGCTCATCTCCCCTTTACAAAGCGAAGAGCGTGTTACTGCGCTTGCCAAAGGCCCCGATGGTGGATTTTTAGCAGGCACCAATATGGGGTCGATATTAACTTTTTCTGCCAGTGGAGCATCTAAAGGCACTATAACAGGCAAGTCATACGATCAAATTCAGTTTCTCGATTTCGACGAACAAACGGGATTGCTTTACTTCACACATGGCATTGCAGATTTGAAAGGCAACCTTATTCACAAACAATTTCTAGGAAGAAGTTTGGCCCGTGATCGGTTGGGCAATTACCTTTTTGCAGCCGGCGAGCACGTTACTATGGCGGGTGAACAATTGTGGTCGATGCCCCTTGGCCAGAAAAAGGAACGCTACATCAAGCAAGGCAAGCAAGAACTAAACATACGAAGGCAGCGGGCCCGTAAAGTGCTTTATGATAGCTTTAGAGGAATTTATTTGGTTGCATTTACCGATAAGCTGATGGCTTACTCGGTATTGGGTGATGAGTTTGAAATTACAGCACCCAATGGGCGCAGTCTCGTCGTTAACGAAATGTACGCAGCGCCCGACAACACCGTATGGTTGGGTACATTAAATGATGGCATTTGGCTTTTCAAGGGAAGTACAAGCAAGCCTGAAAAGGCCAATTACCCTGGTTTATCCGGTAATTTTATCAAAAAAATCGTCGGAAGTAGCGATGGTGTTATTTGGGTATCTACCGACAAGGGCTTGGATTGTTTTCGTCCCCAAACCAACCGATTTGATGGATATCGCGAAATCTTAGGCATAGCGGAAGTTTATCTATATGACATACTTGCGCTCAATGAAAAGTTATTATTGGCCACCGATCAAGGCATTCTCCAATTGCCCATTAATCCGAATATAGAGCGGCGAGCACCTTTGTTACGCATCAAAAGCTTGCAGGTGAACGGAAAAAAATGGTCAATCGACGATAAGGTGTTGCCGGTAGCTTTTAAAAATTTGCGAATCGATTATCTGCCTATCCATTTTCAAAGCGAAGGACTCGTATACGCACAATATCGCTTAGGCGAAGGAGATGTAAGTTGGTCGACCCTCCCTGCAGGTGTACAAAGTTTGAATCTGTATGGCTTGCCATCGGGCAAGCATGAGTTGGAATTGCGGCTTATGGCCAATGACAAGTATTCTGAGTCGTTCTATTGGCAATTTGAGGTGGCTTATCCTATTTGGCAAAGGTGGTGGTTTATTGCTTTGATGGCCTTTTGTTTAGTGGCAGCAACGGCCTTGTTAAGCAGGAGTTACAACAAACGTAAAACTAAAAACAAACTTTTGGAGGAAGCATTGGCGTCATCGAAGCTAACTGCCATGAAAGCGCAAATGAACCCTCATTTTTTGTACAACGTACTCAATTCTATCCAGGGGTTGATTTATGCCAATAAAAAAGAGGAAGCTGCCGATTATCTCAGTAAGTTTTCGGATCTCATGCGACTTACGCTCAATTTCAGCGATAAGCAATGGCATGAAATAAGCGAAGAAATAAGTGCCCTGCATTTGTACCTCCAATTGGAAGCGGGCAGGTTCGAATCGGACTTTTCGTTTGATGTACGCATAGACGATGCAACCCGGCGCGAAAATCCATTGGTCCCCTCCATGCTTATTCAGCCCTATGTTGAAAATGCCATCAAACACGGGTTGTTACATAAAAACGGCCCAAAACGCCTTACCGTAGACTTTAGCATGCATGCATCGGTGAATAGAATCATCATCAGCATTGAAGACAATGGTATAGGCAGGAAACAATCGGCGGTATTGGCAGAAAAGCGTGCTAAAAGTCACCGTTCTTTTGCAACCCAGTCGCTGCAAAGTCGACTCCAAATTTTGAATCAACTGCTCTCTGAGCCTGTAGAGGTTGAAATTTTAGATAAAAAAAACGACCAGATGCAGGCTACAGGCACCGTGGTTATCATACGCTTACCCTTTAAATATAATTGATCTATGAAAGTGTTACTGGTTGACGATGAAGCCAATGCCCGTATGGCATTGAGAGGTGTTCTGGAAACCCATTTCCCTCAAATCACCATTGCCGATGAGGCGCGCGATTTGCCTGAGGCCGTACGCAAAATCAATCAACTACAGCCTGATTTGGTATTTCTCGACATAGAAATGCCTGGCTATTCGGGGCTTGAATTGGTGAATTTTTTCGATGCAGACAAAATAAACTTCAAAATTGTGTTTGTAACGGCCTACAGCGAATACGCTCTGCAGGCCTTTGAGATGTCGGCGATTGATTATTTACTCAAACCTGTTCGCAAGGAGCAAATTGAACGGGCCTTAGAAAAGATACAACCTACTTCTGCACCCCAATTGGAGGCCCTGCAGCAAAATACCCAAGGAAATGGTGAAAAGCGCATTGGCTTGCAGCTCGGCGATGGTTTGCTTTTTGTCCGCCTCGAGCAGATCATGTACCTCCGTGCGGATGGCTCTTACACCCATATTCACCTTACCGACGGGCAGCGCCTTACCGTTACCAAAAAGTTATTGGAATATGAAAAACTGGAGCAATGGGGCGATTTCATGCGCATCCACCGAAGTCACATCATCAACTTGCAACAAATCAATAAAATATTAAAGCAAGATGGCGGCACCGTGGTGATGAACGATGGTGAAACCTTTGCCATATCAAGCGAAAAGAAACATGGTTTTATGGCTCGCTTCGAAAATTATAAGCTTTAAAGCTTTCGTGTAGTGGTAGCCCATGTTTATGGGGCCGCACTCAATGCTCATGTAAAGTACCCAAGCGCTTTCAAAGCAAATACGACCTTTGAATCACCAACAAGTTTCTTGACAGAACTAAACCTATGTAGGCACAAAAGGCCGATTCACTGATGTGAACGGCCTTTTACTATTTAAGTGCTATGTGATCAGATTTGTGTAAGGGCTTGCTCCAGGTCGGCAATGAGATCTTCAACATCTTCCACCCCTACACTCAATCGCAACAAGCCATCTTCCACACCAGCAGCCAAACGGCGTTCACGCGGGATGCTGGCGTGGGTCATGCTGGCAGGGTGGCCAATGAGCGACTCTACCCCACCCAATGATTCAGCCAATGAAAATACCTGCATGGATGAAGCCAGCTTCATGGCCGAATCAAAATCGTCGTTAGCAAGCGTAAAAGATATCATTCCGCCGAAATCGCGCATTTGTTTCTTGGCGATATCGTGACCCGGGTGGTCGGTAAAGCCCGGCCAATTTACCTTGCCCACTTTGGGGTGGTTGCGCAGGTACTCGGCTACAGCCTTGCCGTTTTCGCAATGGGCGCGCATGCGCAGGTGCAAGGTTTTGATGCCGCGGAGTACCAAGAAGCAGTCTTGCGGACCAGGATTGGCGCCACAGCTGTTCAAGATAAAGGCCAAACGCTCGTGCAAGGCCGAATCGTTGGTGCAAAGCGCCCCCATGACCACATCGCTGTGTCCACCCAGGAATTTGGTTACTGAATGCATCACCAGGTCGGCCCCCAAATCGAGCGGGTTTTGCAGGTAAGGTGAAGCGAAGGTATTATCGACGGCAAACATCACCCCGGCCTGCTTGGCAATGGCGGCAATGGCAGCAATGTCAACAATCTTCATCGTGGGGTTGGTAGGCGTTTCGGCCCAGATGAGCTTGGTTTTATCATTGAGGTATTGACGTACGTTTTCGGCATCGTACAAATTGATGAAGTGAAACTTGATGCCGAAAGGCTCGTAAATTTTGGTGAACATGCGGTAGGTGCCGCCATAGATGTCGTCGCCTGTAATCACCTCATCACCCGGTTGCAACAATTTTATAACAGCATCGGTTGCGCCCATGCCGCTTGAGAAACAAAGTCCGTGTGCTGCATTTTCAAGCGCAGCGATGTTGGCCTCCAACTGGGTGCGTGTAGGGTTTTTACCGCGGGCATAGGCATAACCCTTGTGGTTGCCCGGCGATTCCTGCACATAGGTAGAGGTTTGGTAAATAGGTGTCATGATGGCCCCGGTAGTGGGATCGGCATGCACGCCGGCATGGATGGCCTTGGTTCCGAATTTCATATGGTGGAGGTTCAAAATTGCTGCTGCGAAGTTAACTATTCAGCTCTGATTATGACCTCATCAAACCGAGCCCGAAGCATAGAACACGGAACACACGGATTGAACGGATTATCACAGATTTAGCCTTGTTAACGGCCATAGCATGTTGAAGAGCAGTGCTCAAAATCAGCGCATATCCGCCTAATCAGCGTCATCCGCGGTCCATCGCGTTGCGCAGCGCTTAATCATTTTTAAAATCGCACCATAGGCCTTAACTTCACGCTCCGATTTAGGGGGCCAGTGCCCCCTTTTTTCACCTCTAAAAACGACCATGATCAGCCGCAGCACCATCGACCGTGTGATGGACACCGCCCGCATTGAGGAGGTGGTGGGCGATTTCGTGACTTTGAAAAAACGGGGCGGCAATTACATTGGGCTGTGTCCGTTCCACAACGAAAAATCGCCCAGCTTCACCGTCACCCCTGCCAAGGGCATCTACAAATGTTTCGGCTGTGGTGCCTCGGGCAATTCGGTGGGCTTCTTGATGGAGCACGAGCACCTCACCTATCCAGATGCCATCCGTCAGCTGGCGCAGCGTTACAACCTGGAGGTGGAGGAAGAAACCCGCGAGCTCAGCGAGCAGCACAAACAAGAGCTCAGCGAGCGCGACCGGCAGTATGCCTTGCATGCCTTTGCCCAGCAATATTTTCACCTGCAGCTCACCGAAACCGACGACGGCAAGGCCATAGGCCTCAGTTATTTCAAAGAGCGTGGCATCACCGACGAAAGCATCGAAAAATTTGGTTTGGGCTACTCGCCCGACAGTTTCGATGCGCTGAGCCGGATGGCGCTCACCAGTGATTTTAGTCAGGCAGAATTAGAAGCCTCGGGCTTGAGCATCCACACCCAGAGCGACAAGATCATGGACCGTTTCCGGGGTCGGGTGATTTTTCCGTTTTACAACCTCAGCGGCAAGGTCATCGGTTTTGGCGGGCGCATCCTTAAAAACGATAAAAAAGAGGCCAAGTACCTCAACTCGCCCGAAACGCTCCTGTACAAAAAGAGCGAAACGCTGTATGGCTTGTTCCAGGCCAAGAAGGCCATTCAGAAAAACGAAAACTGCTACCTGGTAGAAGGCTATACCGATGTAATTGGTTTGCACCAGGCCGGCATTGAGAACGTAGCCGCCAGTTCGGGCACCTCACTCACCCATGAACAGGCCCGATTGATCCATCGCTTCAGCAAAAAGGTAACGGTGATTTACGATGGCGATGCTGCCGGCATCAAGGCTTCGTTGCGCGGCATCAACATCCTGCTCGAAAACAACCTGCAGGTATCGGTAGTGCCACTGCCCGAGGGAGAGGACCCCGATTCATACAGCAGGCAATTGGGCGGACCCGCTTTCCGCGACTACCTGGCCGAGCAAACGGTAGATTTTGTGCGCTTTAAAGTAAACCTGCTGCTCACCGAAGCCGCTGGCGACCCCATGAAACGGGCCGAGGTCATCCACGACATGGCCGAAACGGTAAGCTTCATTGGCGACCCCATTGTGCGGGCCACTTACAGCAGTAGTACGGCAGCAATGCTCGACATCACTGAGCAACTATTCATACAAGCTGTACAACAGCACCACCTCAATCGCATGAAAAGAGTGCGGCCGAGTGAGCGGGAGTCGATAGAAGCCATGCCCTCGGTAGCTTTGCCAGCCGAACCCCAGTCGCCCGTACTCAACGACGAGCCGCAAGAAGCCGATATCATTCGCATTTTATTGCATTACGCCCAAGAGCCCTATACCGACGATGTTTTGGTGATTGATTTTGTAGTGAATACGCTCGACGAATTGAGCTGGGATAATGCTCCGATGGAAAGCATTTTCCGGATTTTTGAAAAAAGCTGGAAAGAAGAACAGCGCATTGCCGACCGAAACGATTTGTTTAATCATCCCGATAAAAGTCTCGCTGCCTTGGCTTTACACATTTACAGTATCGACTATTCGGTAAGTGAAAATTGGGAAAAGCGGCACGACATTCTCACCCCCAGTAGGGCAAGCATGATACACCAGGATGTAAGCAGTGCGGTTGATCGGCTGAATTTGAAAAAAGTCATTTCGCTGATGAATCAAACCATGGAAAGGCTCAAGCATCCTGAAAACGAAGAAAGTGCGCAAGCCGATTTGGAAGAATTTGTGGCGCTGAAAGAAGTGCACCGCACCCTCGCCCAAAAGCTGGGGACGCACATTAGTCACTAAGCCCCGGAGGGCGACATGTGTGTCATTCAAACAAAACCTAGCCGCTGAGCCCCGGAGGGGCGGCATGTGTGTCATTCAAACAAAACCTAGCCGCTGAGCCCCGGAGGGGCGACATGTGTGTAGAACCGCAAACACACCCCACCCTTTTCGCACCCTGGAGGGCGATGAGCGATCAAAAAATTCGATGCTTTTACGAATTATCCGAACAAACGTGATTGAAAATCACGGGCTGTATGATGAACAGTCAAAATCTCAATCAGCTCCACATCTTTAACCCGATAAACAATTCTGTAATTACCCTCTATGAGTTCTCTGATGGTTTGGTCACCTAATTCAGGAACCGTTCGCCCTGCAAGTGGTTTGCTCTTTAAGATTTTGGTCGCCCCCTGAATTCTTCTGATTTGACTTATCGCGTAGCGACGAGAATCTTTGGATATGTAATCCAGTATGTCGCGAATTTCGACGGTTGCTTGGTCTGTCCAAACTATTTTAGCCATTCGTCGAGTTTTTTATCAAACTCTTCTTCGCTAACGACCTCGTTGTTTTCGGCTTGTTGAATCCCCTTCTCAATCTTGTCGAGCAGTATCATTTTATCGACCAATTCATCCACCGAAAATTTATCCGGAAAAGTCTGAACAGTTTTGATGACGGAATCTTTATTAAGCATGGCGCTTTTTTCGAAAGGTACGAAATGTTTTTTTATCCCTCCACAGCCAGGGGCAAGCAAAACCAAAGCTTTTAGCTCCGCGGACTTCTTTGGATGCTGACAGAATAGCCTCCGCCGGTCCTTGAGCGTAGTCGAAACGCGCGGCCTGCTAGTGACCAAACAAAACCTAGCCGCTGAGCCCTGGAAGGGCGACATGTGCGTAATCTAAACAAAACTTAGCCGCTGAACCCCGGAGGGGTGGAATCTGCGTAGCACCGCAAACACACCCTACCTTTTTGCACCCCAGCGGGGTGCGATGTGCGATCAAATGATGTCGGTGGATTTAAAAAATCTTGACCAACCCAACATGCATCCTGGTTAGGGTCCCACATGGCGCCCCTCCAGGGCGCTTTGAAATTTGGGGGCACCTTGATGCTACGCACATGCCGCCCCCCTGGGGCTATTTGCGTGCCGTTAAAGAAATGACCAAAAACACCACGCTGCTCGATAAGCAAAATCAATTACATCCTCCCACCGCGTTGCAAACCCCAGCCATCCGTGGGGTTAAATTCCCGCCACAACCCTCCGCGTTCTCTGGCCAAGCCGCTTTTGCGGCGTGGGCCAAAAACCTCCGCCGGTCGTTGAGCGTAGTCGAAACGCGCGGCCTGCTAGTGACCAAACAAAACCTAGCCGCTGAGCCCCGGAGGGGCGGCATGTGTGTCATTCAAACAAAACCTAGCCGCTGAGCCCCAGAGGGGCGACATGTGTGTAGAACCGCAAACACACCCTACCTTTTTGCACCCCGGAGGGGTGCGATGTGCGATCAAATGATGTCGGTGGATTTAAAAAATCTTGGACAACCCAACATGCATCCTGGTTAGGGTCCCACATGGCGCCCCTCCAGGGCTCTTTGAAATTTGGGGGGCACCCTGGTGCTACACACATGCCGCCACCCTGGGGCTTTTATGAGCCGTTAAAGAAATGATCATCCATAAAACTCCAAACTGCTCGGTCAGCAGCATCAAATACACCCTCCCTCCGCCTTGCAAACCCCTGCCATCCGTGGGGTTTAATTCCTGCAGCAACCCTCCGCGTTCTCCGGCCAAGCCGCTTTAGCGGCCTAGGCAAAAGCCTCTGCCGGTCGTTGAGCGTAGTCGAAACGCGCGGCCTGCGTGCAGCCTTTGCATGCACCAAATGGGAGCTATTCCGTGATGCGAATGGTTCAATCACTGCAATCGGCCATTCATGCTCCAATAACTCCTCCGTGTCTCTGCGGTAAAAATTCCCGTATTTTAGCCCAATGAAGCTCCTGCTCTGCTGCCTCCTCTTCGGTTTGTTCCAAACAACCGACGCCCAAACCATTATCAAGGATTGGCAGCTCAGCAGTCCTTCCCTACCCGATACCTTCAACGGCCAAGTACCCGGCACCATCTACGAAAGCCTCACCCTGGCAGGCAAACTACCGCCCTACACCCATCCCGCCTTGGAAGCCCGCTGGCAATGGGCCGACACCCTGTCGTGGTGGTACCACTCCCGCTTTGAACTGACGGCCGATCAGTTAGCCGATAGCGGGCTGGCCCTGCATTTCGATCGCATCGACACCGACGCTCGCATCTACCTCAACGGACAATTGCTCGGCCGAACGGGCAACGCCTTCCACAGCCACCAATTTTTGCTCAGCAAAGCAACCCGTGCAGGAAGCAATTTGCTGCAAGTTGAAATTCGGCCCATCCAAGCCACCAACGATTCGCTGCGCAGCCAATATCCACAAGCCTTGCCCGAAAGCCACCGTGTTTTTGTGCGCAAGCCCGCCTGGCATTTTGGTTGGGACTGGGGCCCGAAGTTGCTGGCTGGTGGCATCACCGGCGAAGTGCGCCTGGTGGAAACGAAGCAGCAGACCGAACTCAAGCACTGGCATTTCCGTACCATGCGGCTAGAGGATACAGTGGCCGTGTTGAGGGTGAGTACGGTGGTGCACGGGGCGCAGCCGGGCGGACAATTGGTGTTGTTGCTGGGCGATGGCCAACGCTATGTGACCAAGGCCATCGATCTGGAACCGACCGACAGCTTGCTCGAAGTCGATTTATACATCCCCCACCCCAAACTTTGGTGGCCCAATGGTTCGGGCGAAGCCTTTTTGCACCGCTTGGAAGCCTATTTGCTACAAGGCGATGTGGTGGTGCAGCGATATGAAAACAAGGTGGGTATCCGCACGGTAGAGCTGGTGCAAGAAGCCGACGACTTTGGGCGCTCGTTTTATATTCTGGTGAATAACCGTCCCCTCTTTATCAAAGGCATCAACTACATTCCCCGTTCACGTTTGGTTAACGATAGCCTAGCCCTCCCCGACTCCAACCTGCTGCAGCTGGCACAAAAGGCGCACATGAACCTCATCCGCGTTTGGGGCGGAGGCGATTATGCCAGCGATGCTTTGATGGAAAGCGCCGACCAGCTGGGTTTGCTCGTATGGCAAGATTTTGCCTTTGCCTGCGCCATGTACCCCGGCGATTCGGCTTTTGTGGCCTCGGTGCGGCGCGAAGCCACCGAACAGTTATTGCGTTTGCGCCCTTACACCAGCCTGGCCCTGTGGTGCGGCAATAACGAAAACTACGAAGGCTGGTTCAATTGGGGCTGGCAAAAACAGCTCGGACACTCGCCTGCTGACAGTCTGGCTGTATTACAAGCCTACCAACAGCTGTTTCAGCGTGAGCTGCTGGCTTTGGTGCGGCAATACGACCCCGACCGCTCCTATTCCCACTCGTCGCCCCTCAACGGTTGGGGACGCGAACGGGCATACCAGGAAGGCGATGTGCATTATTGGGGCGTATGGTGGGGACGTGATTCGCTCGAAACATACCGCCGAAAAACCGGCCGTTTTGTATCGGAATACGGCATGCAGGCCTTGCCCGTTTGGCGCAGTTTGCAGCAGATGACGGGAGAAGATCGTCCCGGCCTGCAAAGTCAGGCCTTGCGTACCAAGCAAAAGCACCCCACCGGCTTTGAGACCCTGAACACCTACCTGGAGCGCGATTTCGGGAAGTTCGATAGCCTGGCTGCTTACGCCTATGCCACCCAGTTGTTGCAAGTCCGCGCCCTGCAAATAGCCATTGAAGCCCACCGCCAGCAAGAAAAATGCATGGGAACCCTGCCCTGGCAGTTCAACGATGCCTGGCCGGGCATTTCGTGGAGTGTGGTAGATTATTACGGTCGGCCCAAAGCCGGTTATTACGCCCTGCAGCATTTGTACGCGCCCATTTTACCGGTGTTGCACAGCAGTTCATACGGACTTGAAGTACTCGTTTTGGGCGACTTGCCCACCGACAGTACGGCCACCCTGCTGGTCGAACTTTGGAAACCCGGCGGTTGGTTACGCAAAGGCGGAAGGCGATTCAATATTCGGCTTGCGGCGGGCAGGCATACCGCTGCCCTGCCCCTACCTAATCGCTGGCAAAAACAACTGCAAAGCGGCAAGGCCGTATTGTTTGTACAAGTGCAAGGCGCGCCTACGGGCCGCTTTTTATCGCCCCTGTCGCCCAAGGAGTTGCACTGGCCGGCCGCCAAGGTGCGTGTCGTTCAACAAGGCGACCAACTAACCGTTCGCACCCGCCGAGCGGTAAGCCAGCTGTATCTGGATGCCGAAACGCCCCTGGATTTCAATTTTTTGGATGTAAGACCGAGGAGGAAGGTGGTGGTGAAGGGGGAGTTGGGGAGCGGGAAGTGGTGGCATATGAGGGTGTTGGGACGCTGATGGAAACGGCTTGGTCAGCTTTACAAGCTAAACTATTTTACTTTTAAGTAAATTTCATTTGACCAAATGGGATTGTATTTTGGTTATAATTCGTATTTTTGCATTCCAATTTTGCCTATAAGTAAAATACATTTGACTTTATATTCGTTGACCCATTAGCTGAGTTAATGCAGTGAACTACGAAATTGTTGAATTAAAGACGTTTAGCGGCAACGCAGCAAAAGTTTACTCGATTCTTCCAGAGGGTGAACCAGCAACGTTATTCGAACAATTCGTGGTTGAACATAAGCAGACCTTCCCTGTTGAAATTAAAGAAATAGCGGCGCGCTTAAGGGTTATTGGCCATACTACTGGAGCAAGAGAGATTTTTTTCAAAAATGAAGGGAACCGAGACTTTGTCAATAGATATGGAAACTGTATTTGTGCGTTGTACGACGACGAAGCCAAGAACTTAAGATTGTACTGTATTCGGTTTTCCAATGTTGCCATTATCCTTGGAGGCGGTGGACATAAACCGAAAACCGTAATCAAATGGCAAGACAACGAAAAATTGGCCGAAGAGGTAGAGAGAATTAAAAGTTACGCGATCGAAATTTTCGAACAATTG
Source organism: Sphingobacteriaceae bacterium (assembly GCA_013824115.1). Taxonomy (GTDB): domain Bacteria; phylum Bacteroidota; class Bacteroidia; order UBA7662; family UBA7662; genus PNNG01. The sequence continues at coordinate 37,867 of PNNG01000022.1, read as the reverse complement.
AAGTCAGGTGAATTGAAGTGGTCAAAAGACGGAACAAGCTTAGAAGGAAACCTAAAAAAACACGAAGATGAGTAATCAACCCCAAGCCAAAAAACACAACAGCGCGCTCCTCGATGAGCTCATGGCTGAAATCACTCCTTTGGAAATGGCACAAACCCAAGCCAAAATGGAACTGGCGGCGCGCATCGAAGATTTGATGGAAGCGAAAGGCTGGAAGAAAAAACAGTTGGCTGAAGCTGTGGGCAAACAGCCTTCGGAAGTGACCAAATGGTGCAGCGGCACCCAAAATTTAACCATGGATGTGCTGACTGAAATTGCATTTGCTTTAGGCGTTGAATTGGCAGATTTGTTTGGTCGGCAGAAGCAAGTCGCGGCCACACAGGCATTGTCAATAAGTGCTGTTGCTGAACCTCCCATGATTATATTGAACACTCCCTATGGAGATAGTGGTTCTTTTTCAAACGGATATGCACTTGTAATTAACTCACGGATCAATTACTACCCAACATACTATCGAGCATAATATGGCTAAAATTCAAGCAAAACAACTGAATGTAGAGATGCAACTCAGGGCTATTGAACTGCTTCAAAGTGCGTTACATCTTCCTCCTCCTGCCTCGAAAAATGTAAGCAGCTTCAATTTCAACATCCACATTGAAATAAGGATTGAACCTGTACAAAAAAGAGTTTACGACGTAGTACATGTAGAAATTCACAACGAAGACCAAACCATTCCATTGGGTTCGTTGTCGGTGAGTTGCATTTTTGAAATAGCCAATTTTGAACAATTGCTTTTGAAAGGTGCCGATGGCGTTTACACCTTGCCACAAGAATTGGCAGTGACCCTAAACAGCATATCTATTTCCACTACCCGTGGGGTCATGTTTTCAGCCTTCAAAGGCACTTTTTTACATGGCGCGGTGCTGCCTATAGTAGACCCGAAACAATTCAAAGTAGAGGCAAATCAGTAAAGATTACCCTCCAATCAAGCCGAATGCCGCCAATAAGCATTCACGGCGCCACCGGGGTAGTTGGCACAAAGGTGCCGGGGCATTGCAACCAGCCGTGGTACTTTTATCAGAGCGGGAATTTGGCGCATTGATGGCCACTGCACATGAGCTATCGTCAGCACCCAAAGTACAGAGTTTAGACGCAACCCTTGAAAAAAGAATCGAACCGTGGCAAAAGCCAGTGGTCATTGTTAGGTTGCCCCTGACTTAACCCTCTACTTATCATTCAAATACACCGAAAACGCGAGTGAGCTGCCCGAACGGTTGATGCGGCGGTCGGCAAAGGTTTCGGAGCCGAGTGATTGGAAAAGGCTCAATTCAATCAACCTACCGCTGTTCAAACGCAAGCGGTAGCCCAACTGCGCAGCGGGCATGACCAATAAGTTATTTCCTTCTTGTAGCGATTTGCGCCTCCGATCAAAACCAAGGGGACGAATGTGATAAATGGCATGAAAACCTGCACCCAACACCAAAGTATGTTTGGAGGCCATTCCTTTTTTCTTGAACAGCGGTTTGTTGAAAGTGAGTATCACGGGCGCTTGCACCACATGCCGGGTAAATTTAAAGCTGCTGATGGGGAAATGCTGAAATTGCTCATGCCCCAGCATATACCCAAAAGTGGCTTGTCCCGACACACCCAATTGCCAATTTCGCTTCAGTTTTGAAACCGGTAACTGTGCACCTACCCCAAAACCAGCTGCTGGCCTGGCCAACGACAGTACCTCGTTGGTGCTGAAGGCATCGGCATACACAATAGGAACGGTCCGGTACACTCCTGTTGCAAAAACCACGCTTACCTTGGCCTTTTGCGCATTTAAAAACAGGGGGCACAGCATGCAAAAAACCAGAAGAGAAAATCTATTCAAAAACATAAGCGACAATGCTAAGCATTAAATGCATCATACAAAAGAAAAAACACTTTACACCTTATTGACCTGTTTGGGCCAGAGCAAAAAACTCAGCAAATCACGTATTTTACCACCTCCTTTGCCCTACCCTGTTATGAATCACATTCGCTTTGTGTCGGCGCCTTGGCGGCAGCTTGTTTTACTGTTGGTGGCTGCTTCAACCTTTGCACCTGCTTTTGCCCAAACCCCCGACTTCACCCGCTACGTTAATCCCTTCATAGGCACTGGCGGTCATGGCCACACTTACCCGGGGGCTACGGTGCCTTTTGGTTTGGTGCAGTTGTCGCCCGATACGCGCATTGATGGCAGTTGGGATGGTTGCAGCGGCTACCATTACAGCGACAGCCTCATATACGGTTTCAGCCACACCCATTTGAGCGGCACGGGGGTGAGCGATTATGGCGACATCCATACCATGCCCGTTTTGGCAAGCGGTATGTTTAAGCCCATTGCCTACCGTACCGCCTTTAAACATGCCGACGAAAAGGCCAGCCCCGGCTATTACCAAGTGAAGCTGCAAAATGGCATTCGTGTGGAGCTAACCAGCAGCACCCGCGTGGGCATGCAGCGCTACCATTTCCCCGATCAGCGCGCTTTTGTGGTCATTGACCAAACCCACCGCGACGAGCTGCTCGATCATGCCATTGAAGTAGTAAACCACACGACTTTGCGCATTCGCCGCGTGAGCAAGGCCTGGGCTACCGAGCAGCATGTGTATGCGTTTATGCAGTTCTCGTCGCCCTTCATCCATCGCATGAGTCCCGACGGAAAACAAATCAGTCTGGCTTTCAGCCTGCCCAAAGGCAAACCATTGCTCATTAAAACAGGCCTTTCGTTCACCGATGCCGCCGGGGCCGAAAAAAACCTGAAGGCAGAGGTGCCACACTGGGATTTCGACCGGGTGCGGCGCGAAGCCAAAGCCCAGTGGCAGCAGGCCCTGGCCAAGATTGAAGTCAGCGACCCCGATACCACCAAGCTGGTGAATTTCTACACCGCCCTCTACCATGTGCAGCTGCAACCCAATGTGGTGAGCGATGTAGATGGTCGCTACCGCGGCATGAACAACCGCATTCACACGGCAGTGGGCTACCAGCACTACAGCATTTTTTCGTTGTGGGATACCTTTAGGGCCAACCACCCGCTGCTTACGCTGATTGACCAAAATCGCACCCGCGACTTCCTGCGCACCTTTTTGAAGATGTACGAGCAAGGCGGTCGGTTACCCGTTTGGGAGTTGGCCGGCAACGAAACCGACTGCATGATTGGCTACCACAGCGTGAGTGTGATTGCCGATGCCGTGCTGAAGAACATCGACAGCCTGCCTGCCCGCGAGCTGCTGCCTGCCATGGTGCACAGCGCCCGGCTGCAACACCTGGGCTTGGCGGCCTACCAGCAAAACCGGCAGATCACTGCCGACGATGAGCACGAAAACGTATCAAAACAGCTTGAATACGCTTACGACGACTGGTGCATTGCCCGCATGGCCGAAAAACTGGGCGATACCGAGCTGGCCGCCGACTTCTATACCCGTGCGCAATACTGGAAAAACCTCTTTGACCCTTCCACTGGCTTTTTCCGTCCCAAACAAAATGGCGGTTGGTTGTCGCCCTTCGATCCGTTTGAGGTGAATAACCACTTTACAGAAGGAAACGCCTGGCAATATGCCTTTTTTGTGCCGCACGATGTGGCTGGCTTGATGGCGATGCATGGCGGTCCTGCCGCCTTCGAAAAACAGCTCGATGCCCTTTTTGCTGCACCCACGGCCACCACCGGCAGGCAGCAGGCCGATATCACCGGCTTGATTGGTCAGTATGCTCATGGCAACGAGCCCAGTCACCACATGGCCTTTTTGTACCTGGCCTTGAACAAGCCTGCCAAAACCCAGGTGTTGGTCGACAGCATTCTCCGCCATTTTTACACCAACGCCCCCGATGGCCTCATTGGCAACGAAGATTGCGGGCAAATGAGTGCTTGGTACGTGCTCAGCAGCATGGGTTTGTACCAGGTGGCGCCCGGAGATCCGCATTTTGTGAGTTTTGCGCCGCATTTGCAGCAAATACGCATCAAATTTGAAAACGGTAAATCGCTGCAAATCAACAGCAAGGTCACCAAAGGAAGTATCTACGCCGTTGCGCTCACCGCCAATGGCAAAGCGAAAAAAGATCTCACACGCTGGTCGTATGCCGAGTTGTTGCAAGGTGGTGAATGGCAGTACACCCTCACTACCAACGCCAGCACTTCGCTGCCAGCTGCTGCTTGGCCCAACGCCGCCGAAAACCGCCTGGTGGTAAATCCGGTGATTGAAGCAGGGGGCCGGGTGTTCAAAGGCAGTCAGACCGTACGGGCCTTCCACCCCACGGATTCCAATGTGTTGGTAATTGCGAGTACCGACAGTACCGCTTCGCTACTGCAGCAAAATTGGCAAAACCAGTCCATAGAACTCAAACAAAGCAGTTTGGTACGCGCCCAGGCTTTCGATTTGGCCGGCAAACAGGCCAGCGCCGAAATCAGCGCTGCTTATTACGTTTTGCCTACCGACCGCCAAGTGCAGCTCAACACCCCTACCCATCCCCAGTATGGTGCCAGCGGGGCTTCGAGCCTGATAGATGGCTTGCTCGGCAGCGAAAACTGGCGTAAGGGCGATTGGTTGGGTTTTTTTGGACAGCCCTTGAAAGCCGAACTGCAGTTCGATCAGCCTACTCGGGTATCGCAACTCGGCCTGCGTTGCCTGCAAGACACCCGTGCTTGGATTGTGTATCCCATCCGGGTAAGCTTTTACGGTTCTACCGACGGCAAACGTTTCGAATTGCTGGGCACGGTGAACAACAGCGTTCCAGCTGACGATTATACCGTGCAAACCCAAACCCTTTTGCTGCAGTTGAAAGAAGCAAAAAGCTTCAAAGCTTTGCGTGTGGTGGCTGAACCTTTGGGACCTTTGCCTGCCTGGCATTTGAGTGCAGGTGAGCCCGCGTATATTTTTGTGGATGAGTGGGTGCTTGATTAGCCTTGCATTCTATCATCGAATGCACGTTTGCAGGAAGAAAAATGAATGAAATGTTTCAAGTATTGGATATTTGTTATATCTGAACAAACTAACCTCATGAAACAGTCTGCCATCCAAAAGGCATTAAGCGTTTTGAGCTTTTTAGCTTTGATCATTTCTGCATTTACTGCACAAGCCAATCACATTGCAGGGGGGACACTTACGTATAGTCATATTGGTGGCCGTCAATATATCGTAAAACTTCAGTTGGTTAGAAGTTGTGAGGCTTCGTCAAATAGCAGCCCCTTTTTAGTCCTTAATCCCGTAAACATTTTGATTGCTAACACATGCAATCAGAGTTTTGCCGCTGCACTGCCACATTATTCTTTGGATACCATCGGATTCCGCTGCGGTATAGTTTCAGCAAACTGTGGTGGAACTGTTGGTAGATTTGGCTTCGTTAACTATACTTGGCTTGATACCATCACGCTGCCAAACGTAGCTTCATCAAACTGTGACAATTGGAGGATGACTTATGGAGGTAATGCTGCCGTGAACGGACTTTGTTGCATTGTGACTGTTGACAATATAAATACTTCAGGTACAAACTCAGATATATTCTTACAGGCTCATTTAACACACAATTCAATGGCTGGCAACAGTAGTCCTCAATTCAATATCAGCCAAATGCCTGTGTTCTGCGTGAACAATCCCGTTGGGTTTCGATTGTTTGGCCCAGAAAGTGATGGTGACAGCGTGGTATATTCTTTAGTATCAAACAAAAACAGCCTCACCACAACAAGCAACTACAATGCGCCATTAACGGGATCTAATCCGTTTTTTGCTGTGGCGGGTTCAACCAGCATTCAACCAGCAACAGGCTTGATACGTTTCACACCCTCACAGCAACAAAATGTCTGGATATCGGTTCTTGCTGAAGAGTTCAGGCAAGGAAATAAAGTAGGAGAATCGCGTATTTCTTTGCCTGTTTTGGTAACCGCGAATGCCATTTGTAACTTGTACGTTACACAGTCTTTTTCGGGCTGCGGTTTGGTTACCTTGCCAGATGGACGCTTTTTCGCAAGTGATACCACGGTTTTTGATACCATTCCTGGCTTAAATGCATGCGATACCATCAAACAATACAATATCAATGTTACTCCTATTCAAACAACAGGACAAATTGAAGGTGCTGCCTTTGTAGCAAGAAATTCATCCGAAATTTACAGGGCAGAACAATTTGCTCAAGCAAGTACCAACACATGGATGGTTCTAGGAGGCACTATTGTAAACTCCAATAATGATTCGGCTCTAGTCAGTTGGGGAAATGATAGCATTGGGCGAGTTAGCATTACTAGTATCGCGCCCAACGGGTGCGTTAATAGTGTGCAAAAAGCGATTCAAATTGGCAACACCACTTCCGTTGAATCACGAGGCGATCTTCAAACCATCCTGTACCCTCAGCCTGCTCAAGACTTCGTTTCAATAAAGAGTAATGTGCCTATGGCAACCTTCACTGTTTTCAATTCCAAAGGAGCCAAAATGATGGTCCAGCATCCCAATGCCGATGGCTTCAAACTCGAATTACAGGGATTAAGCAACGGGCTGTATTTTGTAAAAATCACCTATCAAAATCAGCAAGAAAGTCAACACCGGCTGCTTATTCAAAAGTAATGGTGTTGCTAAGCGTTAGAAGTTGGAGTTGAAGCACTCTCTTCGTTGTATATCAGCATTCAATTAGGCAGAGTTTGAAATATTAAGCAAGCTGGGGACTACGCCATTTGGATGATAGACTTGTTCATTAACAATGAGTTAGGTAGTGCGGTAAAGTCGGAACGCCAATGAAGCTGATTTAGCGGATTCGCACGGATGTTAGGCGATTTTTGACTAAAGCGGCAAAAATCATCAGCAACTGTGTATTCCTGGTTTGATGATAAAAGGTTACCCTTTATAGAGGCAGCATTAGATCCGCAAAAATCGGCTCAATCGGCGTTTTCCGCGTTCTATGGTAACCACATGGGGAGTTTCACTTTCCGACAAACCAATCAAATTATAGATCTCATGTCAATCCATTGACCGTGATTTACTAAATTTGGAGATGCGCGTCCGCTTTTTTGCTTTCCTTTTTTCCCTTTTGCCCTTTTTCGGCCTGTCCCAATCGAGCTTTCCAGCCGCTGGATTTGTTTACGACGATTTGTCGGTAAGCCGCATCAATGTGTTTATGAGTCCCGATAGCCTCAACCACATGTTGGCACAAGCCAATTGGTATACCGAACACGAATACCCGGCCTCTATGGTATTTATTCGAGGTCCGCGTCGTGACTCTATTGCGCTCGTTGGCATTCGTTTGCGGGGCAATTTTTCACGAAGTGCCGCTAAAAAATCCTTCCGCATTTCGGTGAATACCTTTGTGCAGGGCCAGCGTTATGAAGGATACAAGGACTTCAACCTGATAAGTGGCTACAACGATTTGAGCATTTCGCGAAATAAGGTGTATGCCGATATAGCTCGTGGACTCAATACCGTGGCCTCACGCATTGGTCATACCGAACTTTACATCAATGGCCAATACCGCGGTTTGTACATGAATGTGGAGGTGGTAAACGAAGATTTTGTGCAAACCCGCTACGGGAACCAGCACGGAAATTTGTACAAATGTTTGTTTCCGGCCGATTTGGTATTCATTTCCAACGACCCGAATGCCTATAAATTCATGTCAAACGGCAGGCGCCCTTACGAGCTCAAAACCAATACCCCGGCCGATAACTACAGCGATTTGGCCCAATTCATCCGGGTGCTGCACCAAACGCCAGCCAACCAGATCCATTGCGCGCTCGATACCTTGCTGAATGTAGAAGATTACTTGCTCAACCTGGCCATCGACATTACAGCCGGCCATTGGGATGGTTACTACAATAAAAACAACTTTTACCTCTACAACAACCAGCGTGACAAACGTTTCGAGTACATCCCCTACGATACCGACAATACCTTGGGCATCGATTGGATGGGCATCGATTGGGCCACCATTTCGCCCTATCAATTCAAGCCCAACCAGCCTCGCCCCTTGTATGAAAAAATGATGGCCAATGCCGAAACCCGGGCCATGTTTAATTTTTACCTCCGCAAGGTGAGTCAGTACGTACAAACACCTGCTTTTATATCGGCCACCGACAATTTGCGGCTCCGCATCACCCCATCGGCGCTGGCCGACCCGTTCAAATCGATGGCGTATGGATTCACCAACAGCCAATTTGAGCAGTCGTTCACCCATACCAACGCCATTCAACACGTGAAAAAAGGCATTTTTCCTTTTCTCCAACAACGCAGTCAAAACAACCTGCAAGCCCTTCCCGCCAATTTGAATGTAGCCCCCATAGTGCACCGTCCGCGGATTACCCAGTTGCGCGTGGGTCAACAACCGCATGTGTTGGTGCGCATTGAAGACGAATCGATGGCCGGGGTGCAAGCCCATGTAGTTTATACCCTCAATGGCGTGCAAAACCAAACCGCTTTGTACGACGATGGCTTGCACAACGACGGCGCAGCAGGCGATGGATGGTACGGCACTTGGTTGCCCCTTACCACCCAATCGGCAGCTTTGGGCGTGCAGGTTTTGGCGCGCGATGCATCACAACAGCAGCGCCTCCGCCCCTGTAATCCCTTGGTGGTACAACTCAATGAAGGAGGTCCGCTGTTCATTAATGAATTGCTGGCCGACAACAGTCGTGGCATTCGCGACGAAGCCAATGTAGCCAGCGATTGGATTGAATTGTATAACCACAGTGATGCACCGTATTTCCTCAATGGCCATACCCTCACCGACAATCCAAGCAATCCGGCCAAGTGGACCTTCCCCAACGACACCATTGCTCCATACGGGCACTATTTGGTTTGGGCCAGCAGTTTTACTGCGCGTGGACCACGACACACCAACTTTGGCTTGGCCAAAGAAGGAGAATATGTGGGCGTTTACCGATGGCAGGGCGGGCAGTCGATCTTGCTCGACAGCGTGAGTTTTGGTGCCCAATTAGAAGACGTTTCCTACGGACGGAGCGGCGATGGCGGGTCGATTTGGACGCTTTTTGGTCAGCCTACACCGCGCATGGCCAATGGTTTTGCCACCTCCAGCCGCAGTTTATCTAAAGGAAGTTGCAGGGTTTACCCCAATCCGAGCAACGGAAGCAGCCTGCTTAGCTATCCCTTGGGTAGTTTTGAAAGCTTGCATGCTTACGATGCCCAGGGGCGTGAAGTTTTTAGTCTGCTTTTAGATGCGCAGCAAAGCGCCACTCAACTTCCCGAAATGCTCTCATCTGGCCATTATTTACTGGTTTTGCAAGGAAAGCAGCAACGCGAAGTGGTTCGTTGGGTGCGCCTTCCGTAAACTTTGCGTTTTTTTCATATTAAATTAAACTTAATTTCACACTAGCAGTCGGAACGACTTTAGCGCCTCGAATGAAGAATTTTTTTACCCTCCGCCCCCTATTGGTGAGCATTTTAGGTCTTTTGGCCACCCAAATCGTACAAGCCCAACAGCTTCCATCCAGCTATTACTTTTCATATGATGGCCGTACGATGTACCAAGGTGGAAAGGACGATACAGGCTTTTACAATCCCACCAATATAAAAACGGTGAGTTTGCAATTTCCGCAAACCAATTATTGGTCGCTGATGCAGGCCAACTATGCCTCCGAAACCAATATCCCTGCGAGACTCACTTACGAAGGGATTGCTTACGACAGTGTAGGCGTGCGATTTAGGGGAAATACCTCGTATACGGGCATCAGCACTTCCCAAAAAAAATCGTTTGCCATCGAAATCGATTGGAAAGACAGTACGCAAACGCTCTTGGGATACCGCAATCTCAAATTTAACAATGCGCATCAAGACGCCACTTTTATGCGTGAAGTACTTTACAACCGCATGGCCAATCGCTACATCCCCATTGGCAAGGGCAACTTTATCAAGTTGGTAATCAACGACCAGTCGTGGGGAATTTACCCCAATGTGCAGCATCTCGACAAGGTTTTCCTAGAGCAGTGGTTTTTGAGTAACGATGGCGCTCGGTTTCGTGCCAATCCCGAAACCGGCAGTGGTGTTGGCGGAGGTTGGGGCGATGGTACTGCGGGGATGAACTATCGTGGTGCCGATACCAACAGCTACAAGCCCTACTACAGCCTCAAATCGAGCGATATTGACTACCCTTGGAGCAAGCTTGTCACGGCATGTCACCAACTGAGTTTGGCCAGTGCTGCTAATCGCGATACCCTGCTCAAATACATTGATGTTGACCGGGCCCTGTGGCTTTTGGCCACCGAGAACATTTTTGCCGACGACGACAGCTATGTGATGAAAGGCAAAATGGACTACATGATTTATTACGAGCCAGAAAGTGGCCGTACTTTTCCATTTGAGTACGATGGCAACAGCACTTTTCTTACCAGCGCGGCTACCAGCACCAGCTGGACACCCTTTAAGAACGTGACCAACGCCAATTATCCCTTGCTCAATAAGCTGCTCAACATTCCCGAATGGCGTCAGCGCTATTTGGCACACTACCGTACCATTCTGAACGATCGATTTACGCCCACTTACGCTTTTCCATTGATCGACAGCATCAACGCACAAATTGCGAGCTTGGTTGCAGCCGACACCAAGAAGCTGTATACCACCACCCAATACACTTCGGGGGTACCTGCACTCAAAACCTTTATTACCAACAGGCGTAACTATTTGCTGGCCAATGCCGAGGTAGCCCAACAAGCTCCGGTAATTCAGCAGCTGGATATTTTCAACCAGCAGCAACAGTCCTGGGGTGCACCACTGCCTGGTGAGCCTATGCAAGTGCGTGTAAAAATGGGAAGTGCGGTGGCCATGCAGCAGCTCTACCTGTATTACAGCAACCAAATCACCGGGGTGTTTAGCCGGGTTCCTATGTTCGACGATGGTGCCCACAACGACAGTTTGGCTGGCGATGGAGTTTATGGAGCCGATATTCCCGGATTTTCGGCTTACACCCGGGTAAGATTTTACATAGAGGCCATTGCCAACAATGCAGCCCGATCGGCCAGTTACCTGCCTGAGGGTGCTGAACACGATGTTTTCACCTATGTAGTGGAAAGTAGTGCCACCATAGACGGGGTTGTAATCAACGAATTTGTAGCCGCCAACGGCAATGGTGCGCGCGATGAGTTCAACGAGCGTGACGATTGGGTGGAATTTTACAACAACGGTCCCCAGCCTAAAAACATGAGCGGCTGGTACCTCAGTGATAACCTTAACAACAAAACCAAATGGCGTTTCCCCAGTGGTTTGATTTTGCCATCGGGTGGCTACCTCATCGTGTGGGCCGACGACAGTACTGCACAAGGCAATTTACATGCTTCATTCAAGCTCTCGTCCTTAGGTGAATCGCTGGTTTTAAGCGACTCACTCGAAAATGTGTTGGATCAATTGACTTTTGGTGCGCAGCGCCAGGATACCGCCTGGGCACGCATTCCGAATGGAACAGGCAGTTTTCAATTCCGCCTGCCCACCTTTGCAGCCAACAACAATTTTGCTACCTCAGTAGCCGAAAAAGCCAAACCTGCTGCTTTGTTGCTGTATCCCAATCCTACCCGCGATTGGTTGAACATCCGCACAGGTGACACTGAAAGCAGTTACGAATTCAAACTCTACGATTTGCAAGGCAAATTGCTTTACAGCGAAACTACTGCAGGCACACATCCACTCGACGTGCAATCGTTGCCCGCCGGCATTTATTTGGTTCAAACCCAGCAAAACGGCCTTATTCAATTCAAACGCTTCGTTAAACAATGAGAATACTGTTTTGCATATTTACGACATTGACGTTTGTTTTGGCTGGATGCACTCCTGAGCCTGGTTTAGGCGGCATGGCCACGGTTACTGGTGTGGTGATGGTAGAGGATTGGAACTCGACCTTCACCAACATCAATAGCGTATATCCGGCCATGCGCGAAGATATTTTTTTGGTTTTTGGCGATGAGCCCACTTTTGGCGAAGATGTGGAGACCCATTTTGACGGCACCTACCGTTTTCAGTACCTCTATCCAGGCAAGTATACCTTGTACGCTTATTCCGACCGTTTGGCAACCCCTGGCAATACCAATACCCGCGAACCCGTGAAACTCACTTTCGAAATCACCGAAAAGCGGCAAATTCTCACCCTCGACACTTTGGTGATTCGCAAATGACAGCCCTGCTGCAAGACCTATATCAGCCTATTTACCTGCATGAGTTGGGAGGCAATGAGCTGTTGCAGCGCATCGACCGCAAATTGGCGGTGCATACTTCGCAACTCAACACGCTTTTGGAGGTAGTGGCGCCCTTTTATCGCGTTTTAGAGGTGAATGGCTCACAGGTGAATCCCTACCAAACCGACTATTTCGACACAGCCGATTTGAACAGCTATTTATCGCACCATGGCGGTCGCACCCGCCGCTTCAAGATACGACACCGGCATTACACCCTAAGCGATGTGGCTTTTTGGGAGGTAAAAGCACGGTATGCCGAGGGAAAGAGTAAAAAAATGCGCTTAAGCGGGCACAGAAGTGAAGCTGCCAGTGCAGCAGTAGCCGATCTCATTGCAACACATTCGCCCTATCGGTTTAGCGAACTCGAGCACAGTTTGCGGGTAGGCTACGAACGCATTACCCTGGTGCACCATTACCAATACGAACGTGTGACCCTCGATACCGCTTTGTGGTTTGAATCGGAAGGAAGACGTTACGATTTACCCGGCTTGGCCATTGTGGAAATCAAACAAGGCAAGCACCAAAGTTCGCCCATGTGGGAAGCCCTGCGGCAGCGACATTGGGGTGCCCGATCGGTGAGCAAATACTGCTTGGGTATGGCGCTGCTCCATCCCGGGCTCAAACAAAATCACTTTAAACCTACCATTACCAAATTATTAGCCATTGCCCATGCCTCCCCTGCTTCTTGACCTTGTTGCCAGCGATTCAACCTCCTTTGCCATCACCGAGGCCCTTTCGGCCAATTTTTTTGCCCGTTTTGCCATCAATCTGGTTACGGTTTGGCTGTTGATTCGTGGCGTTTATTTCAGCGTGTACAAAACGCGCGACCTGTTTTTTACCTTCTTCATCTTCAATCTGGTCATTTTTCTCATTTCGTATGCCTTAAATGGAGCCGAATTGTCGATGGGAGCTGCCTTTGGCTTGTTTGCCGTATTCAGCATGTTGCGTTACCGCACCGAAGACATTTCCATCAAAGACATGACCTATTTGTTTTTGAGCATAGCCATTGGGGTTTTATCGGCCGTGGCCACTGGCGGATGGCAATTACAAATAGCCATTTCGGCTATTTTGTTGGTAACCACCTATTTACTCGAAAGCACCTGGTTGTACAAAAAAGAGGTGAGCAAGGTGATTTTTTACGAACAAATTGCCTTGGTAGCCAAGGATCGAGAGGCTGAATTACTTGAAGATTTGAGAGCTAAAACAGGCCTCCCCATCCACCGGGTGCAGGTGCAAAAGCTCGATTTTGTGCGTGATTCGGCGCAATTGCGCATCTTTTATTACGAAGGATGAGCAAAGGCTGGTTTGTTTTTGGTTGGCTATTGCTCATTGCATTGAAAATTTCGGCCCAAGTACCCGATGCCGGTGCATGGCTGGGCTATACTGCCAAATACAAAATCAACAAAAAATGGGAAGCCGAATTGTCGCCCGAAATGCGACTCAACCAGAATTACAGTCAAATTCACCGACTTTTGACCGATTTAAGCCTTACTTACAGTCCCGTTAAGCGCCTTGAATTAAGCGCAGCCTACCGGCTTTCGTGGCGCAACCAAACCTACTTTTGGGATGTGCGCAACCGCTTTTTCGCCGATGTAAAATACAGCCAGCGCCTGCACAAAAAAATTGACTTAAGTTACCGCCTGCGCTACCAATACCAATTTACCGACTTGGCCTTAGGCAATGCCGACACCCGCAACAGCGATTTTTTGCGGCACAAAGCGACTTTGAACTTCGATTTGCCCAAAAAACTCACGGCCAATCTGGGAGCCGAATATTGGCAACCCCTCTCACCTGCCTTGAATGGCGTGCAAAACCGGCGTATCAGTGGTTCATTGGCTTGGGATCAAAACAAGCGCCACCGTTGGGAAATTGGATTGTTTGAGGAAAAGGCATTAAATACTACCCGTCCGGCTACGGCTTATGTGGTGACTTTTGGGCACCGACAGAAATTTTAGGATGAGGCTTCGCCTTTGGTGATGCGCTTCGCGCTGTTAATGAGGCTTGCGCCTCTGGCAATGCGCTGAAGCGCTGGTGATGAGACTGCGTCTCTGGAAGAAGATCTCGCTTTGCGGCATTAGGGGTAAGCCGTAGCACTAGAAACAAAGACGCGCTTGCTTTTACCATTTTTGAGCATCCACACTAGCTTCTTCCCTCCCTCTCACTTCCTGCTTCTCCCTTCCTTCTTCCCTCCTCGCATTTTCCTTAGCTTTGAATCATGAGTCGCCTCCCCGATACCGTTGATACCTACCTGCTGCGCGGCTGCGGTCGTTGCGAATTGTTCGACAGTCCTGCCTGCAAAGTCAACCGCTGGCGCACCGAACTGGAGGTGTTGCGTGCCATCATGCAATCGACCGAGCTTACCGAAGAAGTGAAATGGGGCGTTCCTTGCTACACCCTCAATGGCAAAAACGTGGTGCTCTTTGGGGCGCTCAAAGAAAGCGTTAGCATCAGCTTTTTGAATGGTGCGTTGTTGAACGACCCGGCAGGCATCTTGCAAAAAGCAGGTGAAAACAGCCAGGTCGACCGCCTCCTACGCTTCACCCATATCGACCAAATCGTAGACGCCACCGAGGCCATTCTCGATTTTGCGCAACAGGCCATCGCTTATACGGCAGCTGGTAAAAAAGTGGAACGCCAAGCAGTAAAGGTGGAGCTACCCGAAGAGTTTGTCGCTGCATTCCAGGATATGCCCGGGCTCGAAAGAGCTTTCTATGCCCTCACCCCTGGGCGACAGCGCGGTTATTTGCTGCATTTCAGTCAGGCCAAACAAAGCACCACCCGAGCCGCCCGCATCGCCAAAAGCGCCGATGCTATTTTGCGGGGCAAGGGGTTGATGGAGTAATTGAAGCGCTACACCTTTAAAGCCTTCAAGGCTTCATAAATTAAGAATGCCGGCCACACCAAAGCTTTGAGGAATCCGAGCAGTCCGCCTACAAAGCCCGTTGATTTGCCAATGAAGTACACAGCGGCTCCTATAAAACCTAATCCGTAAAATGCGCCACCTGAAGCGCTTTCGTTGTGTTTAGCCATGGTTTTGATTTATATTGGTTAGCTAAAGTTAGGCAAAAAGCGCAAAGTAAAGGCGTGAACCAAACCAGCCAAAAGCAGCATCTCCATTTCAACTTCGCAAGGAAATTCGTGCTGTTTCTCAAGAGCTAACCGCTTCCATGCACTTTTTTGCAATTGCCAAATAGAGCACGTAAATTCAAACCATGGAGTTCGACTACATCATCATCGGTGCCGGTTCGGCAGGTTGTGTGTTGGCCAACAGGCTAAGCGCGGCAACAGATATAAAAGTGTTGTTGCTGGAAGCAGGCGGTGCTGATAGCCATCCCTTTATTCGCATTCCGGCCGCATTTCCGAAGCTTTTCAAAAGCAAAGTCGATTATGGCTTTTATACCGAACCCCAGGAACATGCACTCGATCGCAGGCTGTTTACCCCTAGAGGCAAAACCCTGGGCGGATCGGGCAGCATCAATGCCATGATTTATATCCGCGGTCACCGCAGCGATTTTGATAGCTGGGCCGCTGCTGGCAATGAAGGCTGGTCGTATGAGGAGGTGCTTCCGTACTTCCTGCGCGCCGAAAACAACGCCCAGCTGGAGGCACCTTACCACAGCCAATCGGGACCCTGGCACATCGCCAACCTGCAGGAAGTCCATCCCCTTACCTACCGCTATCTCGAAGCAGGGCAAGCCTGCCAACTACCGATGCTCGAAGACATGAATGGCGCTGCCGACGAAGGCGTGGGTATTCACCAGGTAAACCAACACCAAGGGGCCCGTCATTCGCCTGCGCACGCCTACCTTTTACCTGCCCAGGGCCGTAGTAATTTGACCATTAAAACCGGGGTCAAAGTAGAACGTCTGGTATTGAAAGGCCATCAGGTGGTGGGCGTGGAAGTGCTGCTGCACGGCAAAATGCAAACCATCCGTGCCCAACGCGAGGTGATTATTTCCGCCGGAGCTTATCACAGTCCCCTCCTACTCAACCGCAGCGGCATAGGCGAAATAGGCTGTTTAGAACGTTTGGGGGTAAAAGTGCAGCTTGAACTGCCCGGAGTGGGTTACAATTTGCACGACCATCCGGTGGTGCCCCTCATTTACAGAGTACCCAAAGGTGCTTCGCTCGATGGGGCCGATACCCCTTGGAACCTGCTCCGTTGGCTGATCAGTAGGCGCGGGCCATTTACTTCGAATGTGGCCGAAGGCGGTGGCTTTCTCCGTACCCGCGAGGGCCTTGATGCCCCCGATATTCAACTCCACTTTGCCCCGGCCTTTTTTGTGGACCATGGTTTTAGCACGCCCAAAGGCAACGGCATGTCGCTGGCCCCCATCTTGCTGCAACCCAAATCACGCGGAACAGTCCGTGCGCATCCACGCAATCCACACCTTCCGGTCATCGACCCGCATGTGTTCAGTCAGCCCGAAGATTTGGTAAGCCTTCGTGAAGGATTCAAACGCGCCATGGAAATCATGGAAGCAGAGCCCTTTAAGCCGTACCGACAAATGCTTTTTATGCCGCAACACCGTTTGCAAAGCGACCACGACATAGAAAACTACCTGCGACAAACGGTGGAACTGCTGTACCACCCGGTAGGCAGCTGCCGCATGGGCCAGGATGAAAATGCAGTAGTAGACGCTCAATTACGCGTGCATGGCCTGAAAGGCGTACGCATTATAGATGCCAGCATTATGCCGCAAATAGTAAGCGGCAATACCCAGGCTGCCACGGTAATGATAGCTGAAAAGGGGGCGGATTTGGTGCTCCAAACATCCTTGTGAGCAGGGTGATCTTTTTACTTGCAGCTTCTTGCTTTAAGGTCACAAAAAATAAATGCACAAATTGTTTGTTTGACTTGTCGGTTTAACATTTGCCATTTATCTTTCGATTTTGAGTTAATCGTATGTTGGTAAGGAGATTTTACTTCATTATTTTATGCATTGGTTTGTTGGTGCATCCAGTTTTGAAAGCGCAGCAGGTCACCCCCAATCCTATTGGCACTCAAATTTTGCAACATCCCATGAGTATGGGGACCACTGTGCGCAAAATGCAAACCATTTATTTACCAACCGATTTTGTTGGCAATACCCAAAGCGGGTTCATTACGCACCTTTACGTTAGGGGATTAGGGCTAAGCATTTTAAACCTCACGGTGAACGACCTCGTTATCAAAATGGGTCAGACTAGCAGCCACACTTTTGCTTCCAATCAGTTTTTCGACAGTTTGCAAGCTGTACTGTTGCCCCAAGCCCAGCGCAGCTTTAGCCCAGCAAACGTAATAGGTTCGTACGTGCTTATTCCCCTAGACCTGCCCTTTCAATACAACCACACCTTGCCTTTGGTGGTAGAAATCAGCTCAACGGGTGCAAACAATACCTTTAATGCCACATCTTCCAGCAAAACGGGGAGACGATTGTTCAGCAATCAGCTTACTGCTACGACGGGTACGCTCGACAATCTGCAGCTGAACCTGGGATTTGATGTGCTTGTACCCACAGGACCAAATGTTGCACTTCTGAACCTGTTATCGCCACAAGAAAATAGACTTGGCGCTGGCAAGTACCCCATCCGCATCCAGATTCGCAATTTATCAGCCGATACGTTGCGACAGTTAAATGTAGACTGGCGGTTTGGTAGCCAAGCTGCGACAGCGATATGGACAGGCACAGTGCTTCCCGGACAAAGTTTCGAATATCAATTTGCAGACTCTATTACGCTCCAGCAGCGAAGCAGTGATTCTTTGCGGGTATGGACTTCTATGCCCAATGGCCAAATGGATACTTCCCCTGGAAATGATAGTGTTTTTCACATTTTACGAACGCGTTTGGCCGCGGGAACATATAGCGTAGGGTATCCTAACAGCGATTTTGTGCAGCTACAGGATGCCATAAACTTCATTGAGCAAGCAGGGATAGACGGAAATGTGGTGTTGGAGATAGAAAATGGGATTTACAACGCTGGCATTTCTCTAAGTGCAAACGCCATGCTCGATACCCTTCGACAATTGCACATCCGGTCAAAAGCTGGCGTGGCCGATAGTGTGATTATAATAAGCGCCGCTGGCCCGGTTGTGGGTGCCAATAACGCCAATTTTGTACAATTAAGTAATCTCACCCTTCGGAGAGCAGGTATTCAAGCATCCGGAAGTACGGGTGTAATCAATCTGTTGAATTGCCGTCAATGGCACATTCGAGGATGTAAATCAGAGGTAGTCTCCAATCCATACAATGAACCTTTTGATAGCCAGGGCAACATTTTCACCAACGATGTACGCGATTTAAGCATGGTGCAATGCGACATCACAGGTGGCGCTTATGCTTTTTCTTTCAATGGAAATACTTCTGGTTCGGCACAAAACATACGTATCGATTCGTCGCGCATAACAGCGCAAGTTGGAGGCATTTATAGCCTTTCGAGGGTAACCAATTTTACGTTTAGGAACAATGTAGTGATTAAAAGCAGCCAACGAGGAAGTGGGTTCGACCAAATGGTGCACTTTTTTTCACCTGGTTTTACCATAACCAACAACCAGCTCAACGTGGTGACCAACGGTCATTGTATGCGCATTACTTCTTCTCCAAGGGCGTCAAATAACCTGCCTAATTTATTCGCCAACAACGTCGTGCGCCTGCATTTGCAACAGCCCAGTTCCTTGTTGTTTGTAGGAGTAAGCACATCAAATAACCTGCCTAACTCTATTCAATTTGAGCACAACAATGTACTGCTAACCAACGACAGCTTGCCTGGCACCACCCCATGGGGAGTCATTCATTTTAACGCCTTCTTTCCAACTTCCTACAATAATTGCAGCGTAGTCAACAATTTATTCCAATGGAAGCCCCTCGGTCCTATTGCCGCCGGCAGATTTTTCATGGTAGCCACCGAATCGCTTCCTAACTCAATTCAAGTTAATCATAACCTATATAGCCTTCCTGAGCAAAACACCTATGTGCAATTGAACCCTCAAGGTCCAACAGGCATGGGTGCCTTTTCTAATTGGGATGCTCAATCGTTCACCATGCCTTTTGAGCTCGATAGTGTGCAGGGTTACCGCATCAACCAGCCTCTTAACAGCCGCTGGTCGAACACAAGTAGTGCGGTAAGCACTGATATTACCGGTCGGCAGCGACAGTTGCCCGCCTCTGATTTGGGTGCCTATGAAGCTGTTAACATCACCCGTCCCCTTTTCTTGGCGCGTGCTTTGTCAGATACGGTGGCCACATCGCAAAGAACTGCCATCGTTCAATACTTGCCTGCGCAGGCCGGCGATACCGCCGAAATCAGATTGTTTTACAAGGGCGTAAATCAAACACAATGGGCCAGCGTTCCGTCACTTTTTATCGGAAACAACCGCTACCGGCTGAACTTAGTATATGGTTTGTTGGATAGTACTTTGGTGGGTCCGGCACGCATCGAATATTACTATGCCTATCGTTTGCCTGGCGGAAATTGGTTGACTTACCCCGAAGGTGGAAGTATCAGTGTACCCCCTGCCCAACCCTTAAGCTTTGTGGCCAGCAATATTTTGGGAAGCACCATTCGGGTTGGAAGTCTAGGTGAAATCTCCAATTTGTATGATGCCATGACGGCTCTTTCGCAAAATACCATTCGGCGATCTGTCACCCTCTTACTTACTGATAGTGTGTATGATATCAGTGCTGCTGGACTGCAATTGTTGAACTACACCATGGTGGATACATCTTTATCCATAACCATCCGCCCTGATTTAGGGAAGCACGTTATCATTCGCGATCAAACGGCCAACAAATGGATGTTTCAGGTGCAAACTGCAGGTCATTTAAGAATCATTGGACGAGATATTCAAGGCAATGGATCATTGACCTGGGAACAAAACGGAAGCGCAGGAAGTGGTGCCATAAGCTTACAAAACTTCATGCAGAATCCTAATATTTTCATATCACAGGTTCGTTTTGTGGCATTGCACCCCAGCAATACCCTGGTGGGTATACAAGCTACATCATACACCCAACAGCTTATTATTTCGGGTTGTGAATTCCTTAATTACAGTATTGCTATCAGGTTCACTAACATCCGAAACGGGTGGATAGATGGTAATACTTTCGGAGACAGTACTATTACCACTACAGCGGTGAATGAATTAGTTTCATTAAATCAGACCTGGGATGTTGTTATTCAACGCAATACGTTTCGAAACGTCACCTTTTTGAATAGCCGCTTTAATTTCTCCATGATTACGGTGAGAAATGCAGTAAGGAAAACGCAAGTACTGAATAACGTATTTAGCAATATCGGTTACGAAGCCCTATTTTCTGATGCCAATCGTACTACCGTAAGAAGAGCATCTATTGTACGTCTTGAATCTACTTTCGATAGTCTCATCATGGTAGGGAATCTCATCGAAAAGCTACGATTGCCTGTGAACAGAACCGATTCAACAGGCGCTTCCGTGAAAGAGTGGTATCTGATTCAAACCTTAAACCTCAACTCTGTTCAAAGAGAATGGGTACAATTTCTTCATAACACTGTCTTAGTAAGTGGCAGTTATTTTGGAAATTGCTCCAATAGGTTTTACGGCTTTGCAATGCAGCCTATGAAGGAATTAATCATCCAAAACAATGTGTTTGGCTTCGATTTAAAAGGCAACCCACAGCGATTTAAAGGTGGGCTATTCTTGTACACCAACCGCACCAATCAAATTTTCGACAGCACCACCATAGGGCACAATTTGTACCTGCTTGATTCAGCCAGAACCTTCCCTTATTATTGGGAGCAAGATACTATCGCCATTCGTGGGTTGAATAATTGGCGAAACAAAATGGCCATACCCGGCCGGCAGCAAGAACGAGTATCATTTGAATTAGCCGGGAATTTGGATGTATTGGTACCAAGTGCTGCCATGCCTGGTGCCAGGGCAGCCAGTCATGTAAAATCAAATGCCATCCCACTTACCTTGCCGGGTATTGCAACTTTAGATTTAAACAACGTTTTGCGTTCACCAGCCGACATTGGTGCTTACCAAGTGCAAAGCAGTTTTAGCGTTGATGCTTTGCCACCCGTGATATCACAAGTACAATTCGACACCAGTGCTTTTGCATGTCTGGGACAAACAAGGCAATTCAGTGTTCAGGTAGCCGATACAGGTAGCGGTGTTTCGCGCGTGGAATTATCACTGTGGAATGGATTGGCTGCACTAAGAATTCCATTAGCATTAAGTTCAGGGAATCAGCAGCTAGGCACATGGACGGCAATGGTACCTGTTGATACCAATTTGCGTTATGCCATGGCCAGTCTTATAGCAAGCGACAGTGCAGGTAACGTTCAATACTCCAACCAGTGGGCCTATTACCACAACTATGCGCTTATTGCCAGCATTTCAGCCAATTCGGTAGTTAGCACACAACACGGCATACGGGCAAAGGCCCACATACCTGGGATTATCACCATTGCCATTTCTGAATTTGGCTACCAAAGAGCAGCTACCGGCTTTACAACCGTTTTCCCCCCACATGCCAATAGCCAAAACAACGCCTACCTCGAATTGACCAACTACGGTAGCGACACTTTGGATTTATCGGGATACCGCCTGCGCATTCAGGCCAACGACACCATGCTTTTCCCTACTCCTTACCTCGTTCCACCCGGAGCGGTTATTTTGATTACGGAAGGTGCTACAAACTCAGCACAGGTAAACAATCACTATTTTACCTATGCAAATATGACATCAAACCTCTTTGGCGAAAACAATGGTATCATGCTGATAACGCCCGACCGAAGCCGCGTAGTAGATGCTATCTATTTCCAGCGATTTTTTAATTCAGTGGTAAACATTGTTCCAGGCACCTGGACAGGAAATCCTATTCCTTTTACATTCTCGGTTGGAGGTTTTAAGCTAGATGGTTTGGATATGAATTGTGTCACCAATTGGCGTGCCATTGGGGTTAACAATCCGGGTAATCTCGGTTTCAACAACCTGTCGAGCAACCGCAAACCAAGTATTCATTACCAGTGGGGCGGAATTCTCCAGGGCAATGGGCGTGAGGCTTCAAGGCCTCCTATGGCAGGTGGCACCTACCAAATTAGCTTGCAAGCCAATAGTGGAGTTTGCGCATCCTCCGATACCTTCACCATCCGTATCAGTGGTAATGATTCCACCGATGTTGTGCGCCCGATACTTTCCGAACTTCAATTAGCCCCCAATTTCAATGATTTGGACTGCGCCAATGGTCAACGTTGGCTGAGTGTGCGGGCGCAAGATACAGCTGCGGGCAGTGGGGTTTTAGAAGTTTTGCTCTTTATTGAAAGCTCCAACGGGTTGGTGCAACGGGTAATGCAGAGAGCCAGTGGCAATAATTTAGATGGCATTTATTCGCTCAATTTGGCCAATGAAAGAAGTTCAGGATTGCTCCGGGTGTTGGCACGCGATTTCAACAATAATGTAAGCGACACCATTAGATTACCCTTCTTCCATGGTCGCCGTTTAAATGTCATTGCCAGCAACGACACCTTTATAAATGCTGGTGACTCGGTACTATTGCGTGCAAGAAGTACCGGCCGGGACCGCTCTGCCATTCAACTCACCGAAGTATTACACCTTCCCGGTGGTAGTGGTTTCCAGCCAGTTGCCAGCCTACCGGCTGGATTGAACATCACCAACGCAAGTATTGCCGATGTTTATGAGATCACCAACACAGGCAGAGACAGTTTAATGACCCATGGCATCGTCATTCGACTTTTTTCGGGCAGTCAAAATTGGAATATCCCTCTTCCTAGCATCATCATGCCGCCACTGTCACAAATTTTCATTGTTGTGAGCAACACTCCTGCTCCAAATATTGGAAATGTGTTTTACGTTTCACCTTTTATCTTCGACCTGCAATCGGGAGGATTTAATGGTATTACTTTACTCGACACGGTTGCCTCGCAGCGTTATCTCACAGCAGTTGCCACCAATGGCTTTCTTTTTCCTGCCAATCTCAATATTCCTGCCTCGGTTTGGAGTGGTGCAGGCATAGCCAACGTAAGCCAAACAGCTTCCATTTACAGGGTGAATACCAATCCAAACAATACCGGCTGGACCACCAGCAATCAAAGCCTAGGAAGGTTAACTAACCTCGGAAGCAGCATTCCCTTCCCCCAACAATACGACACCATTCAGTGGTTTGGCCCAACTGGATTTTTGGGTAGTGGCGATTCCATACGGGTACGTCCAACAATGAATACGTTGTTCCGCGCCCAAGCTGGTAATGGTACATGTGTGGCAACCGATTCGATTTTCGTGGCCGTTGTTGGTGGAAACCAGCAAACCGACATGCAGGTGCTAAGCATTTCACAACCTGCAGCCAATCAAACTAATCCATTCACGGTTAACCCGCAAGTTAGGTTAGTGAATAGAGGAAATACCCCCATTTCGCGCATACCACTTCGGTTCAGCGTGAATGGCAGCTTGTTGCATCAAGATACTGCTCAAGCCGTCATCATGCCTGGCGACACGATGAACTTCACAAGCAGTCGCAGCTGGCAGGTACCTTTGGGTGGCGTGCATCAATTCTGCGCACGTGCCGTGCTGGTTGGCGACAGTCAGCCTGGCAACGATTCTATTTGCATTCAAACTTTTGGTCGCGATGCCCGACAATTCGCACGCTTCACCGAATTCGTAAGCCCCGCTGCTGGTATCAACATCCGCGATTCTGTGCAGGTTCGAGTTCGCATTCTGAATGTAGGAACCGATACGTTGCAATCGGTACGCTTGAGTTTTGCTGATAGCGCTTCCGTAACCTTTGAACAACTATTCAATGTGGCTTTATTGCCCGGCCAACAGCAAATCTTGACCTTCAACCGCTTTTACATACCCTCTGACAGCAGCAGCAATCGTTTGTGTGTCCGCCTTCTTGGCAACTGGCCCGATTCGGTATGTCAGCAGCTGGGAGGTATAAGTACTTCGGTTCGCCCGTTTGAAAAGCTTTCATCCGACGTACAGGTATACCCAAACCCAACCGCTAACAAAGTGTTTGTAGAAGTATCAGAAAAAAGTATCCTGCGTGAAGTTGAACTATACGACGCTCATGGCAAACTGCTGCAACAAATAATTCCTGACGATCCGTTCAGAACCGATATTGATGTAAAACCGCTTCACTCAGGTTTGTACCTCCTGCGTATTTACACCGTCGACGGAGTGCATACCCGAAGAATTGTAGTGCAGCATTAAGCCAAAAGGCACCATGGTGTGCGGGGCGAAGCACACCATGATGCTATTCATTTACTGATCCTGATGGCGATCGTCGTACCACCGCTCCTCAAAAGTGTAGGGCGATGGCGTGCCATTGATGAGTACGTGCAACACCAATGAAATGAGTATAAACGGACTCATAGAGAACATAATGATGGCGGGTATTTCGAAGCCCGGAATTTGCGTGAGGACAACATACACCACCAAGTAAAAAGTGACGGCCCACACGGGCCAAGTGAATTTGTTCATAATTTTCAAGAACAACAAAGAAAGAGACTTGTTTCACAGCAAACGAAGCGAAGCCATTCAATGGTGTGCAATGTGCCAGCTGGTTGCTATATGCTCCATGCCAATTAAAATCTTGAAACAATAGATTTTCAAAATCGGCTTATGACTTATATTTGAGGAAAACTCTTTGAACACTTGAAAAAAGCACTTTTCCTGTTAGTTTGGATTTGCGGCCTACAGCTTGCTACAGGGCAGCAAAACGTCTCCATCCCGCTAGGTTCTCTACAAAGCCAGCAACCCATGGGATCCTCGAATGGTGGCATTCAAAAGGTACAGTTGATTTATACTCCAGCTGATTTAAGTGGGTCAAGAAATGCTCCGCATTTAACAAGCATTTACCTGAGAGCATTGGGCGTTATTTCTACACCCCTGGTTGTAAACAATTTGCAAATCAGAATGGGCCATCTAGCTCAACAAAATTTCAACAACAATCAATTTTTTGATAGTCTTCAAACTGTTGTGGTTGCGTTACCGAGCAGAACCTTCACTGCAAGCCAGCTAGTGGGTAATTATTTGCGCATCGATCTCGACCATTTTTTCACTTTTGATAGTAGCCGTACCCTGGTGGTAGAAGTAAGTGCCACACAAAGTAACGCGGTGTTTTTAGGAGCCGCCACTGCGCGTAATGGGCGTAGAATGGTAGCCAATAGCACCACCGCCACCCAAGGAACCATCGATAATCAGCAGTGGAATATAGGCTTTGATTTAGCCAATTTGCGACCCTTCGACGCCCAATTGGCGAGTATAATGCAACCAGCAGTGAATCTGATTGCCGAAGGAAAACATGCTGTGCAAATGAGATTAAGGAACAACTCTACCGACTCCTTGCATCAATTGCACCTACGCTACCGTTGGCGTGGGCAAACGGTGCAGGCAACATGGACAGGCTTGGTACTTCCAGGGCATTTTTTCAACTATCAGTTTCTAGATTCAATTAGTACTGGCAAATTCAGATCCGACACATTATGGGTTTGGTGCGATGTTGCTCAAGGTGGTATAGATCCTGATACCACCAATAACAGGCTGAGCACTGTACTTACAACCCACACAGGAGGAGGGGTATACTCTGTTGGTAGGCCAACCAGTGATTTCACCACTTTGAATGCTGCATGGAGTTACCTAAATGCTCAAGGCCTCCAAGGGCCTGTAACTTTGGAGCTTGAATCGGGAATCTACAATACCCAATTTCAATTAAGCGCCATCAACGGTAGCAATGCCAGCCGGTTAATCACTATACGTTCGAAGGCAGTTAATGCCGATAGTGTAGTTATTCTTGGTCCCTCCTCCCCTGCATTAACGCTCAATGGCGCGGTGCACCTCCTTTTTACAGATTTAACTTTTAGGCGTACCGGTAATTTTCCAACGAGCACCTTGGGATTGTTGCGCATCAATAATGCAGGCTTCATCACCTTTAGTCGCTGTAAATTACAAGTTACAGGCCTGTCGGCAAGCGGCACTTCTGATGGGCAACACAACGTGATTGTTAACCAAAGCAACAATCTGCGGTTTACCAATTGTGAAGTTCTCGGAGGTCGTTACAGTTTCGAATTCAACAGTGCCCAGAACTTGCAGCCAAACATCAGCATCGACTCCTGCCGCATCATTGAGCCAAGCACTGCCATTTATTTTGCCGAGCGCATTTCAAATTTTGTATTCAACAGAAATGTGGTGGTTAAAACCACCACACAGCCCAATGCAAACGCTCAGTTAGAACACGTATTGGGCAGCGCATTTACCATCACCAACAATACGCTTCAAATTACTTCTTCTGGACCAACATTTAAACTAACAGACATAAATAGAGGCACCCAAGCAGCTAACTTGATTTCGAACAATATCATGAACATCAGGTTAACCAATGTCTTTGGTTTCATGAATACGAATGTAACGAACATCAATGGTGCGTTGAACTTTTTGATGGACCACAACAACATTCGTATTCAAAGCCTATTCAACGCTTTTCACGTGGAGGGGCAATTTCTTTTGCCTTTGGCTCCTGTTTTTAATGATGGCATACGGGTAACCAACAATGCTTTTATTTGGTCTACCGTTGACACCAACGATGTGTTTGTAGTGATGGATTCATCAATCACTCCCAATCGGATTTTGTTCAACAACAACGTCTACCATTTGCCATCACCGAATAGGTTTATGTTTGCAACTGGCTTCGCACAACCCAGACGCGCTTTTGGCAGCTTTCCGGGTTGGGATGCGTCTTCGTTTTACTTGCCTATTCAACTAGATAGTATACAAGGCTTTAGGGTATTACCGAGCAGCAGCGTATCAAGGCTTTCCAATACCAGTGCTTTAACCTTACTTGATTTCACTGGAAAGACACGTAGCAGGCCAGCTTCCGATATAGGGGCTTACCAGGAAGACACCATTTACAGGCCACTGCTGCTGCACAACCCCATCAGCGACACAGCCTGGCTAGGTAGCCGAACCTTAACTGCTCGAGCACTTCTAGCGCAACCCAGTGACACCTTGTTCGTGCAGCTATTTTACAAAAGAGCCCACGATGTTTCGTGGGTCAGCGTAAATGCACAACGTATTGCCAACAACCAGTACCGTGCACAACTAGACCTGTCGCTTTTCCCAACCAATACCTTTGGCCCTGTGGTTATTCAATATTTCTTCAGGTACAGTATACCAGGCCAAGCACAAATTACCTTGCCCGCTGGTGGAACGGCCACAACAGCTCCAAACACAACTTTCAGCTACAACACAGGGGCTGCACTCGCTGGTAATTACCGCTTGGGTCAAAATGGCGAAATTCCCAATCTCACAGCATTGAGCAATATCATGTCGGGAGCCAACATCAATGCCGATGTAAAAATTTTGTTAACCGATACTTTCTACAACCTTACTGGTAATTGGGTACTTGGCAATTACAAACTTCTTCAACCTGGATTACGCGTGGAGTTTCGTCCCGATGTGAATAAAAATGTCACCATTAGGGTGCCATTCAACACGCTTTCATGGATGCAATCCACCATCACCTTGACCAATGTTCAAAATTTCACATGGTCAGGAAAAGATACCCTTGGGGGTGGAAGCTTAACGCTGAATACAACTGCTCAGCAAATGAGTTTCTTAGAACTAATCAATGGCATCAATCGCCCAAATAGGGTAATTTTTGAACATACTACTGTAAAGAGTTTACATCCTACAAGTGCTGCATACAAAGGCATTGAATTCCGTACCGCCTTTTCTGGCCCTGCTGATTCTACGGAGATTTTTATCCGTAATAACCGATTCAGTGGTTGTAACAGAGCCATTTCGGGTGGAATGAACCGTAAAGTAGTCATAGAAAACAACATCATAGGCGACAGCACCGACAATACCTTGAAGCAGTTCTATGCCGTTGAGCTGTCGGGCTATGATTCGGTCATATTCGAGAACAATGTGATTGAGCAATATTGGTCAGATCCACAATTTTTCTCCTACCTCGTTCGGTTTAATGCTAGCCAGGTTCATACACGTGTTACCAACAATGTTTTCAGAAATATAGGGTTCAGAAACCATCCTCTTTTGGCGTCGAACGCACCGCGTGTGCACCAGATCATCTTGTTCAGTACCTCGAGCGGCAGGATCACATTCATGGGCAACCTCATCACTCAACTTCAATACCCTAGTGGTAGAACTGGCACTACTTTGCCCTACGAACTACAACTAATAAGCACCGATGCGGTGTCAAATGATTATTTGAATAATCTCGACATCGATTTTGTGAACAACACCATTCAACTAGGTAACATTCCAGCGGGCAATCTCCGCCACAGACCAACCATTTTTCATTTTAGTACCTCACCCAAGTTTCGGCTCATCAATAATCTCATTGCAGTTGATTTGGCCCATGCTGATACGAACAGGCTTCAAGGAGTCCTTTTTAGAACAGATGGAAGCAAAGCACTTCTGCTCAAAAGGATGCGACTTGAAAACAATGTATTCGTTAGGCCGCAATTGGCTGCCATTCCTTATTTCCGACAAGGCACACTTACAGCAGATAGCACTTTAGAAGTATTTGAATCGCGTTTGGTTTCTTCCAGTGATACAATTCCCTTACCGAACCGTGAAATTAACGGCAATTTGGCGTTGCTTATGCCACAAGTATCCCTGCCAGCACCGGCGGTAAGGACTTTCGCCAAAGCCAATGGCAAGCCTGTGCAGTTTTTGGGTGCGGCTGTGAATGATTTAAACGGACAGGTTCGTCAAGTGAGTGGTCAACTACTGCCTGACATTGGTGCCTATGTGCTCCCCAGCGGTCAAAGTTCAGAAATAACCCGGCCATTGCTGGGCATGGCGCAATTCGATACCTTACTGTATGCTTGTAGTGGCACCAGCCGGAATTTTTCGGTAACCGCCAGTGATTTTGGCAGCGGCATCCGGTCGGTACAACTGATGCTTTTTAATCAAAATCAGACCACTTTTCAATCCCTTAACCTCATTTCGGGCAATAGAACCAGCGGTCGGTGGGCGGGAACATTGCCCTCGGATACCTTTGACCGAAAATTCGAAGCCCGATTAATGGCCATTGACAGCGCTGGTAATGTTGGTTGGAGTAGTGCTTCTCAAAACTACACCAATTTTGTACTCAACCCTGAAGTTGTAGCGCCCCAAGTTATCACTGCTCGAGATACGCTTGTTGCCCGTGCCAAGACCTTAGCAGCCTACCCGTTGGTGATTTCTGAAGTTACATTGAACCAATTTTTGCCTCACGGCACACCCAATTTACCTGGATACCTGCTTCCTACCGGAAATAAATTTGTTGAAATCACCAATCATGGCACCGATACCGTAGATCTCACTGGTTGCACCTTTAGGCCCAACCTGTGGTTCAACAACATTTTTACTTTTCCAGCAGGCCACCGTCTACCGCCTGGGGTGAGCATGGTGCTTTCTAAAATGGGCGGTTCCTCGAGACCTGAGTTTCATTACTTCAATATGAATCTGCCCGATATGCTACCAGGCACCTTTTTCGGAGATGCGGTATTTACGTTAGAATCACCTGATGGGCAAATTATTGATAGGATAGTATTTCACGAGTACGATGAACATAGACTAGGAGAAGTTGAAAACTGGGTGGGCGACGGCATTTACGTTGGTCCAAACAACACCATAGGAGGATTCCAATTAATAGGCAAGGATGTAAATGGCAATAAGCATTGGGCCGTTTATTCCGCTACCCGTCCTGGTAGTTTAGGCAGGTACAATCAAGGTTTGCCACGAAGAAAAAGTGCAGATTTTGTATGGAGCGGACTTGTGCATGGAACGGGTATGCGCATCCAAGCAGGACCATTTTTTGGAGGTTCGAATGGCCCTTTACAACTAAGTACTTCGCTCGATAACTGCTCAAGTTCCGCCTCAAATACCTTGGGTATTAGTGGCAATGATAGCACCGATATCATTCCACCTAAGCTTCAGATTTTGCAGCTATCACCTAATTTTTTCGATGCCAAGTGCCATGGCAATGGCCGCAGTTTGAATGTAACCGCCACTGATTCGAACAATGGAAGCGGAGTCAATCAAGTTTGGCTCGTGATGCATGCTCCTCGAAGTGTGCATCGTTGGCTCATGCCGCGTATCAATGGCAATAGCACCTCAGGTTTCTACAGCATTGATTTGAGCCATGAGCTAAGGAGCGGAAGTTTAAGTATCGTTGCCATTGATGTGGCTCAAAACAATAGCGATACCTTGCATATTGGTTATTTTGAAGGCAATCGCAATCGTGTAACGGCCATGAACGACACGGCAATCAACCTAGGCACCAGCCTGAATTTAAGGGCAGTCGCAAGAAATACGCACCGCCAGGCCATCCAGATATCGGAAGTGGTGATTTCGGCAAGTGCAAGTATGCAGGGTTCGAGTTCGCTACCGGCTGGTTTGAATCTAACAGCAAACGACGAAGTAATTGAAGTGAGCAATATGAGTGATGACAGCGTTTTTGTGGGTGGCATTCTTTTAATGATTTACCAACAAAATGCCAGTTTGCTGCATCGTTACGCCTTGCCCGAATATGTAATGGCGCCTCGCAGTCAAATTTATTTAGTTGGCAGTAGCCTTCCGCAATCAGGAAACAATGTGTTCAGATTGCCTTTCCCGACCAACTTCCTATTGCCTGCTACTCCTTACAGTTTGGCATTGGCTGATACACTTTTTACCAATTTCACCTTCCTTTCGGGACTTGTGCTGAACAATGCCATGTATGGATTTCCTTCTACCATGTTTTCAGGGGCTGGTATTTCAACCACTTCTACGTCGGTAGGTGTGCAAAGAATTAGTACTTCAAGCACGGCTGCCGGCTGGCAAGTTACCAATGGAACCAGCCTTCCCACCACCTTGGGGAGCGCTTTTCAGCTGCCACAAACTTTACCGGTCATCAGTTGGTTTGGTCCGGCTGGCTTTTTGGGAAATGGCAACAACCTGCAGGTCAACCCTACCCAAAACAGCTTGTATGTAGCTGCCGTTGGCAGTGGAACCTGCTTGGTGCGCGACACGGTCCTAGTGCGTTTAAATGGAAGTGCCTTCCAAAATGATGCAGCATTGATGCGATTTGTTTTTCCCAACCCCATGAGCATAGCCAATGCAGCCGTCGCTGTCAGCGTTTGGGTGAGAAATGCAGGAAATGTACCCTTAACCAGCATCCCCATGGAGCTGTGGGTGAATAATCAACGGCTCACCACTGAGCACTTGGGCAATTATTTGGCCGTTGGCGACTCTGCCATCTTGACTTTTCAAACACCATGGTTACCCCCTCGAGGTGGACTGCATAACCTGCAAGTGAAGAGCAATGTCATTGGCGATTCACGTACAGCCAATGATACCTTGAGCATAAGCGCTTATGGCCTCGAAGCTCCGAATTTTGTGCGAATAATAGACATCCTTAATCCCGTAAACGCAACTTCCATTGCCGATTCAAGTCTGGTACGTGTACGCGTCACCAATACCGGCACCAATGTGATTAATAATCTCCGTTTGCTATATTTCGATAATGCAGGCACCTCTTACAAACAAGATTTCAACCTGTCCCTTCCTATTGGAGCATCCGAAATACTCAGCTTCAACAAACAGTATGCACCTATAAATACAGGAAGCAACAATCTTTGTGTTCGTAGTGAGGTGCAATACGCCGATCAAAAATGTGTACAGCTTTGGGCAACCAGCTCTCCTGACTTGCCTGCAGGGATGGGTTCCATTGTTTTGTACCCAAATCCAGCCAGCCATACACTCAACTTGCGTATATCCGAAGGGGTAATACCCATCAGCTGCCGGATTGTTGACATGACAGGAAGACAAATCAAGACATTTGAGCAAACTGGCCAAGGTGCACATCAACACCTAGATGTACAAGAATTGGCTGATGGCATGTATTTGCTACTCATCCAAACTACCGAAGGCATGCACTTCAAACGATTTGTAATTCAAGATTAAAGTGTATTTATCTCAATACCTAAAAGGAAGCTGCAGGAGATAGATTTTGCCAAATTCTCTTCGGTTTAAAGGCACGAACACAGTGCTGTTACCAGAAGCGCAGCTTCGTCCCCACAAGCGAAGCTCCCACCACCACCACACAGCCAATCACATTGTACCACAAAAAGGGAACATCAGAATACAGGAACAACGCTAGAATCAAGGCTTCCGACAAAAGGGCACTGATAAACACCGCCTTTGCGCCCACTTGCTTAAACAAGAAAGCCACCATAAAAATGCCCAAAATGGTGCCGTAGACGAGTGAACCCAAGATATTCACCGCTTCGATAAGGGTTCCCAATCGGTTGGCAAACATGGCAAAAATGATGGCATATACACCCCAGCCTACCGTTGCCCAGCGACTCACCTGGTAGCACTCTTGTTCTGAGGCTGATGGCTTCCAAAGTCTTTTGTAAACATCTACCACCGTGGTGCTGGCTAGGGCCTGCAACTCAGAGCTGGTGCTCGACATGCTGGCCGAAAAAATCACAGAAATGATCAAACCCACCAGTCCAGCCGGCAGAAAATCGAAAACGTAAGTAAGGAAAATGTAGTTGATATCGTTGGTATCGGCAGCTGGATTGCCCTGTTTGATGAGGCTTTTAGCTTCTTTGCGCAACCCATCCACAGCTGCCTGCTTTTCACGCAGGACTTCTACAGCTGCAGCATCTTCGGGCTGCTGCAATACGTTCAGGGCAGCTTGTTTGCGGGCGTTTATAGCTTCGGCAAATGCCGACTCAGCGGCGATATATTTATCGCCAACTACAACATCTTGTCGGGTTTGCTCGGCGACCACTTTATTGAAAAATACGGGTGGGGCTTGAAACAAATAAAAGGCAAAAACCAGGGCACCTACGAACAAAATGGCGAATTGCATGGGAATTTTCAGCAATCCGTTGAATAACAAACCTATGCGGCTTTGGGCAATCGACTGCCCGCCCAGGTAGCGCTGCACCTGGCTTTGGTCGGTACCAAAATACGACAGCATGAGAAATGTACCGCCCAGTAAGCCACTCCAAATGGTATAGCGGTTGTTCAAATCGAAAGTCCAGTCGATGGTTTCTAATCGACCGAGTTTACCGGCCAAGGTCAACGCGCCTTCCATGCCCACTTCTTCGGGCAGGCCTTTCACCACATACCAAGCTGCCAAAAACATCCCCGCCAAAATGATGGCCATTTGGGTTTTCTGGGTGCGTGCCACCGCCCGCGTACCACCTGTTACGGTATAAATGATCACGATGCCGCCAATCACCAAATTGGTGTAATAAATATTCCAGCCCAACAGCGAGCTGAGGATGAGCGAAGGCGCAAAAATGGTGAAGCCCGCAGCCAAACCACGTTGGGTGAGAAAAAGCACTGCTGCCAGGGTACGGGTCTTTACATCAAACCGCTTTTCTAAAAACTCATAGGCCGTGTACACGTTGAGACGGTAGTACAAAGGCACGGCAAAGGCGCTCAAAATGACCATGGCGATGGGTAGACCGAAGTAAAACTGAACGAAACGCATGCCTTCTTCGTAGGCCAAGCCGGGTGCCGACAAAAAGGTAATGGCACTGGCCTGGGTGGCCATGATGCTCAAACCCACCGTAAACCAACTCATGGTGCGACTGCGGAGGTAGCTTTCCATGTCGCGGTCTTGCCGGCTTTTCCACACCCCATACACCACAATGAGCAGCTGGGTAAGTGCCAATACCGTCCAATCGAGCCAACTCATCGCCACACCTCCGAAAACCAGCTGAACACCACAACCAGCAACACCAAAAACAGCAGCAAAAAGAGGTACACCTGCCGCCAACTTCGTACAAAACCCGGCATGCCTTCAAGCGATTCTTCGGCGGCCTTTTCACCGGCCCTAGCTGCTGTATCTTGCTCCATTACTTTTTTGGTTGGTTGGTGTGCCAACTGGCTTCCACCAAATTCATAAACAAACGGTAAGCACCGGGCACACCGGCGGGCAATTGCCGGAAGAAGCTGAGTCCGGTGTAAACGATGGTTCCTTGCCCATATTGAGAAACCAATAAACTACCATCCAAAGGCTTTTCGCCCGGATCGTTCATCCGCAACAAAGGCGTCCAGGCAGCATCCCAATTGGCGGCAAAGTACAAGCCCCTCTCCTGCACCCAGCCTTCAAAGTCGGCGTCGGTGAGTTGGTTCGGACGTTGCATGATGGCATGGTTCGATTGTAAAAAGGTCACCGGGGCGTTCTCTACCGTCACCCGTTCGCGCCCTAAAACAAGATTCGCTGCACCAAACTGCTTGTGGAGCAGCGATTGGCTGGTGTTGTATTGCCAAATGAGCGTACCACCGGCTTCTACAAAGCCGAGCAGATAGGGCATTTTGGCACCTAAAGCAGCTTCGGTATTGGCCAAACGTACTCCAGCCACCACCGTGCGGTAATTTTTGAGCTTTTCGGGTGTCAATTCTGCTACCGAAAGCACTTCCACTGCATAGCCGAGTGTTCTGAGGGCATCTGGAATCTCGTCACCTGCTCCGGGAACAAAGGCGATGCGGCCTTGTCCCACCGGCTGGTCCAACAACAACAAATGAGCCTCCGCCTGCTTGAGCTGTATTTGCATGGGAATGTGCGGATAATTGATGCGCACCAACGAACGGTCGTATTGCTTGCCGGCCGAAACCACTGCTACCCCCATGCTCCCCGACGCAGCCTGCTTGCCAGGTAAAACCTGAAAGGTCACGCGGTATTCCAATCCGGCTTTCAATGCTTGAAGCGTTTGTACTTCAGGTTCGGCATACCAGCCATCGGGTAGTTGGAGGCGCACTTCGGCTTGAGGGCGATCCTGGTCGGCTCGCACCACCACTTCTACAGCTACCTGTCCACCCCTGCTGAGGTAATTGGCATTGGCAAAAGCGGGTTGCAGGGCCGGCACCACCTCCAACGGACGAAAACGCTCGCCTTCTGCCGGATCGGTCCAGCGATAATAAACCGGCAGCACCACCTCTACTTCATGCACACGTTTCCAAACCCGGAACGCATACCTTACCCTCACTTGGTAAGGCGCGGGATTTTCGGTGTGCCCCACCCAACGCAGATCGTTCAAAGCAAAAAATCCGGCATCTAAGGCCCCATTCAGCCAAAATGGATTGCCCAAAGGCAAATTATCGGCTGATTTTAAGACCCGTTTTTGGTCGCGCTGCTGGTTGAACGGCAATTGACCCAAACCCGCAGTGGTTTCAAGCAGCACATAACTGTAAGGCAAATTCCCCGCAGCCTCCCAGCTCAACTGCTCCCAGCGGGTTTCGAGGTGCTGTACTTCGCCCCGGTGGCGCACAATTTGCCGCAAAGTCAAAGCAAGCGAGTCACCAGGCACTACGCTGAATTTGTTGGCGGTTAACTCTTGCCACAAACCCAATAGCTGCACCAATAAGGCATTGCATTCAGCCAGTTTTTGAGCCTTGAAATAACTCTCTGACAGGGCCGTGAGCTGTATACGCCATGCCACCAGGGCTTCAACGGACAAAACAGGATGCCGCAAATCGAAGTCCCGCTGTATTTTTTGCAGGGGCTTGATCAAAGCAGCGCCACCCGCTACCCTGCTCCAACTGAGGTTGATGCCGGCAAACAAATCGCTGGTACTGGTTTTTCCAGCCAGTGGCTTCAGGTATTCGATCTCTTGTCCACGCTGCCGGGCCGAGCCAAAACCTTGGCTTTTGTGCATGCTCCTGCTGGCCGAGGCAATTTCGCCATATCCGCTGCCCAGGGAGGTATTGTAGCTGCCTACGTCGATGGGCAACAATCCGCTTTTATCGAAATCTTCACGCCCGTAAAACCACCAACTCGTATTCCAGTACAAACTGTGTGCTTGCCAGGGCTGCACAAAGGCCAGTTGTTCGGGAAAACGATTGGGATCGGCTGCCGCCGCAAAGGCCTCTACCGCCAACTGCGCTGAAGCCGTATGGTGACCGTGCGTAGGCGAAGGTTCGGGATTAAAGCGGGTGATGATGACATCGGGCTTGAACATTCGGATGACCCAAACCACATCGGCCAACAGCGAATCGTGGTCCCAATGCGTATAGGTTTCTTCGGGATTTTTAGAATAGCCAAAGTCATTAGCGCGGGTAAAAAACTGCCGGGCGCCATCGGTGCGGCGGGCGGCCAGCAGCTCTTGGGTGCGGATGAGTCCGAGCCCCTCGCGCACTTCTTTACCAATGAGGTTTTGGCCGCCATCGCCCCGGGTGAGCGACAAATAGGCTGTTTCTACCTTCTTTTCTCGGGCCAACCAGGCCAATAATCGGGTGTTTTCATCATCGGGGTGGGCGGCCACATAAAGTACCCTGCCCAATACCTGCAATTTGCCGAGTTGCTCGTAAAGTTCACCCACGGGCTGGCCTGCAGGTGGACCATATCCCGGTTGGGCCCAAGTTACACCTACTGCCAAGAGTATAAAAAGCAAAGACGCGCCGAAACGCGTCTTTACCCGGGTAGCTGCACCCAAAATCATTTTTTACGGGCAGGTTTGATTTTCGACCATTCAGCGATTTTGGCGTCGATGTCGGCCTTGGTCATGTCGTACCAGCTGCTAGGTGTTTCCTCGCTAGCTTTTTTGGCAGCCTGCGCAGCGGCCAAAGCTTCTACTGGCTGACCCATTGCCTCATGCACGCGGGCTTTCGACCAATGAGCCATAAAATGCTTGGCATTCAATTCGGTAGCGCGGTTGGCATAACGCAAGGCATCTTGCAGATTGCCACCGTTGGCCACGATATAATTGGCTGCATTGGCGTGTGGGTACCAGTCACCTGCAGTGTTGTCGAAATGTTTGTTGATGGAAGCAAAAGCCTGGGCCTTGCTATCCACGGTTACGGGGAATTTGATTTTCACTTTCTCCCACTTCATCACCACATGGGCTTCGTCGGCACTTACGTGGTTGATATAAAAGCCCAGACGTTCTTTGGCTTCGGT
Source organism: Sphingobacteriaceae bacterium (assembly GCA_013824115.1). Classification (GTDB taxonomy): domain Bacteria; phylum Bacteroidota; class Bacteroidia; order UBA7662; family UBA7662; genus PNNG01. The sequence continues at coordinate 805 of PNNG01000022.1, read as the reverse complement.
GAGCGCCTCAGGGGCTACTTCAAAGCGAATCACATCGAGTTCTTTTTTGTAGTTGGTAGAGCCCCACTGACCGGCATTGGTATTGAGGATGACGGTCCAGTTGCCGTTGGTAGGAATGGTAAACAAAGCATATTTACCGGCTTTCACGGTTTGTCCGGCCACTTTCACATCGGTGCTGAAGCTGATTTCGGTAGCGGTATTGGCTCCTGTGCGCCAAACTTCGTTGTAAGGCACCAGTTTGCCCCAAATTTCACGTCCGGCTACGGCAGGTGAGCTGTAGGTAACCGACACTTCGGTGAGGCCCACTGTGTACATCACACTGGCTTTCGGACTGGGTTGTGGCAGTGCCAGCTGGGCCAGGGTGGCCATGGTAGCACAAAGGCTCAACAAAAAGGTAAACAAGGCGATTTTACGCATTACAAAGAATTTTAAAGGTTGGTGAACAAATATCGATGTTTAAACGCAAAAATGCGCCGTGGGTTTGTTAAATCGGTGGCGGTAGGCAATGGTGGGTGGCGTCGCAGCGGCCTGAAAATAAACCGCGGAGGCGCAGAGGGGTATGTCTGGCTTGAACGGGTAAGGTGCTGGTCATGGGACGGAGTGCAGCTCACAGGCTGCACGATCAGTGCAACTAGTAGCAGCAGCTAGCGCCGCACTTCGACTGCGCTCAGTGACCGGCGGAGCATTTTGGCCTTCTCAGCTTCCCTGTTCGGCCGGAGGACGCAGAGATGTCCAGCCGCTGAGCCCCAGAGGGACTGGCATTTTGGCCCCTCCGCGCCTCTGCGCCAAGGGCCCCGGCCATCCC